>JBMUCX010000111.1:0-8824 GCA_049458915.1 Ilumatobacteraceae bacterium
CCCCCGGCACCGCGACCCGGCACAGGTCGACGAACTCTCTCGCTTCGTCGACGACGTCGGCGCCGCCCGCGAAGAACGTCCGATGAGCGATCTGCTCTGGCTCGATCTGCGCTCGGGTGGATCGGACGGCTTCGTGCTGGTTCGTGTCGCCGATGGAACCGGTGTGGTCGGCCTGGCACAGATCAGCGCTGCCAACGCATCGTCATCGATCGAAGTCGTCGTTCGAGCCGATCTCGTCGACGACCGCCGGCGCGCCGTGCACGACGACGCCCTCCTCACGGCCGTCGACGCGTTCCGGCGATCCGGAGGAGGCCACTTGGTCTGGTGGCTGGACAGCGACGACGTCGACAACCTCGCGGTCGCCGAACGAATCGGCCTGACCCGGGGTCGACGACTCCTGGAGATGCGTCGGACCGTCCCCCACGAACGAAGTGCCTCGATCGAGACCTGCGGGTTCCGACCCGGGGTGGACGACCGCGACTGGGTGATCGTGAACAACCGGGCCTTCGCGGATCATCTGGAGCAGGGCGACTGGACGCTCGACGACGTGACCGCACGGGTCGCCGAGCCGTGGTTCGATGCCGAGGGGTTCCGGCTCCACCACAGGAACGAACGCCTCGCTGCCTTCTGCTGGACGAAGATCCACGTCGATCGCCGTCCGCCGATCGGCGAGATCTACGTGGTCGCCGTCGACCCCGACTTCCAGGGCACCGGCCTGGGCGAGGAGATCGTCCTCGCCGGCCTCGACGCGATCACCGCACGCGGCGTCACCACGGCGACGCTGTTCGTCGATGGGTCCAACGCTGCCGCGATCCGGCTCTACGATCGGCTGGGATTCACCGTCCACCGGGTCCGAACGGCATGCTCGGGCCTCCAACCCGATTCGAGCAGCACATGACCAGCGCCATCGACCCGACGCCACTTCGCGACGACGAACTTCCACGCTGGAGCGTGAGTGACGTCCACGAATCGCTCGAGGCTCGTTCGTTCGTCGACGCACTCGAACGACTCGGCGCGGAAACCACCCGCCTCGTCGCTCTGTTCGACGAGCACGGCGTGCGATCCGTCGAACGGAGACCGGTCGGCCCCGACGACGGTCGAGCCGCCGACGCGGTCATCTCCGCGTTCAACCGAACCACGGCGATGATGGAAGAACTCGCTGCGACGGTCTACGCCACCGTCAGCACCGATTCACGCGACGAGCGCGCACAACAACTCCTCAGCCGCATCGAGGACGACGAAGCGAAGCTGACCCCGCTCGTCGCCCGACTCGCCGACTGGGTGCACTCACTCGGCGTCGATGCCCTGGCCGATGTCAGTCGAGAGGTCGCCGAGCACCGAGGGCCGCTGCTCCGACTCGACGAGCGGTCGGCGCACCAGATGTCCGAACAGGAGGAGCACCTCCACGCCGAACTGGCGACCACCGGCGCCAGCGCATGGGCCAAGCTCCAGAGCGACGTGACCTCTCAACTCACGACCGAGGTCGCCATGCCCGACGGATCGGCGCAGCGACTCCCGATGCCGGCGGTGCGAGGCCTCGCCACGTCGCCCGATGCCGATGTCAGGCGAGCGGCGTACGACGCCGAACTCGCCGCCTGGCCGACGGTGTCCACGCCCGTCGCAGCGGCGATGAATGCGATCAAGGGGGCCGCCAACATCGTGAACCGCCGTCGCCGATGGGCCGACCCGGTCGATGCCTCGCTGTTCGCCAACTCCGTCGGCCGGGACACGTTCGATGCGATGCAGGCTGCGGTGACCGCGTCGCTGCCCGACTTCCGCCGGTGGATGAGGGCGAAGGCGCGTCTGCAGGGCCACGACGGTGGCCTGCCGTGGTACGACCTGGTCGCGCCCCTGCCGCAGGTCGCGTCGACGGTCAGTTGGACCGAGGGCATCGAGTGGGTCCGGTCGGCGTTCGCCACCTACAGCGAGGAACTCGCCGGACTCGTCGACCGCGCCCTGGACGAGCAGTGGATCGACGCAGGGCCGCGCGAAGGCAAGACGGGCGGAGCGTTCTGCATGTCGTTCGTCGACGATCGCTCGCTCGTCCTCCTCAACTGGTCCGGCTCGATCGAATCGGCACAGACGACGGCTCACGAACTCGGCCACGCCTACCACAACACGACCCTCGCCGGTCGCACTCCGCTGCAGAAGCGCGTACCGATGGCGCTCGCCGAGACGGCCAGCATCTTCTGCGAAACCCTCGCCGTCGAAGCCGGACTCGCCCGCCTCGACGGGCTCGACCGTCTGGCGCTGCTCGACGTCGATCTCGCCGGATCGAACCAGGTCGTGGTCGACATCCACTCACGATTCCTCTTCGAGCGAGCGGTGTTCGACCGGCGACGGTCCGGCTCACTCGGTGTGACCGAACTCAACGCCCTCATGCTCGACGCCCAGGAGTCCGCCTACGGCGACGGTCTCGACCTCGACACCCGACACCCGTACATGTGGCTCCTCAAGCCGCACTACTACGGCAGCCACTTCTACAACTGGCCCTACACGTACGGGCTGCTGTTCGGCCTCGGCCTCTACGCCCGCTACCGCGAGGACGCCGAGGCGTTCCGATCGGGCTACGCCGATCTGCTGTCCCGCGCGGGCATGGACACGGCCGAGGAACTCGGCCGGAGCTTCGGACTCGACGTCACCGACCAGTCGTTCTGGGACGCATCGCTCGACGTGTGCAGAGCGCGGATCGACGAATACGAACGATTGGCCGACCAAGTGCTCGAGGCGGGATGACGAGCCGCTACGACGTCTCGCGCGACGACTTGGCGACGCTCCTGGCGGGTCTCCCGCGCTACCGGCTCGACCAGGTCTGGAGTGCCCTCTACGAGCAACTGTCCGATCCGGACGACTGGACGACGCTGCCCAAGGCGCTTCGGGGCGACCTCGCCCGGCAACTCCCCACGGCGCTCACACCGGTGACCGAGTCGGTGAGCGAGGACGGCAACACCATCAAGTTCCTCTGGGAACTCGGCGGTGGGAGCCGGATCGAGTCGGTGCTGATGCTGTACCGGGACCGAGCCACGGTCTGCATCTCCAGTCAGGCCGGGTGTGCCATGGCGTGTGGTTTCTGCGCGACCGGTCAGGCCGGGTTCACCCGGCACCTGAGCGTCGGCGAGATCGTCGAGCAGGTCGTCCGGTGCGCTCGTCGAGCGCGCGAGCGCGATCGACGCGTGTCGAACGTCGTCTTCATGGGCATGGGCGAGCCGCTCGCGAACGAGGAGAACGTCTGGGCCGCCGTCGAGCGGATACAGGGCGACCTGGGGCTCTCGGCGCGACACATCACCGTGAGCACGGTCGGCATCGTTCCGGGTATCCGCTCCCTCGCCGGCCGGCCACTCCCCGTCAACCTCGCCGTCTCCCTCCACGCCGCCAACGACGCACTCCGGAACGAACTCGTACCGATCAACCGGCGATATCCGATCGACGCCCTGATCGACGCCTGCCGCGACTATCTCCGGGAGAAGAACCGACGGATCAGCTTCGAGTGGGCGATGATCGACGGCGTCAACGACCGAGAGCGCGATGCAGCCGAGTTGGCGGCGTTGTGCCGGCGACTCCGCCCGGGCGCGCACGTCAACCTGATCCCGCTGAACCCGACACCCGGCTACCCGACACGTGGGTCGAGCCTTCGACACGTGCACGAGTTCCGTGATCTGCTGGAGTCGCTCGGGGCGAACGCGACGGTTCGCCAGAACCGCGGCACCGAGATCGATGCCGCGTGCGGACAACTCGCCGCCGGTCAGCCCGTCTCGCTGCGGTCGAGATAGCGCGGATTCGCGACGGCGAGTTTGTCGCGAACGCTGTCGCGGACCGCATCACGCACCTCGTCCAGTCGATCGTCGAGCACGCCGTTCCGGATCGCAGAGGCGAGCTCTCGGTCATCGGCGACCCCGAGTGCTGCGAGTCGCGCTTCGTGGCGACGGGCCTGTTCGGGTCCCGACTCGAGCTCACGCTCGACGATGCCGAGCACGTTCGCAGCGACCCGGGCGTGGAACGGGTTCGCGGGTGTGTCGCCCAGACCCTCGATCCACTCCCTCACCGCTTGGACCAACTCGGCGGCCGTCGGCGCGTCGTGCGGACCCGTCACCAGCGACCCTCCAGGGCCAGGAAGAGGTCGTACTCGTTCTCGCAGACCCGTCGACCGATCGCTGCGAGTTCGTGGCTCCGCACGACGCCCGAGAGGTGGGTCTCGGCCTGCATCACGCAGATGATGCCCCAGCGGAGGATCCCGTTGACCTCCCACCATCGCAAGGTCTCCCGATCCACGACGACTCCCGATTCATCGGCGTATGCCTCGAGCAAGACGTCTCGCGCTGCGACGCCGGCCACGGGAAGTTCCGAACCGAACCGCCACGCCGGCACGCAGACCCAGCCGAGATCCTCACCGCGATCGCCGACATGGGCGAGCTCCCAATCGATCGCGGCCGCCAGGCCGCGCTCGTCGACGATGACGTTGCCGAGACGAAAATCACCGTGGACGACGACCGGCCGCCCGAGCGCGGCCGGACGGTGCTCGTCCAGCCAGCGGAACGCGAGTTCGAACGCCGGGTGAGGTCGTCCGATCGCATCGAGGTGATCTCGATAGACCTTCAGCGGATCGAACTCGGCGAGCCCGGGCACCAGGTCGGTGTCGATCCGGTGCACCCGCGCCAGTGCCCGGCCGAGTTGCTCGGCGAGGACCGCCCGGGCGCTCGAGAAACGGTCGTCGCGAAGGATCTTCCGGGCGATCGTCTCGCCCGCGACGAATCTGGTCACGAGCGTCGAAACACCGTCCTCGCCGACCACGTGACCGACGGGCTCGGGGACCGGCACCCCCTCGGCCGCAGCCGCATGGAGGACGGCTGCTTCGATCGACATGTCGTGGGTGGCGCCAGCACGCTGTCGCTGCACGACGAACACTCCGTCGGAGGTCTCGCAGCGCCAGGTCTGCCGAGATGCCCCACCCGTCAGGAGACGAGCCGAGGAGACATCGACATCGGCCAGCTCGGCGAGCACGGCGACGACCGGTGCTGCGGCGTCGATATCACCAGTCAGCATCCTGCCGCCCGCACCGACAGATACGGATTGACCGGGACCCCACCGCCCGGTCGGATCTCGAAGTGCAGGTGGGGGACGCCGGTCGCATTCCCGGTGTCGCCGATGTAGCCGATGACCTGTCCCTGCTCGACCCGACCCGGTTCACCCTCGTAGGCCGACAGGTGTGCGTAGTAGTAGCGATTCCCGTTGTCGCCGAGCAACGAGATGGTGATCCCACCCAGCACGTTGTCCTTGTGCGTCACGATGCCGCCGATCACCGCCTGGAGCGGTGTCCCGGTCGGGGCGAGCAGATCGGTCCCCTGGTGCCGTCGTCCGCCACTGCGCGGTGCTCCCCAGGTGTTGCCGTACGCCGAGATGCCCTGGACGGGGCACACGATCACATCGACGAATCCGTCTCCGCCCGCACGCGGATCGGAGCCGGACCCGCCACCACCGGTCCGCCCACCTGCGCCTCCACCGCTGGCTCCGCGATTGCCCGAGTACTGGCCTCCGCTCGAGTTCGTCGCCGACAGCAGGGCGGCATCACCGGCCGTCCGTTGCGCTTCGGCGGACCGTCGCTCGATCTCGGCCAGTCGGCGGGCCTCCTCTCGCACCTGGGCTTCGAGTGCGAGCTGCACCGCCTCATCGGCCAGGCGCTGCGCCTCGATCTCGCGGAGCCGCTCCACTTCGGCCTCCGCTTCCGACTGGAGGTCGAGCAGGTCGGCCTGCTGCTGCTCGAGGGAGCGCTCGTTCTCACGGAGTTGCTCCTGCTTCCGGGCGAGCGCAGCGGTCGCCTCGTTGTAGTCGTCGATCGTGTTCTCGCCCTCGTCCGTCGCGACCCGGGCCAGGACGTCACCGTGCATCTGCTCGGTCGGGCGACGGAGATCGGTCAGGATCGGAATGCCGGTCGAGCCCGATGACACGAAACGGCTGACGGCAACGGACTCGAGTGACCGACGGAGATCCGCCACGAGTCGAGCGAGGTCGTCGAGTTCGACCACGAGTCGGGCTTGGTCGAGCTCGAGCAGTTCGAGCCGCGACTCGGCAGCGAAGTAGGCCTCCGCTGCCATGTTCGCCCGCTCCCGGGCAGCGATGATCTCACGGGCCGCCGCTGCCGCCGCCTCCTGGTCCGGCTCGAGGCCGGCTGATGCCGTGGTCACCACGACGGTGGCCGGCAGCAGCACTGCGACCACGATCGCCGAAGCTCTGCGACACACCGCCCACACGCCGAGCGATCGTACTCCGCGGTACCGTTCGGGCGTCCGACCCACCGTCACCCGACACGGATCCGGCCACGCATGACGCCACAGCACGACCCACCGACCCGACCCGCTCCGCTCGAGCTCGAGTCGATCGTCGTCGACCGCGGCGAACGGCGCATCCTCGACCACGTCGATCTCCGGGTCGACCGCGACGAGCACTGGTTGATCCTCGGCGCGAACGGGTGCGGCAAGACGACCCTGCTCCGGATCGCGGCGATGTACGACCACCCGTCGTCGGGTACCGTCCGAGTCCTCGGCGAGCAGCTCGGCCGCACCGACGTCCGACGGCTTCGACGACGCGTCGGATTCGCCTCGGCGGCGCTCACCGCACAGTTCCGGCCCGAGTTGACGGCGCTCGACATCGTGATGACGGCGAAGTTCGCCGCCCTCGAGCCCTGGTGGCACCGGTACGACGACGATGATCGGAACAGAGCGCGAGCGTGCCTCGCCCGGATGTCGGTGGCGGCCTTCGCCGACCGCACGATCGGGTCGCTGTCGTCGGGCGAACAGCAGCGGGTCATGCTCGCTCGGACGCTGATGAACGAACCAGGGGTCGTGCTCCTCGACGAGCCCTCGGCGCGTCTCGACCTCGGGGGCCGGGAACAACTCGTCGAGGCGCTCGGTGACCTGGCCGGCACCCGGGGAGGCCCTCCGATCGTCCTGGTCACCCATCACGTCGACGAGGTGCCGGAAGCGATCACCCACGTCCTGCTCCTGCGCGACGGCCGGAGTGTCGCGAGCGGACCGATCACCGAGACGTTGACATCGGACACGCTGAGTGACTGCTTCGCGATGCCGCTCGAACTGGCTCGACGCCCCGACGGCCGGTGGACCGCCTGGTCAGTTCGGCGACGATGACGACCCGTCGAACAATGCGAGCAGCCCGTCGCGGCCTCGTTGGACCTCCTGATCGAGCACCCGGGACAGCGGTCCCGGAGTCCACAGCCGGCCGAGATACACCAGGTGCATCGTCACCACCGTCGAAGCACCACGTGGCTCGAGGTCGCACCGGAGAATCCACGGAGCGTGGTGCCGCCCGTCGATCTCGGCCCGCTCGAACCGCACGCCGACATCGGGTCGATGATCGACCCGAACCATTCGAAGCCGCTTCGAGCGGGCGAACGGACCGACCGCCGCTCTGAGTTCGACGTCCCAGGCGTCGGGCCCGACCGACTCCACCCGGTGCACGAGCGGCAGCCACCGGGTCGTGGTTCCGAGATCGGCGACGATCGGGAACACCTCCGACGGGGCGGCCGGCAGCAGCACGGAAGCGGTGGTTTCCATCGGAGGATCCTGCTCAGCCCCGGGGCCGATCGATACCGAGGAAGGCGCGGGCGAGCAACGGGCTCCGGACTTCGAGCACGCCTCCGAGGTCATCGTTCTCGTCGAACTCGGGATGCCAGGACGGAACATCTCCGACGGCTTCGCCGTCGAGATCGGCGGCATTCGGGGTCGACGGTCGTTCGATGTCGCCCGTTCCGTCGATCTGCAGTTGCTCGGCCCCGATCTCGGGGCGGGGGCGTCGAGCAACCGATGGTCGGGGTCGATCGACGTGGTCCTCCGATGGCGGCCGGAACAGGCGCGGTGCCGGCTCGCGACGATCGTCGAGCGTCCAACCCCTCGGCACCACCATCGCATCGGCGTGCCGGCGGCACAACACGCCGACGAGATCATCGGTGGCGTCGTCGAGCGGCTCGATCCAGAACAGCAGATCTTCGGTGATCATCCCGTACGACACACTGCCCGGTGCCGAGCACCCCGGACGACCGCACAGTCTCGACATGGCGAGAATCTAGCCAAGGGGACGGCTCGACGTCGGTCCGGCGGTCCGTCAATCGGGCGACGTGTACGGGTGGACGTGGGCAGGATCGGCCGCCTCGATCGCCGCCCGCTCCACGACGCGAAATCGTCGGCCCGTGATCTCGTCGACGTCGATCCGGACGATCTCGGGCTTGGGTGCCGCATGCCACGGGAAGAGGGGCAGGTCATCGGCCGCGAAGTACTCGATCATGTGCTCGACCAACCGAGCGGATCCTTTCACCACGACGCTCCACGCCTCCCCGGCCAACGGGTCGTATCCATCGATCTCGAACGCGACCCCTCGACCGAGGACCGAGGCGGCGAGTTTGATGCCCGGTCCGGTCCGGAACACGATGCCGCCCCGGTCGACCACGTAGTTGACGGGAAAGATGTCGGGATGATCCGACACCGACACGGCGAGACGACCGACCTCGTGGCGTTCGAGCAGTCGCCAGCACTCGTCCGGGGCCAGCTGTTCGACACCGTTTCCGTCAGTCCGTAGCGGTCTGGCCATGTTTCGATACTCGGTGTTCGGTGGTCGACGCTTCAAGGGTCCAAGGTCCTGCGATTCGGAGTCCACGGAGCGAACTATTCTCCAACGATGCGTCGAACGCTCCTACTCGGTCTGGTCATGACGTCGATACCAATCGCCTCGACGCTCGAGCCGCCCTCCGCAGCGGCCGCGACACCTCGGGTCGTGATCAACGAGATCCACTACAACCCGGTCGACGACGACCCGGCGT
>JBMUCX010000112.1:0-8770 GCA_049458915.1 Ilumatobacteraceae bacterium
GGGTTCCACCGACGTGTTGCGCAACGTGGTGGCACGCCTGCTCGGGCTCGGCTGCGCCCGAGCAGACACCCTCCACGATCGGACGAGCCGCGACCGGACTCCTCAGACGAGCGCCGGCTCGTCCTCGTCGGTGACGTCGACCTCGTCGGTGGTCGGCGGCGATTCGGCGTGAGCCGACGCGGTCGGCAGCAGTCCTTCTCGGCGGGCGACGACGAGGCGCACGACACCGGCGACGGCGGTGACGACGACCATCGCCCAGAACGAGCGTGGCCAGAGGATGACCCGGTCGACGAGGCCGTTGATCCCGACTTCGGTCTCGGTGATGCGCTCCCAGACCCAGGTCAGGCTGAGCGCTGCCAGCGCCAGCGAGGCCACCGTGAACAGCGGCATGAACACCTTGGTGCGACGGAGGAGGAACAGCGTCGGGAAGGTGATCGCGATGATGATCAACTGGCCGATTTCGATGCCGACGTTCCGGCCGAGCAGCGAGACGAGTTGGGTCGAACGGTTGATGTCGAGGTCGGCGACGAGTCCGGCGAATCCCATGCCGTGGAAGAGTCCGAACACGAAGGCGATCGCCCACTCGCGGTGGCCCAGGATCGGCCGCACGTTGTGGACGGCTGCGGCAGCGATGGACAGCGCGATGAGCGTCTCGACGAGCTTGGACGGAGGCAGTGGGAGCAACTCGAGTCCCGCGAGCGTGAACGTGATCGAGTGGGCGACGGTGAACATCGTCGCCACGAGCACGACCCGCCAGAGCGAACTTCCGAACCGATCGACGGGCTGCCACTTCGCGGCGGACAGCACGAGTACCGACGGGAGTAGCAGCACCATGACGAAGAAGATGTGATCGGGCCCCGTTCGGATGTGGTCGACACCGAGGTCGATGCTGCGCCGGAAGTTGAGCCACTGATCGGGCTCGCCGAGGTCGATCACGCCGGACGGCGCGTCGAGCGTGTGGAAGAGCAGTTCGTTCGTCTCCTCCTCCACGACACCTCGCTTCCAGTCGTTGGCGATGAGGGTGATGTTGGTGCGGTTCGGGATCTCCTCGAGGAACGGCGTGAAGGTGATCTCCAGACGCTCGGGCACGGCCAGGCCACCGAGCGCGACCTGGTACGGCAAGATGGCGTACCCGCGTCCGTCGTCGCCGATTCCTTCTTCTTCGAGCAGTTCGAGCCCGTCGAAGTCGAGTTGCCAGGTGGCCCCACCCGACCCGATCGACGTCCGGGCCTCGGCGTACTCCTGCAGGTCGGTGAGGTTCGCCTCGAGTTCGGCGGTGATCGCGTCGACGTCACCGGTGAGGTCGAGGCCGAAGACGGTGCGGAGGTCGCCGTACGGCATCTCCACGCGACCGCCGAGCGAGTTGTCGCCGACGTCGAGGTAGAGGTACGACTCGTCGTACCGGTGGGCGCTCGCCGTGCCGGCGGGGGCGAGCGCAGCGAGGACGCCGATCGCCGTGACGGCAGCAGCGGCACGGCGACGGGTGAACAGGGAACGGATCATGTGTGCTCCTGGGGAGTGGGGCGGAACGCCGGCATCCGGTCGGCGATGTCGTGGTCAGGCGATGTCGTGGTCAGGCGATGGTGTGTCCGTACGGGTCGTACGGGTCGGAGGGGAGGTGTTCGAGTTGCATCGACTCGCCGATCCCGAGCCGTTCGGCGAGCTCGACGGCGAGCTCGAGGGCGACGGCGTCCTGGACCGCCCAACCGGTCGAGTCGTACACCGAGAGCCGACGGCGGTGGGGCGCTGCGAGCTCGGGCGAGCGGACGAGCTCCGCGAGTTCGGGCCCGATGAGCTCGGTGTCCAACTGTTGACATTCGCCCTCGGCGCGGCACTGGCTCGTCACGTCGGGGACGACGAAGGCGCGCTCGAGCATCGTTCGTGGCAACTCGGTCTTGCCCGGGAAGTCGGCGCCCACGGCGTTGACGTGCAACCCCGACCGGTGTCGATCATCGAAGACGACCGGTCCGGCTCCGATGTCGACCGAGGTGCAGGTGCACAGGACGTCGACCACACCGAGCACCGCGTCGGCGCGATCGAGGAGTTCGACGTCGACACCGAGGAAGCGGACGCGGTCCGCGAACGATGTGGCGACGTCGTCGTCGACGTCGAATGCCAGTATCCGCTCGATCGACCTGATCCGGGAGATCGCATGGGCCTGGGTCACGGCCTGGGCGCCCAGGCCGATGATCCCGAGGGTGATCGACGAGTCGTCGGTCAGCAGATCGGTCGCGATGGCCGATGCGGCTCCTGTGCGGATGGCCGTGAGCAGGGTGCTGTCGGCGATCGCCACGAGGTGACCGGTGACCGTGTCCCACATCGAGGTGGTGGCGATGACGCTCGGGAGACCGCGCTGTACCGGGTTCGTCGGGTGGTATCCGACCATCTTCACGACGACCGGGCCGCCGATCTCGTGGGTCGGCATCCACTCGACGAGTCCGAGCGCCGGCTTGTCGTACCGGAAGCCGTCACGGTCCCGGGTGTCGGAGGGAATGTCCGGCATCTCCGCACATCGACCTCGGAGTCGGTCGATCACGAGGTCCATCAGGTGATCTCGACCGACGGTTTCGACGATCTGACGAATGCTCGCTGCGTCGAGGACGAGGGTCGAGAGGCGGGCGCTCTGCCGGGCGTCCATTCCTGTCAAGGTATCAGCCGGTCGTGGTGCTCGTTACCCCGTGCCCCTCGGAACCTCCGAGGGTCCAGAGATGGGCGACGGTCACGGCATCCTCGGTGACCACCGGCACCGTCCGATCGGGTATCGAGAATCGGGGCGACGGGCGGTTCTGTTCG
Source organism: Ilumatobacteraceae bacterium (assembly GCA_049458915.1). Taxonomy (GTDB): domain Bacteria; phylum Actinomycetota; class Acidimicrobiia; order Acidimicrobiales; family Ilumatobacteraceae; genus Ilumatobacter. Next base: position 2,794 of record JBMUCX010000112.1, read on the forward strand.
TGGCACACGACGCGCGCTCCCGGGCGGAGGCGATCCCGGAGACGGTCGATCATCACCGCCGCCAGGTTCATCGGGAGGAACAGGAACACGACGTCGACCTGGGAGAGGTCGAGTGCCGTGGCGTCGCCGACCGCGAACTCCACGCGGTCGGACACACCGTGGTCGGTGGCGCGCCGGCGAGCCGCCTCGACGAGCGACGCCGAATGATCGGCGCCCAGGCCACGGCATCCTCGGCGCTTCGCCGCCTCGACGACGATTCGACCGTCGCCACAACCGAGATCGGCGACGAGGTCGTCCGGCCCGACATCGGCGAGGTCGAGCAGTGGCCCGATCAGCGATGTCGGCGTGGCGAGGAACGGTTCGAGCGCGCCGTGGTCGCGCCGTCGGATGCCGGATCGCTCGAGCAGGAGTCGGACCGGGCGAACGAGTCGGTAGCCACGCCATGCCCAATTGGGGAGATCGACGGCCGCCCAATCGGCGGGTCGGGGCGCAGTGAGTCGGCCCGCAGTGCGCAACCGGTCGCGTGCCGGGTCGAGGTCGAGGCGCACGACCGTCGTCCACTCGTCGGTTCGACTCACCGTCACGTGACTCGAGGTTTCGAGGTACGAACGCCGTGCTCCTCGTCGCCAGGCGGGATGCGGGTCGTACCCGTGCGCGGCCAGCACGTCGAGTGCGAGGCCGGCCTGCGAGCGGTCGATCCGGAGTCGGGCCTCGTGGCGTTGGGCGAGGGTCGGCCGTCGAACGTCGATGATCCGCACGCCGCCCGAAGCGAGCATCGAGGCGAACCGGTCGACGTCGACCGAAGCGGCGATCCGTTCGAGTGTCGAGCACAGACCGACGCCGGTCGCCCGGACCACCGAGTTCTCGTCGCTCGCCATCTGTGCTGCCTCGTCGGAGAGGCGCTGCTCGTGGATCGCCCTGACGAGTCGCTCGGCGAGTCGCCGGTCGTCGGTCACGCCGAGAGCCTGGCGCGAACCAGTTCCGATGCCGGTCTGAGGAATCCGGGGTCGAGGTAGCTCCGACGGAACTGGGCGAGGCGGAACGGAACGCTGATGTTGGGTTCGAGACCCTCCATCTCGTGCGGCCAGAACGGCGGGATGTACAACGTGTCGCCCGGTCCGAGTTCGGCCTCCAGACGGCGGGTGCGGCTCAGGCCGGGAAAGTCGCCCGGATCGGCCTCGGACGACCTGGCCGGAAGGTTCGACCAGCGTCCAGCCCCCTTCAGCGGTGTCCGGAACGAGAGATTCGGCCGATCTCCGGGGTGGTACATGGCGACCCGTTTGCGACCTTCGGTCTGGAACAGCAGACCGGGCCATGCATCGTGGTGGAGCGGTGTGACGACGCCGGCCGAACCGATCCAGATCCCGCTGAACCTCGCTTCGGTCCGGTGGTCGGTGGCCGATGAAATCGCCTGATCGAACTCGTCGAGTTCCTCGGCGATCCGTCCACCACAGGCCCGCACGCCGAGGAGTTGGTACACGACCGAGCCGTGGTCGGGACCCGTTCCGAACATCATGTCGAGGAAGCCGTCGATGGTCATCGTGCGACGGTGGTCGACGGTTGCTCCATAACCGCCGCTGTAGAGGAAGTACGGCGATGCGGCGTCGTGGAACGCCACGTCCAGCGTGGCTTCCCCGACCCGGTCACGGAGCGATGCAGAGGTTGCTGCGGTCGCGATACCGAGGTGCTCGGCCAAACCTTCGACGATCACCGGGGTGCCCGTGGAGAGGAGCTCGTCGATCGACGTGTTCGAAGCAGCCACTCGGGGAATCGGCGAAACCCCGCCACCGCGACGGAGGGAGGCGAGGCGGTGGAACCGGTCGTGAACGAACCAGATCGGCGTGAGCACACCGACCAGCGCGACCAGTCCGCCGCCGAGCACGATCGATCGGAGTCGTCTGATCAGGTGGGACACGGTGTCGATCCTTCGCGAGCAGGGCTGCCGTCAGCGGTCATCGTATCGCTGCGTCCAAGGACTGCCGGACCAACGCGGTCCAGACGACCTCTCGAGCGTCCGGCGCGAAGTGCACCGGGTCTCGTCGCAAGGCCGCGGCAGGCGTACAGTCGCCGTCGGGACACAACCATTCGGACCACTCGACGAGTCGGATCCCCGTGCTCCGGAGGGCATCGTCCAGGCAACCGGGGCGTCGTTCCTGTTCGGGGTCGATGAATCGTTGCGGCGGGGCGACGGTGGGAACGACCACGACGCTCCGGTCGCGGTACCGCTCGGCGAGATCGACGAAACCGTTGGCCCACAGTCGGTCGTGCTCGGGATCGCAGGCGACGACCGTTCGGCCGTCGTCGAGGGTTCGGCCGGCGATCGTTCCCGGCCATCCGAACATCGCGATCACCACGTGGGGGCGGAACTCGTCGACGACGGCGTCGAAGCGGTTCTCGTCCTCGCATTCGGGTGGATCGGACACGAGCGACCCGTTGTCGTACTTCCACGCTCCGGTGGGGTGAACCGGGCAGGCGACGATGCCCCGGTTCAGGGCGTCGATCGGCCGCCCGCCGTAGGTCATCGTCGGTGCGTCGCCGAGCGACTCCGCCACCGAGTCGCCGAGGAGGAGGATCCGGATCGGACCGCTGCCGCCGAACGGTCCGGTCTCCGAGTTCGTGGCAGCGGCGCTCGTGCTGTCAGGGGCGGTGGCGGTCGACGTCGCACCGATGGCCGGGGTGACGTCGGCCGGAGTGATGTCGGCCGGACCGATCTCCACCGGACCGATCTCGATGGCGGACTCGGTCTCCGGTCCGCTCGATGCGTCCACGACCGCACCGCCGGCGACCACGAGCAACGGGGCGGCCAGGTAGGCGAGGACGCGCCGGCGGCCGTCCGGAGCGGGCACGCGGCGCTCGACGAGGTGCCACGAGGCAGCGGTGGCGATCGCGGTGACCGTCGACCAGAGCAGCCAGATCGCAGGGCCGTCCAACCCCGTCCGCTCCCGGTCGAGGATCACGATCGTCGGCCAGTGCCAGAGATAGATCCCGTACGACACGCGCCCGATCGCCGGGAGGGGACGGACGGCGAGCACCGCGGCGATCGGCCCGGAACGGCTCGCTGCGTCGACGACGACGACCGACGCGACGGCGACCAGTGCGAAGCCGGGTCCGTAGAGCCATCGCTCACCTCCGTCGAGCACCACGGCGAGGAGCACCAGGACGACGAACGAGATCACACCGCCCACGGTGAGCAGGGTGGGCGTGCGCCGGGCGCCGGTTCGGTCTCCGCAGGTCGTGGCGCAAGCGACGGCACACCCGACGGCGAGGCCGACCGCCCGGGTGTCGGTGCCGAAGTACAGGCGGTCGAAGGGCGGGCCCGCCGTCGCGAGCCAGGTCGCCCAGGCCGTCGACGCCACGGCGAAGCCGCCCGCCGTGATGCCGATCACGAATCGCAGATCCGTGCGAAGGCGTCGAGCGATGGCGAGCGAGGCGAGCAGGACCAGCGGCCAGACGATGTAGAACTGCTCCTCGACGGCGAGCGACCAGGTGTGCTGGAGCAGTGACGGTGCCTCGTAGGCGTCGAAGTACGGGTCTCCGCCGAACGCCCGCGTCCAGTTCGCGACGTAGGCGATGGTGGCGAGCACGTCCGTCGAGAGGTCGGACGGAGCGATGTCGGTGTCGAAAGACTGGTCGGCGACGAACACGACGGCGAGGGTGGTGGTGACGACGAGGAACAGTGCCGGGAGGAGTCGCCGGGCTCGCCGAATCCAGAACCCCACCAGATCGAGTCGACCGCTCGCGTCGATCTCGCTCAGAGCGAGTCCGGTGATGAGGTAGCCACTGATGGCGAAGAACACGTCGACGCCGATGAACCCACCCCGGAGCGCCCCGCCGTGGAACGCGACGACGGCGAGCACCGCGAGTGCTCGTAGTCCGTCGAGCGCCGGGAGGTATCCGAGTCGCGAGCGGTGCTGAGCCCGAGGCGGAGCGAACGGAGCGTTGGCCAGGGCCTCGAGCGTACCCGGCCGGTCGGACCGGCCGACAGATCGGTCACGAGGCGGACGAGCCGGTCACAGCCGGAGTCGGACCGGCCCGGGAGGACACCGAAGGCATCCTCCCGACCGGAACCCCGACCGGGTGGACGCTTCGATGTCACACCCGTCGGCCAAGATGGGAGGGCATGACCGCCACGAACCGCGCTGCTGCCCGCGACGAGTCGACCTCGGCCGATCCGACCCTCGTCGGGCGGGTCCGCAAGTTGCTCGCCATGGCCGAGGGAACGGACAACCCCAACGAGGCCGATGCGTTCTCCCGCAAGGCTGCCGAGTTGATCGCCCAGTACCGGATCGACGCCGACCGTCTGCGCGACGACGAGCGAGGCGATCTCGGCGTGGTCGAGGTCTTCGTCGGCCGTGGGGCGTACGTTCGGGGTCGCCTGGCGCTCCTCGGAGCGGTCGGGGAATCGAACGGATGCAAGGTGGTCTACGAAGTGCGACCGCACGGCACCGTGGCGCTCGTCGCCGGCCACCGGCCCGATCTCGAAACCGTCGAGCTGCTGTACCACTCCCTGCACACGCAGGCCGCCTCGCGCATGGCGGCCGAGCGTCGGGCCACACCGGCTGCGACCCAACAGTGGCGTCGCTCGTTCCTGTTCGGGTACGCCGACGAGGTCCGGTCGATGCTGCGCCGCTCGGTCGAAGAGGCCGAGCGCCGTGTCGATCGGCCCGAATCGGTGCTTCCGGCGCTGCGAGCCCGTGACGAGCGAGTCGACGAGTTCGCGGCGCGCCAGTTCGGACGGATCGTCTCCGCCCGCCCGGCCAAGGCGCCGACGGAGAGCGGTTGGCGAGCCGGGAGGGAGGCCGCAGCGCGTGCTGACCTCGGTCGGCGACGAGTCGCCGGTCGTCGGGCGATCGGGACGGGCCGATGATGCCGTCACCGCCATCGATCGACCGGGGTCGTTCCTCGGTGTACGCCGCCGAACTCGCTGCGTTCGAGGGCACCTCGTACGAGGCGATCACCCCGTTCGACGAACTCCTCGTGCTCGGTCGGCTCGTCACCGACGCCGCGTGGTGGCCCTGTGGCGAGACCGAGATCGTTCCAGCCAGGGTCGACGCCTGCTCGTCGAGCACGCGACGTCGTGGGGCGGCGCCACCGGTCGTCCGGTTGGCGGCCGATCAGATGACCCCGGCGACCGTGCTGCACGAGTTGGCCCATGTGCTCGCGGGACTCGACGCCGGGCACGGACCGTCGTTCCGACGCGCTCACCTCGACCTCGTCGGATTCGCCTTCGGCGCCGAACCGGCCGAATGGCTCGACGAGGCCTACCGGTCGATGTCGCTCGACGTCGGTCACCGCCGTTGGGCCCGCCCGTCCGAACGACCCGGGAGCGGACCGATCGCCCTCTGAGGGCATCCGACGGCGCCGCACCGAGTGGATCGATCGGTCCAGCCCACTCCGTGGTCGGGATGGGGAGATTCGAACTCCCGACCCCCTGCTCCCAAAGCAGGTGCGCTAGCCAAGCTGCGCCACATCCCGGTCAGTCCATGAGGACGAAGCGATGCTATCCCGTGGCGGCCACCGGACGACGCCCGACTCCCCGAGCGCTCTCGGTGCCGGAGGGCAACTACCATTCCGCCGATGGGTGTACCTGGCGACGACCGAGACGACCGGGACGGCGCCGCCGAGACGGCCGACTGGTCGCCACCCTCCCTCGAGGGGCGTCCCGCCGACGACCGGTTCGACGACACCCGTCCGATCGAGTACCTCGACACCGATCAGGCCCTGATCGGCGTGTCGTTCGACGACCAGTTCCGGGCCCAGGAGTTCCTCACTGCGATGACGCGTCTCGCCAGTGTGCAGTCGCTCCGGCTCCGGGACGCCGTCGTGGTCAGCAAGGACGCGACCGGTGACGTCCGTGTCCGCGAGACGATCGACCCTCAGCCGGCACGGACGGCTGCGACCGGGGCGATCTGGTCCGGATTGCTCGGATTGATGATCGGTGGCCCCGTCGGCTGGTTGGCCGGGATCGGGATCGGCG
>JBMUCX010000113.1:0-8706 GCA_049458915.1 Ilumatobacteraceae bacterium
ATTCTCTAGAGCACGTGCCCCGCACGTGCTCGTCCCGCCGCCCTCGTGGCGGCTTTTTTGTTGCCCGACCGAACGACCGAGATGAGTACCGCAGCGATGACCAGTGACACCAGCACGTCGACCACACCCGGCACGCCAGCGACGGTCGAGATCTTCGACACGACGCTGCGCGACGGTCTCCAGGTCGAAGGCGTCTCGGCGACGGTCGAGGACAAACTCCGGATCGCCGAGCAACTCGATCATCTGGGCGTCCACTTCATCGAGGGTGGCTGGCCCGGCGCCAACCCGAAGGACATCGAGTTCTTCGAACGAGCGGCTTCGGAACTGCACCTGTCCACGGCCACGTTCGTCGCGTTCGGATCGACCCGTCGCCCGAGGGGCAAGGTCGACGACGACCAGACGCTCCAGCACCTCCTCGACGCCCGGACGTCGGCGGTGTGCATCGTGGCGAAGAGCTCCGAGTACCACGTGACCGAGGCGCTCAAGACGACCCTCGACGAGGGAGTGGCGATGATCGCCGACTCGGTGCGCTTCCTCCGGTCCCACGACCGACAGGTCCTCGTCGACATGGAACACTTCTTCGACGGCTTCAAGGCGAGCCCGGAGTTCTCGTTCCGGGCCCTCGAAGCAGCGGTGGAGCACGGTGCTTCGCACGTCGTGCTCTGTGACACGAACGGCGGTTCCCTGCCGCACGAGATCGACGAGATCGTGCGGCAGGTGCACGCCCACGTCGGACACGACGTGACGATCGGGATCCACTGTCACGACGACACCGGGTGCGCCGTCGCCAACTCGATGGCCGCTGTCCGCGCCGGCGCCCGCCACGTCCAGGGAACACTCAACGGACTCGGTGAACGGACTGGCAACGCGAACCTGACGACGATCATCCCGAATCTCCAACTCAAGCAGGGGTTCAGCTGCCTTCCCGAGGGCCGGATGGAGCGCCTCACCCTCGTGTCGCACCGGATCGCCGAGCAACTCAACCGAGCGGTGGACCCCCAGGCGCCGTACGTCGGTTCGTCGGCGTTCGCCCACAAGGCCGGTCTGCACGTGAGCGCGATCGCCCGGGCGAAGGATGCCTACGAGCACGTCGACCCGTCGGCAGTCGGTAACGGCACCCGATTCGTCGTGTCGGAGATGGCGGGCAAGGCGACGATCCAGATGAAGGCCGACGACCTCGGACTCGAGCTCGACGGCGCCGCCATCAACCAGGTGATCGACGATCTCAAGCGTCTGGAACACGAGGGGTACCACTTCGAGGCGGCCGATGCCTCGCTCGAGCTGCTGATGCGTCGGGCGACGGGATGGACGCAGGAGTTCTTCCGCGTCGAGTCGATGCGGGTGATCACCGACGAGATGTCGACCGGAGCGTTCAACACCGAGGCGACGGTCAAGGTGTGGGTCACGGCCGAGTCCGGTGTCGAAGAGCGTCACGTGTTCACCTCGGAGGGCAACGGCCCGGTCAACGCGATCGACCGGGCGTTGAGGCGGGCGGTGCAGCGCGCGTACCCGCATCTCGAGCGGATCCACCTCACCGATTACAAGGTCCGGATCCTCGACGGCGGAGAGGCGACCGGCGCCGTGACCCGGGTCCTGCTGACGGCGACGGACGGCGAGCGGGATTGGACGACCATCGGGGTGAGCCCCAACATCATCGAGGCCTCGTGGCGGGCGCTCGAGGATTCCCTCGTCTACGGCCTGCTCCACGCCTCGGCCTGAGCGTCGACACCACTCGTCCTCTACGATTTCGATCATGGCCGCCCCCCGCACCGCACGATCCAGCGAACGCGCCCCCCGCTCGTATTCCTCGCCCGACGTCGTGCCCGAATCGTGGACCCCCGACCGTCCCGGCATCGTCGACGGCTTGCAGCCTGTGGGTGCCCGACTCGGGGCCCAAGGGCCCGATCAGGGGTTCGCCCTCACGATCGCCCGTCGTCGGGCCGAGCGTGTCCACCTGCAGCCGCGTGAACGACTCGACGACGCCATCCGCGGCTGCGTGGCGATCGCACTGCGACGGGCATCGGCCTTCAGCCGGGCCCCGGTGGTGCACGACATCGATCTGGCGTTCACCATCTGGGGCTACTACGACGAACAACCACCCGCGGACCTGGTCGAACGACGCGTCGAGCTGTTCGAGGGGATCGGCAACGTGCTCCACCACTACGCCGAGGGCCGCAAGGTCGCCGACCTCGTGCCCGAGTCGACGCTGCGCCTCACCCCGGCTCAGGCGGCGGCCGACCACCCCGGTCGTTGGCGGGAGTTGACCGGGGCCTGATCCGGCGCTGGCCCGGCCGTCTACAGTCGAGCGATGCACGTCGCTGCGCTCATCTTCCCGACCGACCGGACGATTCGGCCGGACGTCCTGGCACGAGAACTCGAAGCCCGCGGGTTCGAGTCGCTGTGGGTGGCCGAGCACACGCACATCCCGTTGAGCCGCCGTACGCCGTATCCGGGCGGTGGCGATCTGCCCGACATGTACTGGCGGACGATGGACCCGTTCGTGGCACTCACCGCCGCTGCGGCGGCGACCGAGCGCCTGAAGGTCGGCACCGGCATCTGCCTGGTGAACCAGCACCACCACATCAACCTCGCCAAGCAGAGCGCCTCACTCGATCTGCTCTCCGACGGACGGTTCCTGTTCGGGATCGGTGTCGGCTGGAACGAGGACGAGATGGAGCACCACGGCGCCGACCCGGCGCGCCGTCGTGGGATGGCACGTGAGCGGGTGCTCGCCGTGAAGGAACTCTGGACGGCGGATGCAGCCGAGTTCCACGGCGAGTTCGTCGACTTCTCGCCGTCGGCGTCGTACCCGAAGCCGATCCAGCGGCCGCACCCTCCGGTGATCATGGGTGGCGCCGGTGGGCCGGTCACCTTCCGACATGTCGTCGAGTACTGCGACGGGTGGATGCCGATCCACGGCCGCGGCAACCCGCTCGACAAGCTGCCGCTGCTGCACCAGATGTGTGACGAGGCCGGCCGCGATCCGGCGTCGATCGAGATCGGCATCTACGGCTGCCCGATGAGGGAGGCCGAGGTGGAGGCGTACCGGGACGCCGGCGTCGACCGGATCGTGTTCTGGCTGCCGGCCGACGAACCCGACACCGTCATGTCGGCGGTCGAGCACGCGGCGACGTTCGTGGACTGACTTCGGGTCGGAGCGGGCCCTCGTCTCGACCCCATCTAGTCTCGACCTCATGACGAACGGACCGATCCCGGGCGCGCCGGCGCCGACGTTCTCGCTCATCGACCAGCACGGCGCCGAGGTGTCGCTCTCGTCGTTCCTCGGACGCACGGTCCTCGTGTACTTCTATCCGAAAGCCGATACGCCCGGCTGCACGACGCAGGCCTGTGGGCTGCGCGACATCGCCGATCGGATCGGCGACACGGTGGTCATCGGGATCAGCCCCGACACGCCCACCAAGTTGAAGAAATTCGACGACAAGTACGGACTCGGATTCACCCTGCTCGGCGACGAGGATCATGCCGTCGCCGAGATGTACGGGGTGTGGGTCCTGAAGAAGCTCTACGGCAAGGAGTACATGGGCGTCCAACGATCGGCGTTCCTGATCGGGGCCGACGGCACGGTCGAGCGGGCATGGCCGAAGATCAGCCCGAAGGACACCCCGACGAACCTGCTCGACGCCCTCGGGCTCTGACGGTTCGTCCGGTCAGCCCACGGCGTGTGCCCGGAGGTCGTCGAGTCCGACGAACTCCAATGCGCTGACGTGGGTGGACTCGAGGACCACCGGACACGCGTGTCCGGCAGCGAGCGCCTCGGCCCAGCGGGAGGCACACACGCACCACTGATCGCCGTCGCGCAGTCCGGGGAAGCCGTACTGCGGCATCGGCGTCGACAAGTCGTTGCCGGCCAGTCGGGAGAACTCGAGGAACTCGTCGGTGACCCGACAGCACACCACGTGCATGCCGGGATCGTCACCGCGGGACTCGCAGCAGCCGGTCCGGTAGTACCCCGTCAGCGGGTCGAACGAGCAGGGCTGCAGGTCGGTGCCGAGGACGTTCATCTGACTCACGATGCGGTCCTATCACGTAGCCTCGACTCATGCTCGATCCCGCCATCAAGGAACTCGCCGCCGTCGGCGCCAACTTCGGAACCGTGTCGGTCGTGCTCCCGTCGGGGGCCGTCGCCAGCCACGTGATGTGGGTGGATGCCGACGACGACCACGTCATCTTCAACACCGAGGTCCACCGAGCGAAGTACCGGGCGGTGGTCGAGAATCCGCAGGTCACGATCACCGTGTGGAAGGCCGACAACCCGTACGCCTACGCCGAGGTGCGTGGTCGGGTGGTCGAGACGGTGACCGGCGCCGAGGCCCGAGCGCACATCGACCACCTCGCCCAGCGTTACATGGGCAAGGACTACCCGGGCGAGATCCAGAGCGAGCGGGTGATCGTCAAGGTGGCCCCGGAGCGTCAGCGCTCACAGAACCTCTGAACCGGTCCCTGCCGACCCGTCGGCTCAGGCCAGGTTGATGCCGACGAGTTCGCCGATGAAGTAGGTGACCCCGCAGGCCACGATCACGATCAGGACCTGGCGGACGACGCCGTACCAGAGCGGCTTCTCGGCGAAGCGAGCCACCAACCCACCTACGACGGCCGCTGCGGCGATGCCGATCGCCAGCGAGGTGACGGCTGCGCTGCCCCCGGTCCCGGCGAACCACGGGACGAGCGGCAGGACCGCACCGAACACGAAGCACACGAACGACAGCGCGGCGGCGAGGAATGCCGACGGTAGGTCGTCGGGGTCGACGCCGAGTTCCTCGCGGGCATGGACCGCGAGTGCTGCTTCCGGGTGGCGCATGACATCGGCGGCGGCCCGCGCCGCCCGGTCGGGTTCGATCCCGTGCGATTCGTAGATCGCCGCGAGTTCCTCGGTCTCGTGTGCGGTGTTGTGGAGGAGTTCGCGCCGCTCGATGTCCAGCTCACGCTCGATCAGGTCGTTCTGTGACGAGACCGACACCCACTCGCCGGCCGCCATCGAAATCGCTCCGGCGACCGCTCCGGCGATCCCGGCCAGCCGCACGACGGTGCTGTCGGCTCCCGAACCGGCGAAACCGAGGATCAGCGACACGTTCGAGACGAGTCCATCGCTCACACCGAACACCGATGCTCTGGCGAGCCCACCCGAAACCGATCGGTGTCCGCCATGTGGTTCGCGCGCCGTCACGACCTCACGCTACCCCCGGTGCCGTGCCGGGACTGGCACACTGGCGAGGGTGATCGGACATCCCGGCGTACGTCGACTCGTCGCCGCTGCCTCTGAGCGGTGGCCGGACGATCCCGATGTCGGCTCGTTCATCGAGCAGTACTTCGCCGAGATCCCCGAGTTCGACATCGACGAGCGACGCGAGGATGACCTCGTCGCTACAGCGGTCGCCCACCTCGGCCTCGGCCGTACGCGCCGACCCGGTGACACGCTGGTGGCCGTCGAGTCGCTCGGTACGAGCGGTGGCCGTCGGAGCGCCGTCATGCTCGTCACGGACGACGCCCCGTTCCTGGTCGACACGGCTCGGCTCGTCCTCGAACGACACGGCATCGTGACGCACCTACTGGTCCACCCGATGCTGACGGTCCGACGCCGGGACGACGGCGCCCTGCTCGGCGTCGGCCCGGACGAAACCGATCGGGCACGATCGGTCGAGGCGTGGACCTTCATCGAGATCGACCGGGTGACCGACGAGCGAGCCGAGCGTCTCCGACTCGAACTCGTCGACGCCGTGTCGAGCGTTCACCGGGTCGTGGCCGACTTCGGCCCGATGCGGTCCCGCCTCGAACGATTCCGCGACCGTGACCCACTCCTCGGGTGGTTGGTCGACGGGAACTTCGTGTTCCTGGGGGCAGCGACCTACCGACTCGACGCCGACGGCCCGTCCCTCGTCGACGGCGTCGGACATCCGGCGACGTTCGAGACGGTCGATCCACCACTCGTCGGCGACGGCGAGGTGGTGAGCGTGTGCCGGTCGACTCGAACGGCGACGATCCACCGCCGGGCCCGTTACACGGTGGTGTCGGTCGTCGACGTCCGGGACGGTGTCGGGTTCGTCGAGCGCTTCTTCGGACTGCTCGCTGCGACGGCGTACCGGCAGAGCATCCTGTCCATCCCGTCGATCGGCGATCGGGCGCAGGCGGTGCTCGGTCTCGCCTCGCGCGGGCCGGAGACCCACGTCGGCCGCACGATGCGGAACGTGCTCGAGGCGTTGCCGCGCGATCTCGTGTTCGAGCTCGGCACCGGCGATCTCGCACAACTCGTCATCGACGTCGTCGGACTCCACGAGCGACAGATCGTCCGGGTGTTCGACGTCCCGGAGCCGGGCGGAGAGATGTCGACCGTGTTGGTGTTCCTACCTCGACACCGTTTCGACGCCAGGGTGCCCGAGGAAGTGGCCCGGCGGATCGGTGAACGGTACGGCAGTGCGGTCCGCGACCTCGAGTCCCACGTCGGGACGAGCAGCCTCGCCCGGATCACGATGACCGTCCGTCGCCCGACGGATCCACCGGACCTCGACGAACTGTCCGACGAACTCGACGAGGCGACGACCGGATGGATCGACCGGGTCCGGGCGGCGGTCGTCGAAGCTCTCGGCGCGGATGCAGCCGACGGGTCGATGACGAGGATCGCTGCGATGGCTCCGGACTCGTACCGGACGGCCGTCGATCCTCGGCTCGCCGTGGTCGACCTCGTCCGACTCGCCGACCTGTCGGCCGACCGGTGGACGAGCGACGTGCCGGCGACGGTCGCTGCCCTGGCGCGTGAGGCCGACGCCGCCCCCGGCGTCTGGAGGATGCGGGTGTACCGCCGAGGCCCGGCCCTCACGCTCGCGGACCTGCTGCCGCTGCTCGCGCTGCTCGGGTTCGAGACCCTCGACGAACGGCCGCACCGGTTCGAGATCGACGGCGACGACCATCATCGGTACGACATCCACCTGTACGACATCGGGGTCAGGGTGGCCGGCGACGCCGATCTCGACGACGACCGTGCCTCCGAGATCCTCGCGGCGTTCTCGAAGATCCTGGCCGGTGACCTCGACGCCGACGGATTCCTCCGACTGATCGCACTTGCAGGCCTGTCGATCCGTCAAGTCGACGTCGTGCGCGTGTATGCGCGTTACGCCCGCCAGATCGGGTTCCCGTTCAGCCTGTCCTACATCGAGGACACGTTCGCGTCGTTGCCCGAGGTCGCCGCCGAACTCGTCGCGCTGTTCGAGGGCCGGTTCGACCCGGATCTCGGCGACGGCGACCGACTCGCCGCCGTGGCGCACGCCGAATCGCGAATCCTCGAGATCCTCGATGCCGTCCCGTCGCTCGACCACGATCGGATCGGCCGGATGTTCCTCGCATTGGTCCGGGCGACCGTCCGCACGTCGGCGTTCCGCGGCCGGTCGACGATCGCGCTGAAGTTCGACCCGGCGATGGTTCCGGACCTCCCGGCCCCGCGACCGGCGCACGAGATCTTCGTGTCGTCGCCCCGCGTCGAAGGAGTACACCTGCGGGGCGGAGCGATCGCTCGCGGTGGGATCCGGTGGAGTGACCGTCCGGAGGACTACCGGACCGAGGTGCTCGGTCTCGTCAAGGCACAGATGGTGAAGAACGCCGTGATCGTGCCGGTCGGCGCAAAGGGTGGCTTCGTCCTGAAGCGCCCACCCGTCGACCCGGCCGATCGCCGAGCCGAGGCGGAGGCGTGTTATCGGGAGTTCATCGGCGGCTTGCTCGACCTGACCGACGACGTGGTCGATGGTGTGGTGGTCCACCCTCCGCGGACGGTTCGGTACGACGACGACGATCCGTACCTGGTGGTGGCGGCCGACAAGGGGACCGCCACGTTCAGCGATCTGGCGAACGGCATCGCGACCGAGCGCGGGTTCTGGCTCGGGGACGCATTCGCCTCCGGTGGGAGCGCCGGTTACGACCACAAGGAGATGGGCATCACCGCTCGCGGTGCGTGGGAGAGTGTGCGACGTCATGCTCGGATGATCGGCAAGCAGGCCGACCGTGATGTCCTCACCGTGGTCGGGATCGGCGACATGTCGGGCGACGTGTTCGGCAACGGGATGTTGCTGTCGCCACATCTCGCGCTGGTCGCCGCGTTCGATCATCGGCACGTGTTCGTCGATCCAGACCCGGATCCGGCGACGTCGTTCGCCGAACGGCGGCGCCTGTTCGAACTCCCACGCTCGTCGTGGGCCGACTACGACACGGCAGTGCTGTCACGCGGTGCGATCGTCGTACCCCGTTCGGCGAAGTGGGTGGAACTGAGCGAGGAGGCACGAGCGGTCCTCGACATCACAGCGTCCCGGATGACGCCGAACGAGTTGATCCGAGCGATCCTCCGGGCGCCGGTCGACATGCTCTGGAACGGTGGCATCGGGACCTACGTCAAGTCGGTGAGCGAGTCGCACGAGGACGTCGGCGATCGGACCAACGATCCGGTCCGGATCGACGGAGTCGATCTCCGGTGTCGGATGGTGGTCGAGGGCGGCAACCTCGGGATGACGCAACTCGGCCGGGTCGAATACGCCCTCGCGGGCGGCCTCGTCCACACCGATGCGATCGACAACTCGGCCGGCGTCGACTGCAGCGACCACGAGGTGAACATCAAGATCCTCCTCGCCTCGGCGATCGCGGGAGGCGACCTAGCGCGAGAGGAACGAGACGAACTGCTGGCATCGATGACCGATGAGGTCGCGTCGC
>JBMUCX010000114.1:0-8602 GCA_049458915.1 Ilumatobacteraceae bacterium
GATGAGTTCGTCGAGTCGTCGACCGCGCTCGATCATGTCGGGCCGGAGGGCGGCGGCGTCGATCACCACGTCCGTCGCCGTGCGGAGACCGTCGAGGAGCGCCACGCTGGCGGCGGGAAAGCTCATCGAGGCGACGTAGTGGGGAACCTGCGCCCAGATCCCGAGCGCCTCGATCCCGCTGGAATGCAACTCGTGTTCGAGGACGGCTGCGACACCTGCCGGAACGTCGATCGAACTGCGGAGGAAGGGTGAACGAGCGAGCACGTCCTGAGATGGACTCGTCATCGACAGCAGGGTCGGCCTGGTGTGCGGAACCGCATACGGGTATGCGCCGAAGTGGACCATTCGACGAACTCCGGTCGATACGGCGACGTCGCGGACGAGTCGGCAGAAGCGGTGCCACGACATGTCGGGCTCGGGGCCGCCGAGCAGCAGCAGGTCGCGACCGGTCCCGTCGCGGCCGACGCTCAGGGTGATCCGCTGCCACTCCAAGACGCTGTTGAGACCCTCGCGCAACTCCATCGTCGGTCGCCGTGCCCGGAAGTCCAGATAGACGTCGTCGTCGAACTCGGCGACGGGTGAAGCGTCCGATTCGTCGACCACGATTCGGAATGCGTCGCGTGCGGCGCCAGCGGCATCGATCCACCCGTCGAGGGCCACGACGAGCACCGGAGCGTCGAGCGTCGGCATCGCAACCAGCCACCGGAGGCTCTCGTCGTGCACATGGGCGAGGGTACCGCTTGTTGCGGATCACGACGTCGCCGGTCCCTCCGAGACGGCGCCGATATCGTGCACCCATGGCCATCGATGTCACCGACGCAACATTCGAGACCGAGGTGATGCAGCGGTCGCTCACGACGCCGGTCGTCGTCGACCTGTGGGCGCCGTGGTGCGGACCATGTCGGACGCTCGGACCGATCCTCGACAAGGTGATCGGCGAGACCGGCGGTCGGGTCGTGCTGGTCAAGATCGACATCGACGAGAACCCCGCGATCGCCCAGGCGTTCAGGGTGCAGTCGATTCCGATGGTGGTGGCGATGGTGGGTGGTCAGCCGGTCGATGCCTTCATGGGCGCTCAGGGTGAGCACGAGGTCCGGCAGTTCGTGCAGCGTCTGCTGCCGACCGAGGCCGAGTCGGAGATCGGTCGCCTGCTCACGGCCGGCGACGAGGTGTCGCTCCGTGCGGCGCTCGACCTCGATCCGGCGAACGAGGACGTGATCGTCGCACTCGCCGAGTTGCTCGTGGAGTCGGGGGAGAACACCGAGGCGCTGGCGCTGTTGGCCCGGATCCCCGAGACCGAGCGCACCAGGGTCGTTGCAGCGTCGGCGAGGGTCGCCTTCGCGCCGGACGACGACCACGACGCCACCCTCACCGAACTCCTCGATCGGGTCAAGACCGACGACGAAGCCCGGCAACAGTTCGTCGACATCCTCGAACTGATGGGCCCGAACGATCCTCGAACTGCCGGGTACCGCAAGCTCTTGACCGCCCGCCTGTTCTGACTCCCCGCGGGTGCGGGGCCCGACTGGTCGCCGGTAGCGTCGACGCTTCCGACTTCCCCTGCTGACGATGCGGTCGCCCGACCGCCGAGCAGGCCACGGAGGTCGTCATGTCCCAGCACGGGTCGCTGTCCCGGCCCTCGCCACCGCGAGGACCTCGGCAGGTCGTCGACGACTGGTGGTCGTGGGTCGCCTGGGTCGGTCCGTTCCGGTTGCTCGGAGGCGTGGTCGCCGTCGGAGCGTTCGGCGTCGCCGTGATCCTCCTCGTCAGGTCGGAGCCACCATCCACCGAGTCGACGCTTCCGATGGTCTCCGTCGTGGCACCCGATGTCGTGGCACCCGATGTCGTGGACTCCGATGTCGTGGACTCCGGCGCAGCACCGCCGGCGTCGACCGGGCCGATGGCGGTCGTCGTCCATGTCGCCGGTTCCGTGGCCCGACCCGGCGTCTACCGACTCGAGTCGACGGCGAGGGTGATCGACGTCATCGATGTCGCGGGTGGTCCGGTCGGGTCGGCCGACCTCGACGGCCTCAACCTGGCATCGCCCATCGTCGACGGGCAACGGGTGTACGTCCCCGAGATCGGCGAGGTCGACCCCCGCCTCGTGCCCTCCGGGGGATCGAACGGGCCGACGGAGGGGTCGGCCGCGACTCCGCTCGACCTCAACCGAGCCACGGTCGACCAGCTCGATGCGCTCCCCGGGATCGGCCCGTCGACCGCAGCAGCGATCGTCGGTGATCGTGATGCGAACGGGCCGTTCGCCTCGGTGGACGACCTGGAGCGGGTACCGGGCATCGGACCCGCGAAGCTCGCCGCGCTCCGCGACCTGGTGGTCGTGTGAGGCGGCTCGGACGCTGGCGCCGCCGGTCCGGAACGGAGCCACTGTCCGACGGCGACGTCGCCCTGCTGGCGGTCGTGGCGGCGGTGAGCGTCTGGCGGCCGCCGGCTGTCGTGATCATCGCGATCCTCGTCCTCCTGCTCGTCAGCGTGCCCGTCCGCGTTGCGTCGGTGGGGCGACGCCGATCCTCGTGGCGGTTCGTTCCCGTGGCGTGCGCTGCCGTGGTGGTCGTGATGGTCGGCGCATGGCGGTCGGGCGCCGCGCTCGACGGGCTCGTCCCCGATCGACTCGGACCGTACGCGGGATGGGCGAAAGTGGTCGACGATCCCCAGCCCTTCGACGGCGCGACCCGGGTGATCGTCGAGATCGAGCGAGAGCGCTTCGAGCTGTGGGCCCGGGGCAGAGCACGACGGATCCGGGTGACCGACTGGCGTGCCGGCGAGTTCGTCCAGGTGTCGGGTCGACGCGTCGATCTCGCCGTCGATCGGGCCGACCGCGTCGCATGGCAGCACGTCGTCGGGCGGTTCGATGCCGAATGGCTCGGGGATCGTCGGCCGGGTTCGGGCGTCGATCGGGCGTCGAACCGGGTCCGAGCTCTCATCGAACGCGCCGGAGGGTACTTGCCGGGCGACGACGGGGCCCTGTTCCGCGGGCTGGTGATCGGCGATGATCGCGATCAGCCCACGGAGATGATCGCGCGCTTCCGCAGGAGCGGGTTGTCCCACGTCACGGCGGTCTCCGGGCAGAACGTCTCGTTCCTGATCGCAGCGATGGCCCCCGTGCTGCTCCGCCTCCGCACCTGGCCGCGGTGGACGGCGACGGTGTCGTTGGTCGTCTGGTTCGTGAGCCTGACCCGCTTCGAACCATCGATCCTGCGGGCCGGAACGATGGCGGTGTGGTCGGCGACGGCGCTCGCCCTGGGACGACCGCGGGCGCCGTTTCGAATCCTCGCGACATCGGTCCTCGTGCTCGTCCTGGTCGATCCGCTGCTCGTGCGGTCGGTCGGGTTCTGGCTCTCGGTCGGTGCGACCGGAGGGGTGACCACGGTCGGCCCCTGGCTGACGGCTCGACTGGGCGCGCTCGGGCGGTTGGCGGGACCGGTCGGGATCACGCTCGGAGCCCAGGTCGGTGTCGTGCTACCGGCGATCCTGGTGTTCGGTCGACTCCCCGTGATGAGTGTTCCGGCGAACCTGGTGGCGGTTCCCGTCGCCGGTTTCGTCATGTTCTACGGGCTTCCCGCCGGATTGGTCGCCGGCCTGTCGGCCGGGGCCGCTCCCTGGGTCGGCTGGATCGTGATGCTCCCGTGTCGGCTCGGGGTGCGGTGGGTCGACATCGTCGCCGCCGTCTGCGCTGCCCTCGAACCCAGTGGGGTGGCGGTGTGGATCGGTTGGGCGATGGTCGGCGCCGGAGTTGCCCTGATCGCTGCTAAGAACAGAGGCGATCATGGGAACACATCTGCTGACCGGTGACGACGAGACGGTGCTGAGGGCGCGAGTTCACGACCTCGTCCACGAGCTGGTCGGCGACGGCGACCGGAGCCTGATGGTCGACGAGTTCGACGACGACGAGTACGAACTCCGGCTCGTCGCCGATGCGGCCCAGACGATGCCGTTCCTGACGGAGCGGCGCATCGTGGTCGCTCGAGGTGTCGGACGGTTCGTCGCCGATGAGCTTCCGCCTCTGCTCGGCTACCTGGACAACCCGCTCGACACCACCGAACTGGTCCTCGTCGCCGGGGGCGGAAGGCTGTCGAAGAAGCTCACCGACGCGGTGCAGCGATGCGGCGGAAGGGTGATCGACACGGCGCCGCCGTCGAGGCCCAAGGACCGCACCTCGTGGGTTCGGGCGGCGGCCGAACTGCACGGATGCCGCGTCGACGCAGCAGCGGTGGCGATGATCGTCGACCGCTTGGGGGACGACGTCGGACGACTGGAGGGCCTCCTCGGCGTGCTCACGGCGGCGTACGGGCCCGGGGCCCGGCTCGGGGTGCCGGAGGTCGAGCCCTATCTCGGGTCGGCCGGAGGCGTCCCGCCGTGGGACTTCACCGACGCGATCGACGCCGGCGACACGCCGAAAGCGCTGTCGCTGATGAACCGCATGTTGCACGGTGCGGAACGACACCCGCTCCAGGTCATGGCGGTCCTGCACGGTCACTACGGCAAGCTGGCCCGACTCGACGGCTCCGGTGCGGCGTCGGAGCACGATGCCGCGGCCGTGCTCGGCATCAAGCCCGGTTACCCGGCACGCAAGGCCCTCGACGCCTCCCGACGCCTGGGTGGTGACGGCGTGAGGCGTGCGATCACCCTCCTCGCCGATGCCGATCTCGACCTGCGGGGGCGGACCGATCTGGAGAACCAGACGGTCATGGAGGTGCTGGTCGCAAGGCTCAGTCGTCTCGCCGCAGCCGGACGTCGCTGACGGCTGGCGGTCGGGTGTCAGGCGCCGGCGGCGACCTTCTTCATCAGGCGACTCTTCTTGCGAGCGGCCGCGTTCTTGTGGATGACGCCCTTCGAGACGGCCGAGTCGATGCGCTTGATCGCCGCTCGCACGTCGTCGTCCTCGCCGGACTGGGTCGCCGTCTTGATCCGACGCTTCAGTTCGCTCCGCACCGACTTGTTGCGCTCGTGCGCCTTGGCGTTGGTGATGTTGCGCTTCTTCTGGCTCTTGATGTTCGCCACGGTGAAGTTCCTCTTGCTGGTGCGATCGTCCGCGGCTCGACCCGACGCCGAGCAGCAGCGCGATGCTATCGGCGAGGCGGGGAGTTCGCCACGCTGGCCGTGTCGCACTCGCTGCGGGCCTTGCGTCGGTGACATCTCGGTACCATCCGCCGGGTGATGCCTGCGGAGTACCGGGCCCTGCCGACTCGGGCCCAGATCGCCGCGTTGCGACCGTCGGTGCGGACGGCTCTCGGCCGGTACGGACTCGATGCCGTCCGCATCCGGTTGCTGCTCCACGACTTCAACACATCGTTCCGGATCGATACCGCGGACGGTCGTCGTTTCGCCCTGCGGATCAACGTGCACAGCCGCCGCGAACCTGGCAACCTCGAGGCGGAGGCGGCGTGGCTCGGGGCGCTGCGGAACTCGACGATCCCGGTTCCGGCCCCGGTGCCGACGGTCGACGGACGACCGTGGACGGCGGTGTGGTCCGATGTGCTCGGTCGTGAGGTGCCCGTGGTCCTGATGACGTGGTTACCGGGCCGGGATCTCGACGGGGTGCTCGACACCGCTCCACGGTCCACGGTGATCGAGGCGGTCACGGCGCTCGGGCGGACGATGGCGGCGCTCCACTGCCAGGCCGCGTCGTGGAGGCCGCCGTCGGGCGCATGGCTCCCAGCGCTGGATCGCGTCGAATGCGACCGTTTCGATCGCCTCCATCCGGCCTCTGCCCCGGTGGTCCACGACGCGGCAGACCTCGTTCGAGCGGCGATCGACAGCGTCTCGACGACGGCGCCCGTGATCCCGCTCCACGCCGATCTCCATGCCGGGAACGTGAAGTGGTTCCGACGACGGATCGCCGTGTTCGACTTCGACGACTCGGCCATGGGTGTTCCGGCGCAGGACCTCGCGATCGCGGCGTACTACCTGCGCGACGACGAGATCGCCGAGTCGGCGATGATCGACGGCTACTCCTCGGTTGCGGAACCGCCGGACGTCCCGCCGGAGCAGTTCGAGGCGCTCGTCGCAGGTCGGAACCTCCAGATCCTGCACGACGTCCTCGGAGGTATCGGGGCCGCCGATCGGGACTTCGCTGCAGCGTACGAACGCAACACCGTCGTCAAGCTGAGAGCGTTCCTGGCGAGCGGGCGGTACCGCCACGACGTGCCGGGTCTCGAGGCGATCTCGCTCTGAGCGACGGATAGCGTGAGCCGTCCCATGGACCTCTCGCGGATCCGCAACTTCTCGATCATCGCTCACATCGACCACGGCAAGTCGACGTTGTCCGACCGGATCCTCGAGATCACCGGAGCGGTCGAGGCCCGGGACATGAAGGCCCAGTACCTCGATTCGATGGATCTGGAGCGTGAGCGGGGGATCACCATCAAGGCCCAGAACGTGCGGGTCCACTGGAAGGACTTCGTCTTCCACCTGATCGACACGCCCGGACACGTCGACTTCGGCTACGAGGTGAGCCGGTCGCTCGCCGCCTGCGAAGGCGTCGTCCTCGTGGTGGATGCCGCTCAGGGCATCGAGGCCCAGACGCTCGCCAACTGCTATCTGGCCCTGGAGAACGACCTCGAGATCGTCGCCTGTCTCAACAAGATCGATCTCCCGGCCGCCGATCCGGATCGGTACGCGATGGAGATCGAACACGTGCTCGGCATCGCTGCGGAGGACGTACTCCGGATCTCGGCGAAGACCGGTGAGGGAGTACCCGAACTCCTGGACGCGATCGCCGCGCAGATCCCGGCGCCGACGGGCGACCCGGATGCGCCGCTGCAGGCGTTGATCTTCGATTCGCAGTTCGACCAGTACCGAGGCGTCGTGTCGTCGGTCCGGGTGATGAACGGACGGCTCCGCAGCTCCGAGAAGCTCCGCTTCATGCAGGCCGGGGCCGATCACGAGGCGCTCGAGATCGGCGCGCGACGCCCGGTGACGACGCCGATGGACGAACTCGGTCCCGGCGAGGTCGGCTACCTCATCGCCGGCATCAAGGACGTCGGCGACGCCCGGTCCGGTGAGACCGTCACGACGTCCTCGAAGGGAGCGACCGACCCACTTCCCGGCTACGAGGATCCGAAGCCCATGGTGTTCTCCGGACTCTTCCCGATCGACGGGGACGACTTCGAGGACCTGCGGGACTCGCTGGCCAAGCTGAAACTCAACGACGCCTCGATCACGTACGCCCCCGAGTCCTCCGGGGCGCTCGGGTTCGGCTTCCGCTGCGGATTCCTCGGGCTCTTGCACATGGAGATCGTCAAGGAGCGGTTGGAGCGCGAGTTCGGGCTGGCACTGATCGCCACGGCGCCGTCGGTCGAGTACCGGGTGACCCACACCGACGGAGGGGTCACCGTCGTCAGCAATCCGAGTGAACTGCCGGTGATCCAGAAGATCGACCACATCGAGGAGCCGGTCTTCAAGGTGTCGATCATCACCCCCAAGGAGTACACGGGTTCGCTGATGGAGTTGTGCCAGTCGCGGCGTGGCGACATGAAGCGGATGGAGTACCTGTCGCCGGAGCGGGTCGAACTGGACTACGAGATCCCCCTCGCCGAGGTGGTCGTCGATTTCTTCGACCAACTGAAGTCGCGGAGTCAGGGGTACGCCAGCCTCGACTACGAACCGGCCGGGTACCAGCGGGCCAACCTCGTGAAGGTCGACATCCTCCTCAACGGGCAGGCTGCCGACGCCTTCTCGACGATCGTGCACCGGGACAACGCCGAGTACTACGGGCGGCGGATGTGCGAGAAGCTGAAAGAGCTCATCCCGCGGCAGATGTTCGACGTGCCGATCCAAGCCGCGATCGGCGGCAAGGTCATCAGCCGGGAGACGGTCAAGGCCAAGCGCAAGGACGTCCTCGCCAAGTGCTACGGCGGTGACATCACGCGGAAGCGCAAACTGCTCGAGAAGCAGAAAGAGGGCAAGAAGAAGATGAAGGCGATCGGTCGGGTCGAAGTTCCCGGTGACGTCTTCATCTCCGCTCTGAAGCTCGACGACTGAGCGGTGCCGTTCGGGCCTGGCGCCGCCCGAGTGCCGGTGGGACGCTCCGAGCATGCCGGACGGAGTGGTGGAGTGGTACGACGCGAACGCTGGTGAAGGGCGGATCGTTCGACGCGGTCATCGCTACACCGTCCTCGAGGGCGAGCTCGATCCGCACGGTCGTCACCCCGGGGCGAGGGTCCACTTCGACGTCGATCGCTCCCGTGGCGATGTCGCAGTGAACGTCACGTCGATTCCGGGTCGGGGATCGGGACGCCATCGACGTCGAACCGGGAACCTGAGCAGACGACGCTCGCCCGATCAGCCGGTGGGTTCGTCGTCGGCTGCCGAACCACCGTTGCTCGCCGCCGGACTCGGGCATCGGCCACTGCAGCTCGGTGAACTGTGGGCGGCGCTGGTCGCCGCTGGCGACATCGAGAACCTGACCCGCCTCTACGCCCCTCACGCCGTCGTGCGTGATGCCGGAGTCGCCACCGTCGGGCCCGCGGCCATCGGACGGTTCTGGGAACGGTCCGAGCTCCTGGGCCGTCGGCCGGAGTCGGTTGCCATGACCGCCGACGGTCGGATCTCGGTCAGGTGGGCGCCCTCGACGGAGACCGTGTTC
>JBMUCX010000115.1:0-8553 GCA_049458915.1 Ilumatobacteraceae bacterium
CTACTGACACGGCTACTGACAACGTCCGCGAACCCGCGTACTATCGCCGACATGGACACTACTCGGAACGCCTCCCTCGTCTGGGGTGCTGTCGTGCTCTCGGCAGCCGTTGCCTTCGTGCCGGCCTTCGCTCTCGGGTCGAGCGGTGCGGGCTCGTACCAGAACGCCTCGGTCCTGGCCACGGTGATGACCACGTCGGCCGCGTTGTGCTCGCTCGGCGCCGCATACGCACTGTGGCTGTCATGGCGCAACGGGTTCGAGGAGAACACGCTGGTCGCCGGCGCCATGTTCGCCGGCGGCATGCTGGTGCTCGCGCACGGCCTCCTGACGCCCGGAGCGTTCTACGGCGAGAGCAGCATGAAGGGCTTCGCTGCGTCGGCACAGATCGGTGCCATCGTGGTGGTGCCCCCACTCGCCTACCTGCTGTGGGGTCGCGGTCGAGTCGATCGGGGTTCCTCGTGGCGGACGGTTGCCGGCGGCACGAGCCTGCTCGGTGTCGCACTGTTCGCCCTCCTCCTCGTCGACACCGACGTCGTCACCCCACGCGAGCCGCGGACGACGGGCGTGGTCGTGTTGATCGTCGCTTCCATAGCGGTCCAACTGGCTGCTGCGTCCCACTTCGCCGACCTCGCCGTGAAGTTCCGTCACTCGCGCTCGCTCGGCTTGGCGCTCGGCCTGGTGTTCAACTCGGCGGTGCCGGTGTTCTTCTACTTCGGGGGGCCCGGTTCGGCTGCGTACTGGTGGGCGCACGGGATGTGCGTCGTCGGTGTCGGCACCGCAGCTCTCGCCATCTGGCGGCGAGCACGCGAAACGAAGGCGATCGGCGACGTGTTCGCTCCGATGCTCGCCGAGAAGCCGATGCAACACCTCCAGGCGTATCAGTCCGAGCGGATCATGAAGCTGCTCCGGGACATCGACGACCCGAACGATCCGCGTGTCCGCCAGGTGCTGCGCAGCAGTCGTCTGCTGGCCGAGGTCGCATCCGCCAAGGACCTCGATCCGGCGACGGTGCTTCCGATGCTCCGCACGCTGCTGAGCGGACTCGACCAACCGACACCAGCCCCGGGGTGATGCAACCGGTCACACCAGCGACAGGTCGGCGATGAAGCGCCAACGCTCGTCCGGGCGATCGAAGCCGAGCGACGAGGACGTGGCGCACGTCCAACTCCGCAATGTCCTCGAACGGCAGGGCGAGTCAGAGGCGGTACTCGGCGATCTGGTGAGGTTCCAGGCCGAGATCGGGCGGTGTGGCACGGAGCAGTTCGGGCAGGTCGGGTTCCTGCAGGAACTGCTCTCCAGATTCGGGCGACTCCTCGACCGGATCTCCGTCCACGTGGTCGCCATCGCTGCAGGCACCGACGAGGTCGGCGTCGATCTGCTGTTCACCTCGCCCGGGCTCGACCTCGCAGCACTCCGAGCGGCGATCGTCGAAGCAGTGAGCAACGCGGACGCAGTGACGTCGGAACCGATCCCGGTGTCCAACGGGGAACTGTTCGCCCGGGTCACACTCCTCGAGCCCATCGCCGGTGGCCCCCGACCTGCGGTGGTGGTCCTCGGCCCGGCCGACGAGTTCGAGTTGCCGTACGAGTACGTCCAGACCGGCCAGCGATCGGTCCTACAGGCCCTCGCGGACGGACTGACGCGGTGGGGAGAGTTCATCGACATCAGCTCGAAGCTCCAGGCGACGAAGACGATGACGGAGATCGCAGCCGAAGTGACGCAGAGTCGTCGAGAGATCGACTTCTTCGACCTTCGATCGGCGGTCACCTCGGACGACCCACTCGCAGCGGTGGACTCGATTGCACCGCAAGTGACCACCTTCATGGAGGAACTGCGATCGGGATGGAACCTCGACGGCATCCATCTGTACGGCGGACACGACGAGGAGCCACGGATCATCGCATCGGTCGGACCCCCGATCGACGACGACGTGGCGAGGGCACTCCGATCCGCTCCCGGCACCGAGTCGTTCGGTCCCGCCGGCGAGAACTTCCGCGCGATGTCGACATCGTTCGACCTCCACGGCCGACGGGGTTGGGGCTCGGTCGTGTACGTCTGGTCGACGCTGGCCGAGGGTCGTGACGACGTCTTTCTCCGACACTTCACCAACGAACTCGGAACGTTGATCGACAGCTACGTCGCGACGACGCGCCTTCAGCGTGAATCATTCATCGATCGGGCAACCGGCCAGCCGAACGAGAATGCGCTGCACGCGGCGCTGGGGATGCTCCATCGCAACGAAGCGGACGGAGTGTTGGTGACCTTCGCCCTGCTCTCGCTCACCAAGTACCTCGAGAACTACGACACGTCGACCATCGCGACCCTTCAGCGGCAGATCCTCACACGACTCGAAGAGCGGCTCACGGTCAGCCGATCGATCGTCGGGGTACTCACCCCATCGACGCTCTACGCATTGATCGACACGTCGACCACGGGGCACGGACTTCCCGAGTCGCTGGTCGATGACCTCGTCGCCCTGGCGGGTGAGCCGTGTCAGATGTCCAATCACCTGATCCGACCAGCAGTGGCGGCCGGTTGCAGTCGGCTCGGGTCCGGGGACGACCCGACTCACGTGATGCAGAACTGCTACGCCGCACTCGGTGAGGCGGCGCACGTGGGGAGCGGCGCGATTCGCTGGGCATCTCGCGCGCTCCTCGACGAGCGTCGGATCCGATACGAGTTGGAGCGAGAGATCGAGCACGCCCTCGCGAGCGGCGAGTTCATCCCGTACTTCCAACCCGAGTTCTCCTTGACGACGGGTGTGATCGAATCGTTCGAGTCGCTCGTGCGGTGGCGTCATCCGACTCGCGGTGTCCTCGGGCCCGGTGCCTTCATCCCGATCGCCGAGGAGAACGACCTCGTCGTGCACATCGATCTGCAGAATCTCGAGCAATCGGTCCGATTGTTCGTCGGTTGGGGAATGGGGGCCGCCGGCCCCAAGCTCCGTGTGAACCTGTCGAGCACGACGATGCACCACCCGATGTTGGCCGAACGGATCCTGGCGATCTGCGACGAGAACCGCATGTCGTACTCCCAATTGTGCGTGGAGGTCACCGAGACGTCGGCGATGCGGGACGAGGCGCTCGGCATCGTCCACCTCCGCGAACTCCGGAGGCACGGTGTCGGCGTCGCGCTGGACGATTTCGGGATCGGTACGAGTTCGCTGGCTCGACTCCGACTCCTCCCGATCACGGTCGTCAAGATGGATCGGGCGTTCGTGACTCCTCTTCCGGGTGATGCCGGGGACCGAGCGTTCGTCGCTGCGATCGCATCGATGGCCCGAGCCGTCGACCTCGACATCACGGCCGAAGGCGTCGAGACCGAGGAGCAACGCACGGCGCTGATCGAACTCGGTTTCCTGAAGGCCCAGGGCTTCCTGTTCGCCGCACCTCTCGCACCTCCCGACGTGGAGGAGTTGCTGCGCCGCACGGCGACTCCTGTTCGTCCCGGAGTGACCTCGGACAGCCCCTGACGGCGGTGGCGCGGTCCGAATGCGACGACGGCGCTACGTCGGCGCCTCGTCGGTGAGCGACCCGATCAGATCCGCCTCGAGCAGTCGACGAGATCGCACACCGGGTCGGTCGGCGAGCGCTGCCAGGTCGCCAGCGAGCCTCTCGGCATCGAGTCGGACCAACCGGACCGCCTCCTCCGGTTCGACCGGGCGGAACGCGACCTCGTCGCCAGGGCGCAACTGGGCGGCCCGAACGGCATCCGATGACAGCGCTGTCGCGATCTTCGGGTAGCCGCCGGTCGTCTGGTGATCGGCCATCAGCAACGTCGCGACACCCTCGCCGTTGACCTGGACGGCGCCCCGGACGACGGGTGTCGACGGGAGGTCGAGCGAACCGTCGACGGCGAGAGCGGGCCCGTCGAGTCGCATGCCCATGCGATCGAACGCCGACGAGACCCGGAACGTCGAGCTCCGGAACGCCTCGAGAGCGTGCGGCGTGAACCACCGCTGTTGCGGACCGAGCACGGCGCGGATGTCTCGACACGGTCGTGACGTGGGTGGCGCTTGGATCGGACCTTCGAGTTCGATGCCGACCGTCGGGGACTCCACCACGAGTTCGTCCCCCGGTCGGACGATTCCACCACCGAGTCCCGCTCGTACGTGCGTGGACGTGCTCCCCATCCATCGCCGGGCGACGAGATCTCCGGACACGGCGAGGTAACACCAGGCGCCCCAACTCCCGGCCGCGATCTCGAGGGTCTCGTCGGGTCGAAGCGTCAGGACGTGCCACGGATCGCACCGGCGCCCTTCGTGGTCGACGTGGAACGCACCGCCGCACACCGAGACGGTGAGAGGAGCTTCGCGGCATCGCACCGTCAGACCGGCGAGCGAGATCTCGACGGCGGTCGAGTGGGCGGGCCGACCGAGCGCCAGGTTGCCGGCGGCGTGAGCGACCCGATCCATCGGACCCGAGGTCGGAACTCCCCACCGCATCCTTCCGGGCCGACCGCCGTCCTGGAAGGTCACGAGTGGACCAGCGTGCTCGACGACGAGTACGGCCCTGGTCATCGTGCCGACCGCCCGTGGTGGTCGGGCATCTGGTCGGCTCCGATCGACCGGAACTCGATGATGTCACCGACATCGAACGGCGATGGACGATCGCCGTTCGGATCGAACACCGACAGGGGACTCCGACCGATCGCGAACCATCCGGTCGACATCGCGACGGGAATCACCAGGCATTGGAGTCCGGCGACGATCACGCTGCCCGCCGGAATCGGCGGTCCAGGTGCCGGACGGCGTGCCAGCGCCAACTCGGTCGGGGTTCCGACGAGGTAGGTGTAGCCGGGCGCGAATCCGTGGTTCGCGACCCGGTACGTCACCGACGAGTGGATCTCGCCGATCTGATCGGGAGCGAGGCCGGTGCTCATCGCCACCTCCGCGAGATCCGGTGCGAACGGCGGTTCGTAGCAGACGTCGACGACATGTCGCGTCGGTGGGATCGGCACCTGTTCGGCCAGCAACGCCTCGCGGACGACACGTTCGACGGTCGCGTGGTCGGTCACCAGCGGATCGAACTCGACCAGTACACCGCTGACGGCCGGGACGACCTCGGCGAGACCGTGAGCGCCGGAGCACGACAGCGCCGCATCGAGCGCCGACACCCGATCGAGAGCGGTCGGTGCACCGACGAACTCGACGAACAGCGCATGGTCCGCAACCGGGACGATCGACGGTCGTGCTGTCCCCGTCATGTCCCCGACCGTAGACGCGACCGACCCCGGATCCGGTGCTCCGGATCCGGGGTCGTGAATCGGGGGAAGGGGATCAGACTTGGTCGGCGAGGGTGATGGCCGTCTCGTTCTCGACCACCCACGAGAAGCTCTTGTTCTTGCGAGATCCGTTGGTCCGGTACTGGCTCTCCACCTCGTACTCACCGACGGCCTGGATCGTCGTCGATGCGACGATCCCGGTGGCGACGAGGCTGAACTCGATGTCGCCGTCGCCGTCGGTGTCATCACACGAGAAATACTTCGCCGTGATGTCCTCTTCGCCGAGGTACAGGACCTCCATGTTCGACGTGTCGCAGTCACCACCGAACTCCTCGTTCGACACGATCTCCACGTCGACGACGCTGTCGATGCTGAAGCCACTGCCCAGGTCGATGTTGGCCATCTTGATGGCGGAGCCAGGGTCGGTCTGGTCGACGGTGAGCGTCAGGCTGCCACTGACGCTGCCCTCGATCAAGACCTCGTCGATGTAGGCCGGAGTCCCCGAGAGGCTGCCGCTGATCGTGGCGTCGCCCGATGCCGGCGGGCGGGCGGACGCCGTCCCGGCGAATCCGAGCGAGGCGACGGCAGTGACGCTGACGGCGAGAGCGAGTTTCTTGTTCATGGCGGGTCTCCTGACGGTGGTGTTCTTGATGTGATGTAGAGGTTGATCGAAGTTTGCAGATGCGACTTGATACTTTCACGATCTGGCAACCGAATCAGGATGTCTTTCGGTCATCGCGGCTCGAACCTTGAATGATTTTCTCGACCACGGGGCACGGGTGCTGCGACATCTCGGGGCGCCCTACTCCGCACCGCGCACCGAGTATCCTGAACGAGCCCAGCACGGGCCTCGCAGACGGGGCTCGAGCGCCGGCGGGAGTCGAGATCCTGGACGCATTCCTCCTCAGTACGATCGTCATCTTCGTCGCCGAACTCGGCGACAAGAGTCAGTTGATGGCGCTCACCTTCGCCACCCGCTTCAGGACACTGCCCGTCCTGGTGGGGATCACACTGGCGACGGCCGTCGTGCACCTGGTGTCCGTGGTCATCGGTGCGGCGCTCGGTGCGGCGATCCCCACCCGCCCGATCTCGATCGTGGCCGCCGTCGCATTCGTGATCTTCGGACTGTGGACGCTGCGAGGCGACGAACTGACCGAGCAGGACGAGGCGCGAGCCGCTGCCGTGAGCACACGGAGCGCCGTGATCGCCGTCGGCACGGTGTTCTTCCTGGCCGAACTGGGCGACAAGACGATGCTCGCCACGATCACGCTGGCCACGACCGAAGGCTTGGTCGGGACCTGGCTCGGGTCGACGGTCGGGATGGTTGCCGCCGATGCACTCGCGATCGTCGTCGGCCGTCAACTCGGCACCCGACTCCCCGAACGGGCGATCAAGATCGGTGCGGCCGTCGCCTTCTTCGTCTTCGCTGCGGTGCTGGCGCTCGAGGCGATCTGAGGCCCGACTCGGTCGAGTCCACGTCACCAGGTCCGGCCTCGGTCGTCCGATCTCGCTAACGTCCCGACCGGTGACATTCCTGCGGCCCACTCCCCGATCCACCGATCGACTCGCCGTCGGTCTCGGGGTGTTCGTCGGCTTCGCCGGAGTCGCGCACTTCCTGAGCCCCGACTTCTTCGACGACATCGTGCCCCCGTGGCTGCCACCCGGTGAGCGGTTCTGGACGAACGTCAGCGGTGTGGCGGAACTGGTCGTGGCGGCGCTCCTCCTCGTCCCTCGATGGCGCCGCATCGGAGGTGTCGCCGCCATCGCCCTGTTCATCGGCGTCTACCCGGCGAACATCTACATGGCGTGGGAGTGGCGGGATCGCCCACTCGACGACCAACTCGTCGCCTACGGCCGACTCCCCCTGCAGTTCGTCCTGATCTCGTTCGCGTCGCTTGTCGCCGCCCGGAACACGGACCAACCGCTCAGTCCTCGCTGACCCCGTCCAACGCTCGCCGGAGTCCGTCCGCGGCCCGGGCGGCGAAGCGACCGAACAGTGGCCCGAGGAGTGGGTCGACGACCCGCAGCGGTCCGTTGGGTACGAGGCGGGCGTCGTAGACGACCCGGGCTCCGCTGCCATCGGCCGTCACCGTGACGAGATCATCCGAGGTGATCCATCGATCCTTCGCCACGAAGCGGACGCCGTGCGGCGGGTCGAACTCCACGGTCCGGTATCGCAGCGTGAGATCACGGCCCGGTCGGGAGATCGTCACGTCGAACACGGCGCCGGCGCCGGCACCGTCGCCGTCGATCTGGACGATGCGTCGGACACTGTGGTCCCATTCCGCCACGTTGCGGAAGTCGGCCATGAAGTCGAAGACCTCGACCGCCGAGCGGGGTGTCCGGATGGTGGC
Source organism: Ilumatobacteraceae bacterium (assembly GCA_049458915.1). Taxonomy (GTDB): domain Bacteria; phylum Actinomycetota; class Acidimicrobiia; order Acidimicrobiales; family Ilumatobacteraceae; genus Ilumatobacter. Next base: position 7,578 of record JBMUCX010000115.1, read on the forward strand.
GACGTATCGGGCCATGGGTCACTCCTTCGTGTCGCTCCGATGGTGGTCGGAGCATCGACATCGTCGATGCTCGTGATCGTAGGTCGGATGATCGCCGCTCGGTGGTCGCGGTCGGCACTCGGACGCCGATCGGTCGACGAACACGGCGCGAGGCGAATTCGGCGCTGGCGTCAGACACCGCGTCCTCGACGACGTCGTCGAGGGCGTCGGCCGGTCCGGCCAGCAGGCCCCGTTGGAGTACCGGAACACCATGGTGAACCCCTGCACGGCTGCCGGCCGGGACGCTTGGCACGACCGACCGCGGAGGTTGCACCGGTGCCGGCCGTGAATGCGCAGTCGCGCGGTACGGATTGGTTCAGCCGGCGTCGGGATTGACGAAGTCGAACGTCATGGTGACGGTGCTGAGGTCGGTTCCGGGGCCCGAGCCCACGAACGTCAAGGTGCCCGTGATCCGGCTCTCGTCGAAGGTGGTCAGCACGATGTCGGTCGGCTCGTCGTTGCCGAAGAATGCTTCGGCTGAGTAGTAGCCGACCGTGCCGGCCGCGAGCGGGACGCTGGTGGTGCCGAGCGGCACGACTACGTCGGCGATCGACAGGAGGACTGCCCGGCCGTCGTCGCTCGAGCACCCGAGTTGGAACGTCCCGGGCAGGTCCGAGTCGACGGCCGCTTGGTCTGCGGCTCGCAACCAGGCTGCGTTGTAGGCCTCCCCGATGTCTTGACCGCTCGTGAAGCCGGCGCTGAGCCCACCGCTGACCTCGACCGAGCACGTGCCGTCCAGCCCGCTGCCGGGTGGAGGGGGAACGGGAGCAGTCGTTGCGTCCACGACCGTGGAGCCTCCGGTAGCGGCCGGCACATCGGTCGTCGTGGATTGCGTCCCGCTCGACGAGTCGCCCGACGACGATCCGCCGCAGGCGGCCAGCACGTACCCGATGACGAGGACCCTCGCGAGGATCGTGACTCTGGCTCGAGCGATCAC
>JBMUCX010000116.1:0-8270 GCA_049458915.1 Ilumatobacteraceae bacterium
GCCGCCGGCAGCGCCGAGGCCACGATGCAGATGCCGGTTGACCTGCTCCTTCATCACCGCGATCGACGCCGGCGAACACGAGGTCGCCAAGTGCTCGATGTATCGACGAGCTGCTGGCACGAGGTCGTCCAGATCGACGAGCTGGTTCAACAGACCGAGCCGGTGGGCCTCCTCACCGCCGACCTTGCGTGACGACATCAGCAGGTCGAGCGCCACGGACGGCCCGACGAGTTGCGGGAGCAGCCAGCCCAGACCCCACTCGGCGATCAACCCACGCTGGGCGAAAGCGGTGAGGAACAGCGACTCGGGACAACCGATCCGCAGGTCACAACTCAGCGCGAACGGGTACGCCATCCCGGCGGTGGCCCCGTTGACGGCGGCGATGATCGGCTTCGGTGCCGTCATGAGGTACCCGAACCGGCCGGCGAAGTCGTCGGCGTGGTCACCGGCGGGGATCGACGAGCCATCGGCTGCAGCGCCCGACGAGTCGCCTCCGCTCGAGAGGTTGTCGAGCAGTTTCATGTCGGCCCCGGCGCAGAACGCCCGACCGGCACCGGTCACCACGATGCCCACGACGGCCGGGTCGGCGCACGCTCGCGAGATCGCGTCCTGGATCTCGCGATCCATCGTGTTCGTCCAGGCGTTGAGCGATTCGGGACGGGACAGGGTGATCGTGGCGACCGGGTCGTCGACCTCGTAGGTGATCTGCTCGTACATGACGGTCAGGATGTCAGACGGGCGAGGTCCCGGCGAGGTCGGCGGACGGGCATCCGATCGAGGAAGCGGGCGTCACGCTGCGCGCTCGGGCCGCCAGCAGGCGGCGAGCAGCACGACCGCACCGCCGAACCCGGCGGCCGCCGTCACCGCCAACCCGGTCGATCCGGTGAGGTCGAGATCGATCGCCGCGTCGACCGACCATGCGCCCGGACCGACCGTCCCGATCGCCAGCGCACAGAGTCCGAGCGTCGCGACGTACTCCCACCCCTGCCCCGGGTTGAAGATGAAGAACCCCTTGTCGCGATGCGCGATGACGAAGGCGACCGCCATCACTCCGAGCAGGGTTCCGGCACCGAACGGCGTGAGCAGCCCGAGCACGAGGAGCAGGCCCGCCCCGATCTCGGCGATGCTCGCCAGCCACGCCTGCGCCAGTGGCGGCCGCATCCCCATCGACCCGAACCATCCGGCCGTGCCGGCGATCTTCTCGCCGCGCAGGCCGATGTGGTTCACCCCGTGGGTGGCGATGACGGCACCGATGCCACAGCGGAAGACGAACAGGACGAGATCGACGGCATCGGCATCGGACATGGCGACATCGTGGCACGCCCGGCGGGGCCGACGAAGCGGTGGACCCGGGCGCCGGACTCAGAACACCGTGTAGCCACCGTCGACGACGAGGTGGTCGCCGGTGTGGAACATCTGCGAGGGATCGGCCAGGAACACCGCCGCCGCTCCCATCTCCGACGGATCGGCCCACCGCCGGACCGGAGTCCTCGACACGGTCGCATTCCGGAACCGTTCGTTCTCGTAACCGCCCCGGGCCATGTCGGTGATCGTCCAACCCGGCAGGATCGCGTTCACCCGCACCTGATGGCGCGCCAGTGCGACCGCCAGCGCTCGGGTCAACCCGAGCAGACCGGTCTTGGCGGTGCCGTAGGCCTCGTTGCCGGCCGCTCCGTGCACCGCCGACGTCGACGACACGAGCACGAGCGAACCGCCGCCGCCACGCTCGACCATGTGCGCGGCGGCCTCGCGCAGGCAGAGGAAGACCCCGTCGAGGTTCGTGGTCATGACCCGTCGCCACTCCTCCAGCGGCAGCTTCCAGAACGGTGTGCCGTCTCCCGGCGTCCCGGCGTTGGCGAACATCGAGTCGACCCGCCCCATCGACTCGACCGTCGACGCGAACGCATCGACGACCGCCGATTCGTTCGTGACGTCGACCACGGCGGACTCGACCCGATGGCCGTGGCCGGCGATCCGTTCCACGGCGACGGCGTTCTTCGCGGCATCGCGACCCCACACGACGATGTCGGCACCGTCGGCGGCCATCGCCTCGGCCATCGCGAGTCCGATCCCCCCGTTCCCCCCGGTGACCACGATCACCCGTCCGTCCAGTGTTCCCATCGTCCCTCCGTCCTCCCTCGATTCGCGCCGGCCGGATCCGCGCCCGCTGGATTCGCGCCGGCCAGCGCCGTGCAGCAAGATCCGTGGGACCGTACAACGAACACCGGTCGACGAACGAGGAGACGATGCGATGAGCGACCTGGTCATGATCGACCGACCTGCCGATGGCGTCACGCGGCTCACACTGAACCGCCCCGACCACATGAACACCCTCACCGTCGAGTTGGTCGACGCCGTGCACGCCGCACTCGACGCCGTCGATGCCGACCACGGCTGCCGCGCCGTCGTCCTGACCGGCGCCGGTCGGGCGTTCTGCGCCGGACTCGACCTGAACGGGTTCGGGACGATCCCCGGCACCGAGGACTTCGGCCGCCCGCAGCAGGGCATGGCGGTCCAGCAGCACATCGCCGAGGTGGTCCACCACATCCGGGCGATCCGCCAGCCGGTGATCGCGGCGATCAACGGTGCGGCAGCCGGCGGCGGACTGGCCTGGGCGCTGGCCTGCGACATCCGCTACGGGGCCGAGTCCGCCAAATACGGCACGGCGTTCATCCGACTCGGCCTGTCGGGCTGCGACATGGGCGTCAGCTGGCTCCTCCCCCGTCTCATCGGGGTGTCGCGGGCCTGGGAGTTGATCCTCACCGGCAGGGTGATCGATGCCGGCGAAGCCGACCGGTTGGGCATCGTGAGTCGGACGGTGCCCGACGACGAACTGATGGATCGCTGCCTCGCCGTCGCTGCCGAGATCTGCGGGAACAGCCCGTTCGGGACGTGGATGACCAAGGAGGTGCTGTGGGCGAATCTGGAGATCCCGAGTCTCGCCGCCGGCATCGACATCGAGAACCGCAACCAGATCCTGTCGAGCATGACCGAGGACTCCCGCGAGGCCATGCAGAGCTTCCTGGCGCGGCGTCCGGTCAGCTGGCAGAACCGTTGACCCGTCGGATCGTCTCGTCGCGCGATCGCGTCACGGTCCCGCCCGTGGATCCGATTCCGATGACACCACTCCGATGAAGGCGGCGGTCCCCGATCCGGTGACAATGAACCGATGCTCGATCCGCTCTTCGACCTGTCCGGCAAGATCGCCCTCGTGACCGGCGGCAGCCGTGGGCTCGGCCGTGAGATGGTGCGAGCGTTCGCCGAGCGCGGTGCCGACTGCGTGATCGCCAGCCGGAAGCTCGACAACTGCGAAGCGGTCGCCGACGAGGTCCGGGCCCTCGGGCGTCGGGCGATGGCCGTCGAACTCCATGCCGCGAAGTGGGACTCGATCGATGCGATGGTCGAGCGGGTCCACGCCGAATGGGGTCGGATCGACATCTGCGTCAACAATGCGGGCATGGGACCAGCCGCCAAGAGCCACGAGGTCACCGAGCAACTCTTCGACAGCGTCGTCGGACTCAACTTCAAGGGTCCGTTCCGCCTCGCCTCTCAGGTGGCGAAGCGGATGTCGGAGGGCGATGGCGGCGTGATCATCAACGTCACCTCGTCGGGGTCCCTGCTCCCGCTCCCACACGTGGTCCCCTATGGGTCCGCCAAGGCGGCACTCAACGCGATGACCCGCTCGCTCGCTGCCGAGTACGGCCCGAAGGTGCGGGTCAACACGCTGTCGCCCGGCCCGTTCCTGACCGACATCTCCAAAGCCTGGACCGACGAGGCCCGGGAGACGGCCGACAACGCACAGCGTCGACCCGGCCGACCCGAGGAGATCGTGACCGCGGCCCTGTTCCTGGCCAGCCCGTCGTCGAGCTTCACCAACGGTGCCCTCGTCCGCGTCGACGGTGGGATGCCGATCGGTCAATGAACGACCGACCGCTCCACGTCTGGTACGGAGACGGGCCGAACAGCCCGCGGACTCCGCCCCGGGACGTCCTCGCCGTGGCCGGGTTCGACCCCGCCGCCGACCTCCGGGTGACGCTCGGCTGGACCGTGGAACCGATGCCCTGGCTCGACGAACCCGACTTCGCCGCCGAGACCGTGCTCGCCGGGTACGGGCTCTCACGGCCGGTCGCCGCCGGCCGCGTGGTCGCGTTACCGGTCCGGCTGAGCGCCGTCGCCCAGCGGATCGAGACGGCATCTCCCGATCTCGCCGTGGTGACCGGTCGATGGCGCGACGGCCGACTCGTGTTCTCGTCGTCGATCGGATGGGCCGACGTGCTCGCACGCAACGCCGCACGTGTCGTCGTCGAGGTCGACCACGACGCACCGGACCTCGGAGGACCTGCGATCGCCGGGAACGTCGTGGCAGCCGTCGACCGACCACCGACGGCGAGCGGCGATCCGTCGGCATCACGGTCGGCCGACGAGGTCGACCTCCGGATCGGAGCGAGCGTCGCCGCCCTGCTGCCGGACGATGCGACACTGCAGTTCGGACCGGGCGGCATCGGCGAGGGGATCGCCAGGTCGATCGACCGACCGGTCCGGATCCGGTCGGGGCTGCTGACCGACGCGATGGCCGAACTCCACGACCGGGGTCTGCTCATCGAGGCCGCCGTCGCCGCGTACACCTGGGGTGGAGCACCGATCGAGCGACTCGCCGCCGTGGGGATGCTCCGGCTGTCGTCGTCGACCGTCACGCACGACCTGTCGGCACTGTCGGCGATTCCGCGATTCGTCGGTTGCAACACCGCACTCCAGGTCGGAGTCGACGGATCGGTCAACGTCGAACGGGTCGGAGATCGGGTCGTCGCCGCCGTGGGTGGGCACGCCGATTTCTGCGCCGGGGCGTCACGGTCGGTCGGCGGGATCTCGATCATCGCGCTCCGGTCCACCACCCGCACGGGGGACCCGACGATCGTCGACGTCGTCGACGTCGTGTCGACCGCCCGGAGCGACGTGGACGTCGTCGTCACCGAACTCGGCGTGGCACACCTCCGTGGTGCGAGCGACGTCGAACGCCGCCGCCGCCTCCTCGCCATCTCCGGCCGGTGACAGCGCGACGAGTCGTGCCCGGCTCGTGACACGTGCCACGACTCTGTCCCGACGAGACGAACGGCCTACCGTCGCGGACATGAGCGACAAGTTGTGTGACGGACGGATCGTGGTGGTCACGGGCGCGGGGCGCGGCATCGGCCGCGAGCACGCCCTGTTGCTGGCGCACGAGGGCGCGAAGGTCGTCGTGAACGACTTCGGCGGTGCTCGTGACGGCACCGGCGCAGCCGCTGCGAACCCGGCCCAGGACGTGGTGGACGAGATCACCGCCGCCGGAGGTGAGGCCGTCGCCCACCTCGGCGACGTGTCGTCGCTCGCCGATGCGCAGTCGATGATCCAACTCGCCATCGACACGTTCGGCGGTCTCGACGCGGTGGTCAACAACGCCGGCATCCTGCGCGACCGGATGGTGTTCTCGATGACGGAGGAGGAGTGGGATGCCGTCATCAAGGTCCACCTCAAAGGCACGTGGGCTCCGACCCGGGTCGCTGCCGAGTACTGGCGGAACCGGGCCAAGGCCGGCGAGTCGAACGACGCGCGGATCATCAACACGACCTCGGTGTCGGGCATCTTCGGCAACCCGGGTCAGACGAACTACGGGGCGGCCAAGGCGGGCATCGCCGCCTTCACCCAGATCTGCGCCGACGAACTCGGTCGATACGGCGTGACCTGCAATGCGATCGCACCCGGAGCCCTCACCCGGATGACGGAGGATCTCGGCATCCCCGAGACGGCGCTCGACCAGTGGGGTCCGGAATGGGTCGCCCCGGTCGCCACCTGGCTCGCCTCGACGGACTCGGCCGACGTCACCGGCCAGATCATCGAGTCGTCGGGCACCATCCTCGGCATCGCCGAGGGTTGGCGCCGCGGCCCGCACGTGACCGAACCGCCGAGCGACCCGCGCGAGGTCGGCCCGCTGGTCCGCGACTTCATCGCCCGGGCAACCCCACGTACCCGCATGGGCGGCTGAGCACCACCGTGATCCGGTTCGAACCGGTCGAACTCACCGCCGACGAACTCCGCCTCCGAGACGAGGTCGTCGACTTCCTCCGGTCCCACCTGCCACGAGGATCGTTTCGTCCAGGGCTCGGTATGAACGCCGCGCGAGACCGGGAGTTCGCCCGGGCGCGCGGGGCGGGGGGTGGGCGCGGCAGGGCGCGGCCGGCGGCGTACGGCGGCCACGACCGGTCCGCCGTCGATCGCTTCGTCGTCGTCGAACAGCTCCTGCGATGGGGTGCTCCCGTCGGTCACCACTGGGTCGCCGACCGGCAGTCGGGACCGGTGATCGCCCGGTTCGGCACCGAGGAGCAGAAGCGCCGGTTCCTTCCGGGCATCTGCCGAGGCGAACTCTCGTTCTCGATCGGGATGAGCGAACCCGACTCCGGGTCGGACCTCGCCTCGGTCTCGACGCGCGCCACCCGCGACGGTGACGGTTGGGTCCTCGACGGGCGCAAGATCTGGACGAGCGGCGCCCACGTGAACGACTGGGCGATCGTCCTGTGCCGGACGACCCCGATCACCGAGGTCGACGACAAGCGGCAGGGGTTGTCACAGTTCATCGTCGACCTGCGGGATCCCGCCGTCGAGGCGACACCGATCCCGTTCATCGACGGCTCGGCCGAGTTCTGCGACGTGGTGCTCGACGGTGTCTTCGTCCCCGACGAACTGGTGCTCGGTGAGATCGGGCAGGGCTGGTCCCAGAACACCTCCGAACTCGCCTACGAGCGAGGCGGGCCCGATCGGTGGCTCTCGACCTACCTCGTCGTCGAGGAGTTGCTGCGGCGGGAGACCGGTGACGGCACCGACCGACCATCGACGGAGCTGCTCGACCTGCTGGGTGATGCGATGGCGAACTACTGGGTGCTGCACCACCTCTCCCTCTCGGTCGCCCGGTCGATCGACCGGGGCGAGGCACCCGCGATCGAATCCTCACTGGTCAAGGAGATGGGCACCCGGTTCGAACAGGACGTGGTCACGGCCGTCAGGTCGTACGTCGCCGAGATGCCCGATCTCGTGGACGATTCGTCGTTCGGACGACTCCTCACCGTGGCGACGCTGACGCAGCCGTCGTTCACGATCCGGGGCGGCACCAACGAGGTGCTGCGGTCCGTCGCCGCCCGAGGTCTCCGACCGAGTGGGAGCGGCCGGTGACCGCCGATCCGCTCCTCGTCGAGACGATCGAGCGCCTGCTCGGTTCCGTGAGCGACCAGGCCGAGACCGAGTGCGCTGAATCGTCCGACGGTTGGTCGGCGGCGACCTGGGAGGCGTTGGCCGAGGTCGGCTTCACGAGAGTCGGTCTCCCCGAGTCGCTCGGCGGAGCGGGCGGCACGCTCGCCGATCTCGGGGCGATCGTTCGGGCGACCGGGGCGCACGCCGCCTCGGTGCCGCTGGCCGAAACGGCGATGCTCGGCGGATGGCTGCTCGCCGAGGCCGGCCTCGACGTACCACCCGGGCCGGTGACGGCGGTGCCGAGCATCGACTCGCGACGTACCGACCGGGGGCTCGAACTGAACGGTCGCGTCGCATGGGGACGTCAGGCAGAGCGGGTCGCGATGATCACCACGACCGGTGACGGCATCCACGCCCTGTCGAGCCACGGGATCGTCGTCTCCCTCCGGGCCGACCAGATCACCGTCACGCACGGAACCAACCTCGCCGGTGAGGCACGGGATCAGGTCACCGTGACGGCCCCACGAGCGGAGTGGGAGACGGCCCCGCTCCCCGACCAGGCCGCACGGATGCTCCGACTCAGGGGCTCGCTCTCGCGATCCCTGATGGCAGCGGGTGCGTTGTCGGCGATCGCCCGGATCACGGTCGAGTACACCGGCGATCGTCGCCAGTTCGGCCAACCGGTGGCGAGGTTCCAGGCGGTGCAGCAGCATCTCGTGACCGTCGCCCAGAGTGCGGCCAAGGCCGAGATGGCCGCCGCCGTCGCACTGTCGGCCGTGGCGGCCGGCGGCGGGCACGACGAAGTGGCCGCTGCCAGGGTCGTGGTCGACGACGCCATCACCGCCGGGACGCGCGCCGCCCACCAGGCCCACGGGGCGATGGGCGTGACGAGGGAGTACCGCCTCCACCAGTTCACCCGTCGCTTGTGGTCGTGGCAGCACGAGTGGGGGACCACCCGGGAGTGGCGCCGAAGTCTCGGCACGACCGCAGTCGCGCGAGGCGCCGACGACCTGTTCACCCTGGTCCGCTGACCCCACCCCCGTCCGTGGGGG
>JBMUCX010000117.1:0-8139 GCA_049458915.1 Ilumatobacteraceae bacterium
CACCGGTCACCACGTCACCGGTCGCCACGTCACCGGTCACCACGTCATCAGTCGCTACGTCATCAGTCGCTACGTCATCCGTCGCCAGATCATCCGTCACCACGTCATCCGTCGCCAGATCATCCGTCGCTACGTCATCCGTCGCCACCTCATCCGTCGCCAGATCGTCAGTCGCCGCGTCGTCATCGGACACGGGCAGGACAGCGACGGTCGCCGTGGCGACCGGACCATCGGCCCCCTCGTCGACGACCCCACCGTCGATCGCCTGGTCGGGTTCGGCGGGCGAATCGGCGTCCGGTGACTGGTCGATGGGCGCAACAGCGGTGCGCTCCGAGGTCGACCGATCGACCCGGACCATCATCGGAACCGGCCCCGTCGTCGGGGTCAGATTCACCGTCTCGTCCGGCAACTCGACCGACTGGAGCGAAGACGTCACGTCGATCGCCACGAGTCGGGCCCGCTCGAACGCCTGCAACAACCGATCTCGACCACCCAAGAGGTCCTCGATCTGCTGTCGCGCGATGCTCGTGCGCCGCTCGAGGTCGGCGAGCACCCGCTCACGGTACGCCCGCGCCTCGTTGACCATCTCGCGACCCTGTTGCTTGGCGAGCGCCACCTCCGCCTCGGCGTCCGCCACGGCATCGTTCCGGCGTCGAGCGGTCTCGAGTTCGGTTTCCTGACGCAGCCGATTCGCCTCGTCGTGCGCATCACCCAGGATCTGTGCCGCCGACTCCTCGGCTCGCGAGCGGATCAATGCAGCTGATTCGCGGGCGGTCTGCAGCACTCGGACGGTCTCCTCGCCGAGGAGTTCGGTCACCGTCGCCTCGTCGAGCTCCTGCGAGGTGCGCGTCAGCGTGCGCTCCCTCCGCAACTCCGACTCCAGGGCCCGCTCGCGCTCCTGCAGTCGTCCCAGTTCTGCTGCGACGGCGACGAGGAACGCCCGTACCTCGTCGGACTGGTAGCCGCGACGAACGACCGAGAAGCCCGCCTCGGCGACCGACGCGGGTGACGACGGGTCCGGTCTCGAGAGCGACGCAGCCATAGATCGACCAGCGTAAACGGCCACCCCCGCCGAAATGTGGCAATCGCACCAACTCCGGGCGACGGATCAGTCGGACGGCACCGCCGGAATCGGATCACCGCCGAGTTCGAGGAGCACGGCGAGTGCCTCCTCGAGCGTGCCCACCTGGATGATGGTCAGGTCGTCACCACCAGCGAGCCGAGCCGCAGCGATGTCGTCATCGCGTTGAGCCGTCGGGACCAGGAACACGTCGACCCCGGCCTGCGACACGGCCGACGCCTTCTGACGCAGTCCTCCGATCGGACCGACCGTGCCATCCAGTTCGATCGTGCCGGTGACCGCGATCCGCTGCCCACCGGTCAACTCTCCGGGCGTCAGCTCGTCGATCAAGGTCAACGTGAACGCGAGCCCGGCAGACGGCCCACCGATGGAACCCGTGTCGATGTCGAGCTCGAAGGGCAACTCGACACGGCGGGTGTCGAACGGATAGAAGCCGACGATCGTTCGATCGGGCTCCTCGGGTGACGACGTCAGTTCCACCTCCACGTCGAACACGACCGGATCGCCGTCGTCGTCGAGGCGCTCGATCTGCATGTCGACGACGTCACCCGGGGCGAACCGGGACAGGATCCGCCCGAGGTCTTCGACGCCGTCGATCTCCTCGCCATCGACGGACAGGATCCGATCACCGGGGTCGAGCACGTCATCGGACGGACTCCAACGGACGCACTCGGTGCCGTCCTCGTTCCCCTCCAGGCACACCATCGCCTCGACCAGCACATCACCGTCGACCACGACGACGTCGTATCCGACGCGCTGCAGAGCGACGAACTGGGCGACCTGCTCGGAGGTCCGCATGAACTCCAGCGCGAAGGTCCGGCGCTGCTCCGGCGTTCGCACGCCGTACTTCTCCTCGTAGGTCAAGAACTCGATCGCCGGGTCGTCCCGGCCGAGCCACCACGACAGCACCGACTGCTCCGGCTCGGTGACGGTCACGAAGTAGACATCGCCCTCGGGCGGATATTGCACGGCGACGTCACCGAGGTCACCGAACACGATCCGGTCGTCCACCGGCTGGGCCGACGACGGCGTCCGGGCGAATGGCGTCCCCTGCTCCTCGCCGACCCGTTCGTTCAGCTTCGTCGCCACCCGATCCGCCGGGACGAGCCCGGCCACGAGCACCACCGCGAGGAACATCCCGGCGATCATCGCCAGCGGAACCGCCCACCGGCGGTGTCGGCGATCGGCGAGTCGAAGCCCGGCACGCTCGGCCGCCTCGCGAGCCGATTCACGGGGCGACGGTCGAGTTCCTCCATCGGCCACTAGTGTCGGTTCCTGCGTGTCGGTCATCGCTGCGATCTCTGTCGACGGTCTGACGGTCAGGGCGGCGTTCCTCGCCGTGCTGGCGGTGGTGACCCTCGTGTTGACCGGTTGGCGTAAGCCTGCCAGGGTCGGCTCGACTTCACCACGCGGTCAGGCACGGGAGCTGACCAGCCGATCGCCCGAGCCGGGGATCTCCGTCGAGCACCTCGAGACGGAACTGCATCGACGAGCGGGACCGATCCGTCGTCTCGCCGCTGCGATCGGAGCGGGCACGATCGCCGTCATCACCGGGATGGTGTTGGCGATCGTGCTCTCGTTCGCCGCCGCCCTCGCCGTGATCCGACTCACCGATCTGCTCACGTCGTGAACGACGGTCCGCCTCGGCGCCGCCACCGGGTCATCGTCGCCGGTCATCGCGGCGACGTCGTCACCGCCCGATCCGGGCTCGACGATGACGAACCGGCGGTGCGATCGAGCGCACTCGGGGCATTGGAACGACTCGACGACCTCGACGACGACACGATCCGTCGTGCCCTCACCGACCGAGCACCGGTCGTACGACGGCGAGCGTGCGAACTCGCAGCGGTCCGCCCATCGGTATCGCTCCTCGACCAGCTCGACGACGACGATCCGACCGTCGTCGAGGTGGCTGCGTGGGCCTGTGGTGAGCAGGTCGACCACGGAACGCCGTCGGCCATCGACGCCATCGTGGCCCGATTGTCGACGCTGGCGACCGACGCCGAGGATCCGCTCGTCCGCGAGGCGGCCGCTGCCTCGCTCGGCGCCATCGGTGACGTTCGAGGTCTCCCGGCCATCCTGCACGCGTGCTCGGACCTCCCCCACATCCGCCGTCGAGCCGTGCTGGCTCTCGCTCCCTTCGACGGTCCGGATGTCGAAGCAGCGATCGAAGCCGGGCTCGCCGATCGCGACTGGCAGGTCCGTCAGGCGGCGGAAGATCTCCGGCGGGCGGCCGGCGAGTACCCGCTGTGACCTGACACCGCCACCCGGGTGGTCGGCGGCGCACGGTCGCCGCCCGAATCCGATCCCGCGAGATCACCCGTGGTGCACAGGGCGGAGTTCCTCGTCGGCGTTCGGTCGATCCGAGGCCGGAGCAGTTCCCGAGACGCGTCGGGGCGCCGGACGGGACCTCACCGGATCATTCCGTCGACGCAGTCGACGACGGGATCACGCGATCACCGAGATCACGTCGCCGATCGTCCCGGCCGAGAAGGGTGTCAGAGGTCGTAGCGGTACACGTTCGTGTCGTACGGCCGGAAACCGAGACGCTGGTAGAGCCGGTTCGCCGCCTCTCGAGACGGGCGGCTCGTCAAGCTCACGTTCTTCGCTCCACGCCGGCGAGCCTCGTCGATCGCCGCCCGGTTGAGCGCCTCACCGACTCCGGCACCGCGAGCGTTCGCGTCGACCACCACGTCCTCGATCCAGGCCTTGAGGCCGGTCGGGATCCGGTAGAACGCCAGCGTCAGGCTCCCGACGACGTTCCCGTCGAGTCGGGCCAGGTACAAGACGGAATCGGGCGATGCCGCGATCGCCCGGACTTCGTCGGCGGAGGGTGGCGGCGACGACGAGAGTTGAGGAACGAGCACACCGAGCGCGGCGACGACCTCGTCGTCGACCACCTCGACAGGACGGACATCGAGACCCACGCGGGCGACGCTATCCGTCGGGCGCATCCCGTCGTTACCGGTAGCCTGATCGGGTCATGGAGCAGGTTCGTTGGATCGCCGATCCCGACTCGATCGGGCTCACGAACCCGATCATGGTCGCAGCGTTCACCGGCTGGAACGATGCCGGCGACGCAGCGTCGACCGCCGTCCGGACGCTGATCGAAACGAGCGATGCGACTGCGCTCGCCGAGATCGATCCCGAGTGCTACACCGACTTCGCGACGATCCGTCCGCACGTCCGACTCGACCAGGCGCGCCAACGCTCGATCGTCTGGCCGACCGTCGGTGTCTGGGCCGCATCGCTCCCCGGCGCCGACGTGATCCTCGTACTCGGACCCGAGCCAGCGCTCAGATGGAGATCGTTCTGCGACCAACTGGTCGGGATCGCGACCCGATTCGCAGCACCGATGGCGTTCACGCTCGGCGCCCTCCTCGCCGACGTGCCACACACCCGCCGCACCCAGATCATCGGGACGGCGACCGACAGTTCCCTGATCAGCCGGTTCGAGCTCGAACGGTCACGGTACGAGGGCCCGACCGGCATCGTCGGCGTCCTCCACGACGCTCTCTCCGCTCGCGGTTTCCCCACTGCATCGCTCTGGGCCGCCGTTCCCGGCTACGCCTCACAGATCCCATCGCCCCGTGCTGCACAGGCGCTCCTCGAACGCCTCTGCTCGATGATGGGAACACCGGCACCCGTCGCCGGACTCGCATCGGGTGTGGCCGACTACGACGCCAAGATCGCCTCGTTGATCGCCGACGACGACGACCTCGTCACGTACGTCAGCCGCCTCGAGGACATGATCGACGAAATGACCGACGACGAAGGCGCTGACGACCTCGACGGTTACGGCCAACTCGACGGCTACGTCGAACTCGACGACGATCCCGAACGACTGGCTGCCGAAGTCGAACAGTTCCTGCGCTCGCAGGACCCCGAGTCCTGACCGGGCTCAGCCCCTCCAGAGCGGATCGCGAGGCGGATCGAAGCGGGCCGGTGCACGCTCCCCACCGATCGCAGCGAAGGCCATCGGGCCCCACCACGTGGCGCCGGCCGTCGCCTCCGGGAGCGACATCGGGCCGAACCAGCCGACATCGGCGGTCTCGAGCGGGTGCGGTCTGAGCTCTCCGCCGATGGCGCGGCAGTGGAACAGGATCATGTACATCCCGAACCGCGAGAACCCCATTCGCTGTCCGTCGATCACCGAGATCAGGCTGACCGGCTCGCACTCGATGCCGGTCTCTTCCTCGACTTCCTTGACCGCCACCTCTGCCGGCGAGTACCCGACATCGGCCCAGCCGGTCGGGTAGAGCCAGATGCCCGAATCCTTGCGCTGGACCAGCAGGACTTCCCCGTCGTCGTTCCCGACCACCGCACCGATCGCGACCTTCGGCGTGACGTAACCGGGGACACCTTCACCGATGTTGGTGAGCCACTCCTGCACGAAGTGATCCGTCTCGCGTTCGGCCTCGACCGCATCCTCCAACGCCGCCGCAGCAGCCTTGATGTCGCCGGCGACGTGCAGGACTTCCTCGTAGCGTTCTCGTTCGTAGAGGTTGTCGGTGAACGCCATGCCGGTCCGGGCGATCGCGGCGAGCGACGAACTCCACCGGGCGAGATCGCGCGGATCGGGAACACGGCTGTCGTCGCTCACCCGGCCGAACCTAGTTCGCACGACACCGTGACCCGCACCACGTCGCCTTCACGAAATCGCATGCAGTACGGCTCGCTCGATCTCGGAACGATGAGCCTCGTCGGTGATCGGAGAACCCGCCCAGTCCCGGACGTAGAACGTGTCGACGACGTCGAGTCCGACCGTCTGCACGGTCGCATGCCGGATGTCGAGGCCGACCTCGGCGAGCCCCTTCGTGATCCGGTAGAGGATGCCGATCTTGGTCTGGCAGCGCACCTCGAGCACCGTCGAGTCGCTCGATGCTCCATCGTGGAACGTCACTCGTGGCGGAGCGGGCTCGGCCGCCTGGACGGCGCGCCGCCGCCGGTACACACTGGCTCGCTCCGCAAGTCGGGCCTCGATCGCGAGCCGCCCCTCCAGGACACGCTCCAGATCCACGACGACGGGCGCCCAGTCGATGCCGGTCTGTGGGACCTGCACACGGAACTCCGACGCACCCATGCTCACCCGACCCAGCTGTGGTTCATCGGAGTGGGCTCGCGCCGCGACCACGTCGAGCCCGTGCAGCGAGAGCACACCGGCGATTCGACTGAACGCCCCGGTGACGTCGCGGTACACCACGACGAGGCGATCGCCAACGGGACGGACGTGCAGTCCTCCCGTGGCCATCGAGGCCAACGTGGCCTCGTCGGGAAAGAGCGTCCACGTCGCATCGCCGACGTCGCCACCACCGACCACGTGGGACACGCGCTTCACGAGATCGGCGACGAGTTCCTCTTTCCAGTCGCTCCATGCGGAAGGGCCAGTGGCCTTGGAGTCGGCGATCGTCAGGGCGTGCAACAACTCGAGCCGCTCATGGTCACGCACGGCATCGGCGACCGACCGGATCGTGACGGGGTCGGACAGATCGCGCCGAACGGCGGCATCGGGAAGCAACAGATGGTGCTCGATCATGGCGACGATCACCGCGACATCACGCTCGACGAGTCCGAGTCGCGGACCGAGATCACGGAACAGATCCATCCCGACCTCGGTGTGATCGCCCGGGTACCCCTTGCCGATGTCGTGGAAGAGCGCCCCGAGGACGAGGAGGTCCGGGCGGCCGACGCGATCGGCGAGCTCGGCAGCGTTGGCCGCCGCTTCCCAGAGGTGACGATCGACCGTGAACCTGTGGTAGGCGTTCCGCTGGGGTCGGGATCGCACCGGTGCCCACTCGGGCAACATCCGAGTGAGCAGACCTCGCTGATCCAGCGCCTCGAGCACGGGAATCGCCCGGTGTCCCTCGAGCAGCAGCGCGACCAGTTCGTCGATGGCTCCTGCCGGCCAGCGATCCGGCCACTGAGGTACGACGGCTGCAAGCCGGTCGAGACTCCGACGACCGATCCGCGCCGAGTTGCGAGCAGCGGCAGTGGCGATCCGCAGCACGTAGGTCGGGTCGACCGCCGGGTCGGTGTCGACGGCGAGTTCCATCTCGTCGTCGACGTACATGACACCCGGAGCAACCTCCCTCGGCCTCCCGCCCGACGACTTGCCGACCCGGCCCCATGCCTCGTCCGCGATCCACGCCACCGTTCGCGCCGCCGCCGCGATGTCGGCCATCAACTCATCGGCTGACGCGACGCCGGCAGCGACGGCCGCCGCATCCTGATCCTCCAACCGCAACGTGTCACCGGGTCGACCGGTCGCCCGATGCAGCGCCACCCGAGCGGACAACAAGACGTCGTAGCACTCGTTCAGCGATGCGTCGTCCTCCTGTGAGAGCGCCAGCCCGCCACACTCCGCCCACCAGAGCGATTGAGCATCTCGGATTCCGCCGTGACCGTCCTTCAGGTCGGGCTCGAGGATGTAGGCCACGTCCCCGGCCCCGGCCTGTCGTGCGCGAACTCGTCCCTGGAGTTCGGTCATCCACCGCTTTCGGCGACGCGTGAACACCTCTCGACCGCCCGCGATCACCTCCGCTCCGATCTTCGTGTCCCCGGCCACCACTCGAGCGGTGAGGAGCGCAGTCGCCGTGTCGAGGTCGGCCTTCGCGAGCGCCAGGGTGTCGTCGACGCTGCGAACCGCATGGCCGAGCTTCGATCCCGCATCCCAGATCGGGTACCAGATGGCGCTCGCGACGGCTTCGAGTCGGGCGGAGTTCGTCCGGTGGACGAGCAGCAGATCGATGTCACTGAACGGTGCCAGTTCACCCCTGCCGTAGCCACCGACCGCGACCAACGCGAACTTCGGCGCCCGAGGGTGCGCTGCTCGCGCCGCATCGGCGAGCGCTCCGATCCAGGCGTCGGTCGCTTCGGACAACCGGTGACACGCCTCGCGTCCACCGATGGAGCGGTCGGCGGCGACGTCGCACCGGTGCCGATGCGCCGTCGCGACGACGTCGTTCACCACGGCCGAGATCCTCGCCGAACGGTCACCCATCGGCATCATCCGGCGATCGGCTCGGCGAGAGCCCGTTCCGCGTACCGCACGTGCCCGA
>JBMUCX010000118.1:0-7999 GCA_049458915.1 Ilumatobacteraceae bacterium
CCCCCCCCCCCCCCCCCCCCCCCCCCCCCCACCCCCCCCCCAAAAACGGAGGGGTGGGGTGGCTGGTGGTAGAACCAGGTGATGCACCGGATCCTCATGGTCGTCCCCGTCCTCCTGCTGGGATGCGCCAGCGGTGAGCGAGCCGTCCCCGCGCCGGCGTCGACGGAGCCACCGCGTGCATCGACGGACCTCGAGGACGTGACGACGCTTCCCGCCGGGTATCAGCCCGTCCTGACCTCGCCACCGTCGACCGTTGCCACGCCGGAGCCGACCGCTCCGCCGCGGGATTTCTCCGACGTGGACGGCATCGTGGCCGACTTCGTCGCTGAGCGAGGTCTGAACGGGGCCGGACTGATCGTCGTCGACGCCGCCGACGGTGTCGTCCACGAGCAGTACTGGGGCGTCTGGGACTCCGGTCGGGTGAGTTTGGTCGCCTCGTCGACCAAACAGATCACCGCCGGGGTGCTCCTCCACCTCCAGGACCAGGGGTTGATCGATCTCGACGCTCCAGTTGCCGAAGTCGTGCCGTGGGGGAGTGCGAATCCGACGATCACCACGGCCCAACTCCTGTCGAGTCGGTCCGGCCTCGTCGGGTTGCTCCCGGATGCCGCGTACCCGCCCTACCTGTGTCAGTTCACACCCGATGGAACCCTGCAGTCGTGCGCCGAGCAGGTGTTCACCTCGATCGACGACGACGGCGACCAGGTGCCACCCGACACCGAGTTCCGCTACGGAGGCGCGCAGTGGCAGGTCGCCGGCGGGATCGCCGAGGCGGTGTCGGGCCGGAGTTGGGCCGAGTTGATCGAGGAGATCTACGTGGAGCCGTGCGGGGTCGAAACACTCGGCTACAACAACCACTTCGCCCAGCTCGCCTCGGGATTCGATTACCCGACCCAGGTCGACGGTGACCTGGGTTTCCTCCCGCCCACGGCGAATCCGAACATGGAGGGCGGTGCCTACATCTCGGTGCCCGACTACGGCAGGCTCCTCCTGATGCACCTCGACGGCGGCCGATGTGGCGACACGCAGGTGCTGTCGGCCGAGGCACTCGGCGAGATGTACACCGATGGGCTGGCGGCGTGGGGCGGTTCGACCTACACCGGCGGCGGCTACGGGATGGGGTGGTGGATCGATCGCGAGACCGGTCGACTCACCGACCCGGGAGCGTACGGCGCTGTTCCGTGGCTCGACCTCGACGACGGCTACGGGGCCTACCTCGTCATCGAACGCGACGCTGCGACCGGGACCGAACTCGCCGGTCTGCTCTTCGAACCGGTCGAGCGGGCTCTGCGCGGTGGCTGACCGGCGGGGTGCCGTCGGCCGGATCGTCCCTGACGACCAGTCGATTGCGTGAGAGTCGGCCCGGATGAGCCGGGCCGATCCTCACGCAAACGACGAGCGCGTCACGGTCGTCAGGCGGGTTCGAGGACTCCGAGCAGTCGTTCGACGAAGAGGTCGGTGTGTCGATCGAGGTGGTTGCGCTTGATCTCGAGGCCGCCGACCACGTCGGCGCCGGTCTGGCCGAGCGCCGTGGTCAACTTGTCGATGCTCTTGCCGGCGTCGAGCGCGAAGGTCAAGAAGCCCGCCACACGCTTGCCGCGCATCGTCGGGAGGTTGGCGATGTTGCCGAGGGCGAACGGTGTTTGGCCGACGAGAAACAGGCCGTGGGTCCAGGTGCCGACGATGATCAGGTCGGCCTCGTGGACCGACTGGAGGTCGGGTCGGCCGACCTTCGACAGGCCGGTGATCGTCCACGACTCCTGCTGCAGTTTGGAACCGATCAGTTCGGCTGCATTCCAGGTGTTGCCGGTGAGGCTCTCGACGAGCAGTGCTGCCTTCATCACCTGAGATTCAACCACGTTCGGAACGAGCTCCGGAAGCCATGTCATCGGTGACCCGATCGGCGACGTGGTGGAGCGGCGCAACGACGGATTGATCGGGAGGGAGGTGATCGGGAGAATCTGGGGAGATTTTCCAGTTGCGCAGGCTCCACGCTGTAGGCATGCCCTTTTCCTGGTCCAACGCTGGTGAGCGGAGCCGTCAGGGCGGTCGTGGAGTCGTCCGGGCGGTCGGGTTGTTGGTGGGTGTGGTGACGCTCGGTGCGGTCGGCGTTTCCACGATCGGGTCCGCGGCCGATGTCGATCCGCTCACGTCGGCGTGGGAGCGTGCGGCGGCATCGGGGTCGTATCGGTTCTCGAGTGATGCCGAGCAGGTGACGACTCCGGTCGCGTCGGTCGTCAACGTCGGTCGGGGATCCAGCGTCGAACATCTTCATGTCGATGGTGTCGTGGCACCGGTCGACGGTCGTGTCGATCTGGACGTGTGGGGTTCCGCTTCGAACAATGTGGTCGCCGATCCTGATGTCGAGATCCGGATCGATGAGGACGGCACTCTGCAGAGGGTTGCCGGTGGCGACTGGGAGCCTGCCCCGGGTGCGGCAGCGATGTTGGCCCCGGGTGGAGACGTGCTTGCGTATCTCGGAGCTGCTCGTGATGTCGTCGAGGTGGGTCAGCGAAGCGTCGGGTCCGTCCGGTTCACCGTGTATTCGTTCGAGCTCGATGGCCCGACCTTCGCAGTTCGGATGGCCGAGGACACCGAGGAGTTGCTTCGGAGAAGGGGGGAACTCGCCCCCGGATCGCGGGTGCAACCGTCTTCGTTCCATCGTGACACGACCGGGACCGGTGAGTTGTGGGTCGGTGATTCCGGATTGCCGGTGCGTCAGTTGCTCAGCTTGCAGTTCCCTGAGGATGCCGATGGTGCGGTGAGCGCGACGATCTCGGTTGACTTCTTCGATTTCACCGCTGCCGACTCGGGGTTGTGGGGACTCGGCGATGTGGATGTGTCGGCACTGCTCGTGCTGTCGTTGGTGCTCGGTGGCGTGTTCGGGATGGTTCGGTTCGTCGACCGTCTGGGTGTTCCGAGGCGTGCGATTGCCACGGCTGTTGCGGCTGCAGTGTTCGTCCCGGTCGCTGTCGGAGAAGTCACGGCGACTGCGTCGAGCAGCCAGGATGCTGGAGGTCCACTGTCCGACGCGCCCACAGCGCAGTTGTCGCCTGGTGATGTTGCCGGGGTGTTCGACGCGCTCGTGTCGGATCCGACGGTGAGCCTGCAGGACGGATTGGCGGAGCCGGCGGTGTCGACCTTCGAGGGGCCGGATCCCGGGACGGATACCGATGGTGATGGGTTGACGGATTTCGTGGAGCGTCGGATCGGCACCGCCTGGGAGAACGAGGGTGACGACGACACCGATGGCGACGGCATCAGCGATCGAGTCGAGGTGGAAGGTTTCGAGTTGGACGGGCAGTGGTGGTACTCGGATCCACTTCTGGTCGACTCCAATCTCGACGGCATCTCGGACGGTCTCGAATACGACGTCGATGGGAACGGTTTCCCGAACGATCTCGACGGTGACGGGGTGCCCGATGTGTTCGACGACGACAACGATGGCGATGGTGTGCCGGACGGGGATGACATCTCGGCGTTCGTGGCGCTGCCCGCCGACGGCGGTTCGTACACGGCCGACCTCCCGTTCGAATTCTCCGTGGCGAACTCGAACTCGAACGGCGATACGCCAATTGCCAGCGGCCTGCCGTTGTTCGTCGACATCCAGATTCGACCCGCGATCTCGAATCACTTGCAGTATGCGCTGAACCCGTTCGATGTCGGTGATGCGGGTATGGACTGGCCGAGTGATGGCCAGGGCCAGATCCAGGATCTCAACGACAGTCCGAACGACATCAAACTCGTCCCGATGCTCGAAATCGCCGTCGAGTCGCCGGAGCACGAACTGCCGCCGACGGAGGTGCTGTCCGCGTACTTGGCTTCGGTGACGACCGGCGACGAGTCCTCGGGGCGTCGCACCATGTATGTGCCGTTGCAGTTGGTGATCGATGACGACACCGGCGCCCGTGTGGCGTTCGCTGCCCGCATTCCGTATCTGTCCCAGGATGATTGGGGGCCCGCTCATTCGATGCGTCTGGTGTGGGCCGTTCAGGTGGCGACCGACCAACCGTGCGCGCCAGCCGAGGATGGGTCGGCCGACTCCGAGTGTGTTCCGGTGTTCGACACCGTCCAGATCGCGCATCGCTACTACGAGGACTGGACCATCGCCGGCCTCACCGTCTCCCAGGAGCATGGCGCCGAGACCGCGCTCATTCACGAGGACCCGAGCGTCGACGACGACATTTCGGATCACACGCCCTCCTACGCCTTGTCATATGTGTTGTCGGAGCGCTTCTTGAACTCGGTCGAGTCCTCACCTGGTCAGTTCTCGCACGAGATCACCATCGAGAACATGGTGGACTTGTTCGACCACTCCGTCCGCACCGGTACCGCGGCGTATGAACTGCCCAACGTGTTCTCGGTTCACCGAGGGTCGGCTGCAACGTTCGATGAGGCGGTCCGCGGGATCGGCGTGTCCGGACCACTCGGATCAGGTTCGGTGTCAGCGGTTGCTGGACTGCTCGACGGGGTGTTCACCTCGCAGTGGACGGGTCCGGATTCGTTTCGACCGTTGGTGTTGTCGGCGTACACGAACACGGTTCGATCGGTCGGGCTCGATGCGCTCGCGCTCGGTGGGTCGACGGTGGCCCTGGCCGGAACCGGCGTGGCCTTCGATTTCGATCCGGACGGCGCTCCGGTCGAGACCGACACGCTTGGCGGGATGAAGTGGAGCAGTTATTGCGGTGGTGATGGAGCAACGCCGATCTGGTCGCAGTGCGACTCCGAGCAGATATCGGTCCACCTCTCGGAGCAGTACGGCGCGATCGATTTCGATGACGACAGCAGTGCTCCGATCGTGGTCGAGGAGTGCCTCGGCGATCAGGCGGTGTGCGACGACGTCTCGCGGACCCAGAACCTCGCCATGCAGATCTACACGCTCTTGATGGCGCAGGGGTTGACGCAACTGATCGTCTCGGAGGTGAACGGCCAGGTCACGATCCCTCATGTCGACAACGACGACACGACCGACTTGCCAGCACAGATGAGGGACTTCTTCGATGACTACGGCTCGGGTGGCAGTGCCGGCGTGAAGTTCCTCTCCAACCTGTTCATCAAGGCCAAGTTCCCCCCGTGGGACCTGATGAAGACGATCGATGATCGCGGGCCGCTCTCGACCTCCATCGGGTACGTCAAGGAGATCAAGAACCTGTTCAACAAGAACACGCGTTCGGTCAAGGGTGTGCTGGGTGTCGGCGTGCTGGTCATGGTCGTCGTGGTGCTGACGCTCCTGGCCCTGTCTCTGACCGGTGACGAGACTGCCGAAGTGCTGTTGTCCTCGGTCCTGTTCCTGGGTCAACTCGCCTTCGGCGTCGTGTGGCCGATGTACGCAGCAAATCTCGTTCGGGCGACGACCAGTCTGTCGTTGTTGTCGGTTCTGGCTTCGTCGTCGAACCTGATCGGGTTCACCAGAACGGCCAACGCGATCGGTGCGGTGGTCACCATCGTGATCGCCTGGGGATTCTTCATCTACGGCGTCGTGAGCGGCGGAGTGTCGTTCTACAGCGCCGAGTTCAATCGGGCACTCGCGGGCACCATCGCCACCACGATTTTCGCCGTGTTCATGTTCGCTCTTGCAGGTTCGATCGTCGGATTGATCATCATCGGCATCATCGCGGTCGTCGACGCGCTGCTGTATCTGTTGTGCAAGTACGCCGATGTCGATCTCGAGTCGCCCTTGGTCGACAACAGTTGTTTCTCGGTGAGCGGGTTCGTGATCAAGGGGCTGACGGCAGCCGTCTACGGCTACGAAGTGATGGTCGACGCCGAAGCCGACGATCTGGTCGAGACCGGCGACGTCGACGTCTCGTTGAGGGACGAGTCGTCGGGGTATCAGGTCGGCAACGTCGTCGACATCGCGTTGCCGGTGACGACGAACGTCCGCCACCAGGCGCCCTCGCCGGAGACCTGGCAACTCATCCCGTATCTGTGGTTCTACACCAAGGGGAACCTGCGGTCGTCGACGATGGAGTACACCCTGAAAACGTTCGAGGAGGACCTGGACTCGGAGTGGGACTCGATGCCGAATGTGTGGGCGGCCCCGACGGTGCACGACGAATACCTCGACAAGGATCTGTACGAGACGTCGACGTTCGAAACGCTCACCGCCGAGTTGTCGTTCGACACGCCCGGCATCAACCGTGTGTTCGACGTCTACCTCAACTACGGGTACGCGTTCCCGGCGGCGGAGTGTTGGACGGTTCCCAACCCGTTCGGGATTCCTCCCTTCATTCCGGTCTGCTACAAGCGGTCGTTCTCCGACAACGATTCGTCGGCGTTCGATCCGCGTGTGTACGACGTGTTCCCGGCGACGTTGGATGAGTTCATCGAGGTCGACAGCCGGCCCGGTGGTGCGTGGGGGTTGGCGTGGGATGACGCGTTCGCGGCGTTGCCGGATGCGGATTTCGATGGGTTGTTGTCGTCGGCGTTCGGTGGGTTGGATCCGGATGATCGTTCGTGGGACACCGATGGTGATGGGTTGTCGGATGCGTTCGAGATCGAGCAGCGGGCCGAGGGGCAGGCGTTGTCGTTGAACTCGGATGACATCGATCTGGATGGTTTGACCGATGCGCAGGAGCTCCGTCTGGGGACGAATCCGGGTGTGTCCGACACCGACAACGACGGGTTGAGTGACGGTGAGGAGGTGCGGCATCTCGACGAGTCGGGTCTGGCCCCGGTGTGGGACGGTGGTTGGGATGTGACGGTGTACACCGACATCGTGGATGGTGATGACGGTTGGGAGGTGAGGCCGTCGGCTGGTGATGTGACGGTGGTGGTGTCGTCGGATCCGTTGTCGGCGGATGGTGATGGTGACGGGATCGGTGACCAGGCGGAGCGTCAGTTGGCGCAGAGCGCGAATGCTGCCGATCGGATCGATGCGAACGGTGTGCCGTATCACCCGAATGTGGCGAATGCGTCGCCGTTCGGGTTGGTGTTGAGCACTGATGATCCTGATGGGTTCGTGCGGCCGGGTCAGTCGTTCACGGTGCGTGCTGATGCGGTGTCGTCGGCGGCGTTGGCGCCTGGTGTGGTGGGGTTCGATGTGCCGGATCGTTTGGGTGGTCCGGTCGATCCGGCGGTGTTGGGTTTCGATCCGGACACGTTCGATGGTGTGCAGTCGGTGTCGGTCGAGTCGGCGTTGACGGTCGCGGCCGATGCGGCGAGTGGGCCGGCGGAGATCTCGGCGGACGGCACGGTCCGGTTGCCTGGTGGTGAGCCGCAGAGTCCGGTCTGGGCGATCAACAACGAACCGGGACGACAAGGTGTCGGTACGTACAGTTGGGTCGATCTGATCGCTCCTGATGATGCGAGTAGCGACGATTTCGTGATCAGTGAGATGGCGTCGGACATCACTGAGGCCGGCGGTGCCGGCGACGTCCGTCTGGTGCCCTGGCCGAACGGCACCCCCGCAACGCTCGACGCGGACACCGAGACGTACGGGGTCTGGACGCCGACTACTCCGCCCGGCTACTTCAAGCAGTCGACCGAACGTTTCGACACGTCGTACCTGCGGGGTGGGAATGCCGCGGACACGGCGTGCACCACGGCGGGCGACTGCTTGACGGTGTGGGACCACTACGACAACTGCACCACGGTCACCATCAACTTGCTCAGGGTCGTCGACCAGGAAGAAGACGGAACGGCGGGGATCGAGCCCGGGATCTACCTCGACCGGAAGGACGGCAACAGCTTCCAGCAACTCTGGTTCAGCGAATTGAACGGTGGCAACCAGATGGACGATGGAGATCAGCGGGGGCCGGACGCCAACGGGTTCCCGATCGTCGAGACGGTGTGCGGTGATGCGTCGCTGTCGGTGCTCGAGAACGATAGCGACCCCATTGGGCTCGATGACTACGAGACGTTCCAGTACACGACGCGGAGCTCGGACAACGACCTGAACGTCGACGCAGGCGCCAGCTACGTCTTCGACGAGACGACGAGCCTGTCGGCTGCCACGCTGAGCTTCACGAGCCTCGACTACCGGGAAGCCCAGACCGGG
>JBMUCX010000119.1:0-7737 GCA_049458915.1 Ilumatobacteraceae bacterium
GCGGGCATGGCCCCAGAATTTCGGTGATGTAACACCGGAATTGTGGGAAGACCCCGTGGAGCTGGGGGGAATCGAACCCCCGTCCAACAGTCCGTGATCGGACTCGCTACGACCATTCCCGACTTCGAGCCTGACGCCAGCTCATCGGCGGGTCGACCGGCCCGAGGGCCAGCGCCCGGTCTTTCCCGGAGGCCAGTGGTCTTCCCCACCGCCAGCGGTCTTTCCCGCCGTCATCCCTCACTTCTGTTGCCGGGCTGTGATGGATTGGCCCCGTGCGGCATTGCTGCTCACGATGACTCTCCACTCACCTGATGGATCAGGCGGCGAGAGCGAACTGCTCATCGGCAATTCTTGTGGGTGCCCCGTTTAGCGAGTCTGAGCAACTCGGGTCGCAAACCCGGCCAGCAGTTCTGATGTCGAAACCAGTCAGCCCCGTGATCGGTATGTAGATGTACAACGCAACCCTACGGCCGGGGTGTGACGTTGAGGCGTCGCTGTCGATGAAGATCGACGAAAACGGCGGGAGGGCTCCCGCTCGGGGAGCCCTCCCGGTTGTGTGACCGGGTCGGCCTGGGGGAGCCGACCGCCTCCGTCACACGGTCTCGAGGCGCTTGCCGTTCTCCGTCAAGAACTCGACGGGAACGGTGTCGGGAACGGTGGCGGCCGTGGTGGCCACCTCGTCCCGCATCGCCCGGCGGGTGTGCCAGAGGAAGGCCACGCCCATCACCATGCAGACCACGCCGAGTCCGGCGAGCAGCCCGGCGATACCGAGTGCCAGCATCAGAGCGCTGTGCGTCGCCGCACCGACACCGAGTTCGGCGACCAGGGCATGGGCCGTGCCGCTCCACGCCATCTCACGGGCAGGTCCGTCGAGGACGTCCATCCGGCTGAACTCCGTCCAGTACCGCTCGTCGACGGGAACGGTGTAGGGCACGCCGGCCTCCAGGACCTGACCCTGGTAGGCCTCGACCACACCGTCGTAGGTGCCGTCGGCTCCGAGGCGTTCACCGGCGATCGCTGCATCGATCTGGTCCTGCGTCAGCGTCACCGTCTGCTCACCGTGGAGGGTGTGGTAGACGATCGTCGCCATCTGGAACATGTACTCGCTCTGGTTGTTGACGACGGGGTCTGCGGGGTCGAGCCCGCCCTTGCCGTCGACGACGGGGAAGGCCCAGTCGTCCTCGAGGAGCTCACGGATCGCCTGAGCTCCCTCGACCGTTCCGCGATCGACGAGCTGGCCGTCGTCGTTGTACGACAACTCGACGTTCTGTGCGGCGCTGAACGCTTCGAGGGATGCATAGCCGCCCTGGGTCTTGCTGTAGGCGACACCGGCCCCGACGAAGTAGCCGAACCCGACGACGATGAGGAACACCCCGAGGAGTCCGAGTGGCTTCTTGAACATGACAGCCCCTTTCGTTGCTGGTCCGGTTCGTGAACCCGATCACGAACCGCTGGAGCCATCGTCCTCGTTCCAGTCGTGGCGGCGTCAGGGACCAAGGTCCACTCTCGGAGGGACCTCGGGCGGTCCGAGGTCGGGAGTTCGAGCGGCGCACCGTGTCGTGACCTCGGCGGTGGCGACGATGTCGTCGGTCGGGGTCGGCTCGTCGCTACGGTCGTCGGGGTGCCGTCACCTCGCCTCGCCGCCCCGGCGGACATCGCATCGATCGCCCGCACCTACGGACGTGCGTTCGCCGATGATCCAGTGGTGCGCTGGCTGATCCCCGACGACGAGGATTACGACGGCATCGCCGACCGGTTCTTCGGCGCCCTCGCCCGCCGGTGGCTCCACCACGGCACCCTGTGGTGCACGGATGACGCTGCTGCGGTCGCCGGGTGGAACCCGCCGGGACGACCCGAGGCCGATGTGATCGACCCGACGCCGGTCGAGCATCCGCCATGGCGGATCGAGAGATTCGTCGCCCTCGTCTCGGCGATCGACTCGAACACACCACCCGAGCCGCACTGGCACCTCAACATGATCGCGACCCACCCCGACTGGCAGCGCCGTGGCCTCGCCGGGCTGCTGATGGGGGTCGTGTTCGAGATCGCCGATTCCGCTGGGTTGCCCTGCTACCTCGAGACCGAGACCCCCGAGAACGTCGCGTACTACCGGCACCACGGCTTCGAGGTCCGCAGCGAATGGGACGTCGCCGTGCCGTCGGCGCCAGGTCCGCACATGTGGGGGATGCTGCGCTCCCCTCGGTGACGACTCGACCGGTACGGTCCGAGCCATGACTCGCCCGCTCCGTGTCGGTGTCCAACTCCCCGAAGTCGAGTACGAGGTCGGCTGGCCCGACCTCATCTCGATGGCGCGCACCGCCGAAGCGGTCGGATTCGACTCGATCTGGCTGGGCGACCACCTGCTCTACGACCTGGCGGTCGGACCTCGTGGGCCGTGGGAGGTGTGGACGTCGCTGTCGGTCCTGGCCACCGTCACCTCCCGGGTCGAACTCGGGCCGCTCGTCGCCTCGACGGCGTTCCACAACCCTGCGATGCTCGCCAAACTCGCCGCCACCGTGGAGGCGGTCTCGAACGGTCGACTCGTCCTCGGACTCGGCGCCGGGTGGAACCGGCGGGAGTTCACCGCCTACGGGTTCCCGTTCGATCGGCGTGTCGACCGATTCGCCGAGTCGTTCACCGTCATCCGTGAACTGGTCCGGACCGGGCGATGCGACTTCCACGGCGAGTTCCAGTCGATCACCGACTGTGTCCTCCACCCGCGTGGTCCACGACCCGACGGACCGCCGATCCTCGTCGGTTCGGTCGGCCCGCGGATGCTCGCGCTCACGCTGCCCCACGTCGACGCGTGGAACGTGTGGTGGAGCGACTTCGGCAACTCCGTCGACGGGTTCACCCGGCGCCAGCGGGAGGTGGACGAGATCTGCGAGAGCGTCGGTCGCGACCCGTCCGAGGTGAGCCGTACCTGTGCGCTGCTGGTGCAACTCGACGGGGGAGGAGGCCGTCAGATGGGCGACTACGACGGGCAGCCGTGCGAACCGATCACCGGCTCGCCCGCCGAGATCGCCGATGCCATCGCTGCGTTCGCCGAGGTCGGTGCCGACCACGTGCAGTTGGTCGTCGACCCGATCACCGAGCGCAGCATCGAGTTCCTCGGCGAGGTGTTGGCGCTGCTCGAGGCCTGAGGGCCCTCGGCGCCCGGGGCGGGGCCGCCCGGGTCGGGCCCGCCCGGGTCGGTGCTGCCCGGTCCGGCAGCACCTGGATCAGTTCCAGGGTGCCGCAGCGAGGTCGACCACGACGTCCGGTGCGTCACGATGCACGATGTGTCCGCAGTCGCGGAGCAGGACGGCCTTCGCCGACGTGCCGATCGCAGCAGCGCTCCCGAACAACATCTCCTCGGTCGCGAACTCGTCGCGATCGCCCTGCACGAGCGTCACCGGCATCGGCATCTCGGCGAGCTCCGGACGGATGTCCCAGCCGGCGAACTCGGGCCGGGTCCATCCGCCGCTCCACGCCTCGAACAGCGCTGCCGGCGCTGCGTGGTACATGCCGAGTGATGCGACGAGCCGTTCGGAGTCACGCCGGAGCGCGCCGATGGCGGAGAGGCACTCGTCTTCGACCCAGGTGTGACTCGCGATCGCGACCACATCGGTCACCAGATCGGGTCGCCGGGCCGCGCACACCAGGGCGATCGACCCGCCGTCGGAGTGGCCGACCAGGCGGACCGCGCCCTCGCAGTGCTGTTCGATCAACCGGGCGAGCACCTCGGCTTCGGTCGAGATCCAGTCGGGCGGCCATGCGCCGGTCGGTATCGGGAGAGAGCGGCCGTGACCGCTGCGGTTGAAGGCGAGCACGCCGAGGCCGCTGGCCACGGCAGCACGCTCGGGGATCCTGCGCCACTGACCGATCGAACCGAGTCCGTCGTGGACGAAGACGATCGACGGTGTCGGCGCACCCCATCGCACGACGTCGAGCCGTCGTCCTTCGACGTCGATCTGTGGGACCGTCATCGGCCCGCCGACCGTCGACCGCCCGAGGCCGGCATCACACCAGGCGGTTGCGGCACTCGCCGATCCCGTCGATCCGGGTGACCAACGTCTGGCCCCGGCGGAGGAACACCTGCGGGTCGCGGGCCACCCCCACCCCGCCCGGCGTACCGGTGAGGATCAGGTCGCCGGGAACGAGCGTGATGAACGTGGAGATGTGCTCGATCAGGTCCACCGGACCGAAGCACAGTTCGCTCGTGCGCGAGGACTGCATCACCTCGCCGTCGACGAGGCATTCGATCGCGAAGTCCGGGGTGTCGCCGGCGTCGGTGACGACGAGGTACGGCCCGACCGGGCTCGATCCCTCCCAGGCCTTGCCGGCCATGAACTGCGTCGTGCGGTTCTGGTAGTCGCGGACACTGAGATCGTTGGCCACCGTCCATCCGGCGACCGCGGCCGCAGCGTCGGCGCCGCGGGCCCGTCGGACCGTCGCACCGATGACGATCGTCAACTCGGCTTCCCAGTCGACGCTCGTCGACTCGTCGTCGAGGGGGAGTGGGAGGTCGTCGAACGCCCCGGCGAGTGACCGGGCGAACTTCGGGAACAGGGTCGGATGGGTCGGCCTCGCGCGGCCGGTCTCGGCGATGTGGTCGAGATAGTTCAGCCCGACGCAGATCACCTTCTCCGGGTTGGGGACCAACGGCGCGTGGTCGAGGTCGGCGAGCTCGTGACGGGGTCCGTCGGCGGCTGCTGCGATCGAGCGCCAGTCCGGCTCGTCGAGCAGGGAGCGAACGTCGCGGTGACCGGTCTCGACGGCGATGTCGTCATCGACGCGAACGCAGGTCGTCGTGGTCGATCCGGTGCGGATGGTGGCGAGACGCATGGGCGAAGTGTGCCCGAGATCGATCGGCGATCGTGACATTTCGGCCGGGGTCGCCGCACCGGGCGGGTCGCCGCGCCGTGCGAGTCGTGTGACGAGTCGTGAGTCGTGTGAGTCGTGACTGGCACGCCTCGTCACACGGCGAATCCGCCGAGCTTCGTCTCGAGGTACTCGGCGATGCCGTCGTGGCTGCCTTCCCGGCCGAGACCGGAGTCCTTCATGCCGCCGAACGGGGCCGAGGCGGCCGTCGGGTTGACGTCGTTCACGCCGACGATGCCGAACCGGAGTCGTTCGAACGCGTGGATCGCCGTCGACAAACTCTCGGTGTACACATAGCTGGCGAGGCCGTAGTTGGTGTCGTTCGCCAGATCGATCACCTGGTCGACGTCGTCGTAGGTGATGACCGGGGCGACCGGGCCGAACGTCTCCTCCCGGTAGATCTTCATCCCGTCACGGACCCCGGTGAGCAGCGTCGGGGCGTAGAAGTGCCCGCGGTCGAATGGCTCGTCGGTGAGGCGGTGCCCGCCGACGAGCGCCGTGGCCCCGAGGGAGACGGCGTCGTCGACCTGGTCGGCGACCTTCGTGACGGCGGCATCGTTCACCAGCGGGCCGACCCCGACACCGTCGTCGAAACCGTTCCCGGGGCGGACCTTGCGGATGCGGTCCTCGAGGGTCGACACGAATGCGTCGTGGTGCGCCGCACCCACGTACAGCCGGTTCGGGCTGATGCACGCCTGGCCGGCGTTGAGGAACTTGAGCGCCGCAGCACCCTTGGCCGCTCGGACGGGATCGGCATCGGGGAACACGATGAACGGTGCGTGCCCGCCCAACTCGACCGACACTCGTTTGAGATTGCCGGCGGCGACACCTGCGAGATGACGCCCGACGGCGGTCGACCCGGTGAACGTCAGCTTGCGCACCCGTGGGTCGGTCGTGAACACCTCGCCGATCGGCTTCGGGTCGAGGGCCGTGACCATGTTGATCACACCGGCGGGGGTGCCGATGTCGGCGAAGATCTCGAAGACCGCTTTGGCGCACAGCGGTGTCGCTTCCGCCGGCTTGAGCACCAGAGTGCAGCCGGCGGCGAGTGCCGGTCCCATCTTCCGGGTGAGCATCGAGATCGGGTAGTTCCAGGGGGTCACCATCGCCACGACCCCGACGGGTTGACGCAGGACGAGGAACCGCTGATCGGCCCGAGGCGAGGGGAGCCACTCGCCGACCACCCGGGTGGCCTGCTCGGCGTAGTAGCGGAGGAAGTCGGTGGCGTACTTGACCTCTGCCCGGCTGGCCTTGAGTGGCTTGCCCTGTTCCCGGGTCATCAACTCGGCGAGGTCGCCGGCCCGCTTCGTCATCTCCTGCCACGCCCGGTAGAGGAGGTCGGCCCGCTCGAAGGCGGTGGTGGCGGACCACGCGGCGAACGCACCGTCGGCGGCGGAGATGGCGTCACGGGCGTCGTCGGCTCCGCCGTCGGGCACGGTGCCGATGACCTCGCCGGTGGCGGGGTCGGTCACCTCGAAGGTGCGTCCGGAGCGTGCGTCGTGCCAGGTTCCGTCGATGAACATGCCCGAGACACTAGGGAGTCGGGCCCGGTGGCCGACACCTGGGGCCTCGCTCCGCCTCCACGCCCCGGGCGCTCGGCACGTTTGGTCGCCCTCGAGAACACCCTTGTTCTCCTGGGCGACCAAAGACGGGCGGCGCCGCAGGTGCCTTGGCTTTGGTCGCCGTCGGGAACACCGTTGTTCTCGTGGGCGACCAAAGCGATTGGGCGGGCTGGTGGTGGTGGCGGTCGTGGCGATGGCGGCTGGGTCGGGCCACGCCGAGGGGGAGCTGGGCCCACCTCCACCCACCGGTGGGTCGTCCCACGCGCAGTAGCGTTCGCCGCCCGCCTTCCCTCTCGATCACGACCGAGGAGGACCTCATGAAGCCGCTGCCCCGTGAACTGGCCGCGATCGCCCGCGATCGACACGGCCTGCTGACTGCCGCCGATCTCATGGCCCATGGGATACGTGGCCGAATTCGGACGGTGATGCTCGAGAGCGGCACGTTGGTCAGCGTGCACCGAGGGGTCTACCGACTCGGGACGAGTCCGGTGACGTTCGAGCAGCGCTGCCAGGCAGCGCTCCTGGCGGCCCCGTCGGCGGTCGTGTCCGGGCGGACCGCGGCGCGCTTGTGGGGACTGCGGAAGGTGCACACCGACGACGTGCACCTCCTGTCCCTGGCGAACGTGAAGCTCGAGGGAGTGCACACCCATCGAACCGATCTGCTCACGTCGTCCGACTGGACGCTGATCGACGGACTCCGCTGCCTTCGGCCGGGTCGATTGCTGTGCGACCTCGGCTGGGTCCTCGACGATGCAGCGCTCGAGTCGGTGCTCGAGCAGATGATCGACCGGGGCATGTTGAGCATCGGTGCGGCCCGCCGCCACGCTCGGAGGTTCGCTGCGCCCGGCAGGTCCGGATCGGTGCGGTTGGCGCGAGTGCTCGAATCGAGGCCGACGTGGCTCCGGCCGGCGGATTCAGACCTCGAACTGGTGCTGTGGAGGGCATTGTCCGCCGCAGGTGTGGCGATGGAGCGGCAGTACCGAGTCGACCTGGACGGCGGCGGATCGATCGTGCTCGATCTTGCCTGCCCGACGTGTCGGCTCGGGGTGGAGGTCGACCACGTGACCTGGCACGGCGGCCGTCTCGACAGCCAGCGGGACAAGCGCCGGGATCGGGCGGCGGCCCGGGTGGGGTGGTCGGTGCTCCGGGTGACCGATGGGGACATCGGCGACCGGTTGGCCGCCGTGGTCGACGACATCGCCGCGGTCCACCGTCGGCGGTGCCCGCTCGCCGCCTGAGCCTTGCCTGCCGCCCCAGCCTGGTCGCTTTGGTCGCCTGTGCGAACAGGGGTGTTCCGGACGGCGACCAAAGC
>JBMUCX010000120.1:0-7641 GCA_049458915.1 Ilumatobacteraceae bacterium
CGGTGTCGACCCGGTCGCGGTCGCCGCCGTCCGTGCGGTGGGGCTGCTGGGCGGCGGCGCCGGGCCGGACCGAGGTGGATTGCGGACCGACACGATGATGCTGTTCCTCATCGACGTGGCATCGGGCCGGGCCGGGTTGGTCTCGGTGCCGCGGGACATGAAGGGGATGCTGTTCCCGCCCGGGACCGAGCTCGCCGCTCGATATCCGTACGGATGGGACGACCTCGCCAACGCCGTGTACCCGAAGGTGTCGGCCGACGAGGAGCTGCGTGCCGCGTACGCCGTCGACGGCGTGCGGCCCGGTGTCGTCGCTCTGGCACAGGCGCTCGGCTACTCGCTCGACGTCACGATCGACGACTACGTACTCGTCGACATGCAGGGGTTCCTCGAGCTCATCGACGCGGTGGGGGGTGTGACGATCAACGTGCGCAAGGAGATCCCGATGCCGGGCAACGTTCCGGGAGCACCTACCCAGTATCCGGACACGATCGGACCCGGGGTGATCCACATGGACGGCACGACGGCACTCGGCTACGTCCGGAGTCGCTACGCCGACAGCGATTTCCAGCGCACCCGCCGCCAACGCGAGTTGCTCGCTGCCCTCGCCACACAGATCGACCTCACCCGAGTGGTGTCGTCGTTCCCCGGCGTCGCCGAGGCCCTCGGTGGCACGCTGAGAACATCCCTCACGCCCGACGAGCTCGCCGACATCCTGGCCGTGATCGGCGGCGAGACGGCGATCGTCGAATCGATGGGCCTCGTCCCGCCGCTCATCGACATCGAAGCGCCGGACTTCCAGCGGATGGCGGAGATCGTCGGAGAGGTCCGGCTCGCCCTCGCGACCGGGGTTCCGTCCGGGTTCTGAGCCGTCCGGCGGCGAAGCCCTCCACGCCGTAGAGTTCGCGACCGATGTCGCACAATTTCCCGGCACGCGAGTCGGCCATGGATCGCCTGGAGCGCATGGATCGGCCGGTTGGTCGACCCGATGTCGGCTCGCGACCGTCCGGTGATCCGGCGGCGCAGCTCGCCCTGTCCGTCGTGTTCCCCGGCCTGGCGACGATCCGGCGGTCGCCGGTGCTCGGGCTGTGGACGTTCCTGGCCGGGGTGGCGCTCCCGTTCGTGGTGTTCGCCTGGTGGTTCGCGAATCGCGATCGGCTCGTCGGTGTCACCTTCGATCGCCGGTTCCTGCTCGCCGTGGTGATCACGGCTGCGTTCGTCGTGCTGGCTCGTCTCGTTGCGGTCGCCGAGGTCGGTGCGGCACATCGGGCTGCGCCGGGCACCGGTGCGCTCACATCGGTCGCGACACTCGTCGTGGTGGCGATGGCGGTCCCGATCACGATCGTCGCCCAGGAGGCGTACGAGGCCCGCGGGGTGGTGGGCGACGTGTTCGGCACCGAACTCGACGTGCCGCTCTTCGTGCCGCTCGCCGGCGTCCCCGCCGACGACGACGTGACGAACATTCTGCTGTTCGGGGGTGATGGAGGGCCCGGTCGGTGGGGGATGCGGTCCGACACCATGATCCTGGCGATCGTCCACGAATCGTCCGGGCGTATGGGACTCGTGTCGATCCCTCGCAACCTGACGAGCCTCCGGTTCCCGCCGGGCACGCCGCTCGCCGATCGGTACCCGGATGGTTTCGACGACCTGACGAACGCCGTGTTCAGCGCCGTGAACGCGGATCAGGCGCTCCGTGACCACTACGGGGCGGGCGGACTCCAGGCCGAGCCGTTGGCGCTCAGCGAGGGGCTCGGGTACTCGCTCGGGATCGAGGTCGACGATTTCGCACTCGTCAACATGGCCGGCTTCGCCGACGTCGTCGATGCGGTCGGTGGCGTGGTCGTCGAACTCGGCAACAACATCCCGCTGCCTCCGAGCCCTCCCGACGTCCCGCCCGTGCCCATGACGATCGGCCCGGGTCTGGTCGAGATGGACGGGGCGCTCGCGCTCGCCTACGTGCGGACCCGGTCAGCCGACTCGGACTACGAGCGGATGGCCCGGCAGCGTCAGATGCTGGCCGCACTCGGGTCGCAGGTGTCGGCGACCGAGGCATTGGCGGCGTTCTCCACCGTCACGGGTGTCCTCGGCGATGCGATGCGGACGTCGATGTCGTCGGGCGAGTTCGGCGATCTGCTCGACCGGTTCGGCGACAACGCCGCGATCGTCGAGTCGGTCGGGTTGACTCCGCCGCTGATCGAGCCCGGCGACCCCGACTACGCGCAGATCGCTGCGATCGTGGAGGCGGTGCGCACGGCGGTGGTGTCGGGCGTGCCGTCCGGTTACACCCGCTGACCCGGGGCCGCCCACCCGGCTCCGATCGGTCGCGGCGAACGTCAGTTCCGGCCGACGCCGTCGTAGCGGAGGCCGGCCGCTCGCACCGTGCTCGGGTCGAGCAGATTGCGGCAGTCGACGATCGAGTCACCGCGCATCGCCTCGGCGATCTCGGCGAGGTTCAGCACGGCGAACTCGGGCCATTCGGTCAGAACGGTGAGCACGTCGGCGCCCTTGGCGGCTTCGGCTGCCGAGGCGCACAGATCGAACCCGGCGAGACGCGACGCCTGCACCGGATCGAGATCACCGGCGGTGGTCGGGTCGTAGGCCCGGATCGTGGCGCCGCGGGCCTTCAGCGCCTCGAGGATGCGCAGCGATGGAGACTCACGCAGGTCGTCGGTCCGGGCCTTGAACGTGAGACCGAGTGCACCGATCGTGACGCCGGTGAGTCGGTCGTGGTCGAAACGGTCGACCGACGTGACGATCTTGTGGACCATCCGTTCGAACTGCTGCTCGTTGATGTCGATCACACCTCGCATCAGTGAGAAGTCGTACCCGTGGTCGCGGGCGATGCTCACCAGTGCCCGCGAATCCTTGGGGAAGCAACTGCCACCCCAACCCGGGCCCGGGTTCAGGAAGGCCGGCCCGATCCGACGGTCCGAGCCGATGCCGGCGACGACCGCGGTGACATCGGCACCGACCTGCTCGCACATGGCCGCGACGCTGTTGATGAACGAGATCTTCATGGCGAGGAATCCGTTGGCGGCGTACTTGATCGTCTCCGCCGACGCCGGGTCGGTGTGGATCACCGGTGCGTCGAGCGAGGCATAGAGGCGTTCGACGAGCGCTGCGGACTCGTCGTGCTCGGCACCGATGACGACCCGATCAGGATGCAGGAAGTCGTGGACCGCCGACCCTTCTCGCAGGAACTCGGGGTTCGAGACGACGTGCACGTCGTCCCGACCGAGGGCGTTGCCCACGACGTGGAACGATCCGACGGGAACGGTCGACTTGTTCACGACGACGGTGCCCGGTCGGAGCAGCGGGCCGATCTGGTTGGCGGCCGCGACGACGTACGTCAGGTCGGCCGAACCGTCGTCGTCCTGCGGCGTCGGAACGCAGAGGAACACGATCTCGGCATCGCGGACCGCCGGGTCGGCACCGAGGGAGAACGACAGGCGACCGGAGGAGATGCCGTCGGTGAGCAGGTCGGTGATGCCCTCCTCGACGATCGGTGAACGTCCGGCCCGGAGAAGGTCGACCTTCCTCGCATCGACGTCGATACAGATCACGCGATGTCCGAGGTGTGCCAGGCATGCGCCCGTGGTGAGTCCGACGTAGCCCGTGCCCACGACCGCGACGTCGATCGGATCGGACGTGTGCAGTCGCGACCGGGGTGAACCGGGGTTCGTTTCCATCGGGGCGAGGCTAACGCGACGGGTCTCCCGGGATCACCGAGCGCCCTGGCGTATGCTCGGGGAGCGCTGTGAAACTCGTGATCCAGATCCCCTGCTTCGACGAGGAAGCGACGCTGCCGGCGACGCTCGCTGCGTTGCCGCGAACGGTTCCGGGAGTCGACGTGGTGGAGTGGCTGGTCGTCGACGACGGCTCGTCGGACCGCACGGTCGAGGTGGCGCGACAGTTCGGTGTCGACCACGTGGTGTCGCATCCGCGGAACCGTGGCCTCGCCGCAGCCTTCCTCACCGGACTCGATGCGGCCGTACGGGTCGGCGCCGACGTCATCGTCAACACCGACGCCGACAACCAGTACGACGCGACCTGTATCCCGTCGCTCGTCGCACCGGTCGTCGACGACGGCTTCGACATCGTGGTCGGGGAACGGCCGATCATGGAGGTCGCGGAGTTCTCGCTGTCGAAGAAGGTGCTGCAGCGAACCGGTTCCCGGGTCGTTCGGGCGATCTCCGGCCTCGAGGTCGCCGATGCCCCGTCGGGCTTTCGCGCGATGTCACGTGAGGCAGCGCTGCGATTGCAGGTGTTCGGATCGTTCTCGTACACCATGGAGACGCTGATCCAAGCCAAGGCCGAAGGACTGTCGGTGACCTCGGTACCGGTCCGAGTGAATCCGCAGACCCGTGAGTCGCGATTGGCGAAGAGCACCTTTCACTACGTCCGTCGATCGGCGACGACGATCGTGCGGAGTTTCGCCCTGTACTACCCGTTCGCATTCTTCTTCCGGGTCGGACTCGTGCCGTTCCTCGCCGGCACGGCGCTCCTCGTCCGGTGGGTCTTGTTCTGGTGGTTGTCCGACGAGTACGCGTCGCGGGTACCGAGCCTGGTGGTCGGCGCCGTGTTGTTGATCGTCGCCGTGCAGGTCTGGGTGATCGCCTTCCTGGCGGATCTGCAGGCCGCGAGCCGGCGCTTGCTCGCCGATCAGCGCGCCGACGCCCGTCGGCTCGCCGCAGAATCGGTGATGGAGCACGAGTTCGGGGCCGGTGGGCCGGGTGCTCGCTCGCACGAGCGCCCGCCATCGACGCCGTGAGCCCGGTGTCGTCGTGAGGGTCGTCGTCGCCGGAACGTTCGATCCGGCGTTCAAGCGGAATCGGAGTCTTCGGTCGTCCCTCGTGGCCAGTGGGCACGAGGTCGTGGCCTGCAACGTCGAGGTCTGGGGGTCGGACCGTCCGACGCTGGTGACATCTCGAGGCGTGAGGCTCGTCGTTCGCGTGCTGGTGGCACAACTCCGCCTGGCCGTCCGATTCCTCCGAACCGCTCGTGGTGACGTGGTGCTCGTGCAGTATCCGGGTTGGTTCGACATGTTCGTGCTCGGCTCGTTGGCTCGACTCCGGAGCATGCCGGTCGTCTTCGACCCCTTCATCTCGCTCTCCGACACGGTGGTGTCCGACAGGGCACTCGTCGCCGCCGACGGTGCGGTCGCACGTGTGCTCCGCTTCATCGACCGCGTGAGTCTCCGGTGGGCGTCGCGAGTGCTCGCCGACACCCCGGAGCACGCACTGTTCTTCGCCTCCCTCGCAGGGATCGACCCGTCACGAGTCGGCGTCGTGTGGGTAGGTGCCGATGACGAGGTCTTTCGACCGGTCGGGCTCGCGGGTTCCCGGCCCGATCGGGTGCTCTTCTACGGGACCTACATCCCGCTCCACGGCATCGCGACGATCATCGAGGCAGCGCGACGCCTCGAGGCCTCCGGTGTCGAGTTCCGTCTCATCGGGGATGGACAGGAGCGTCCGGCGATCGAGGCCGAACTCGCCCGATCCGGGCCCTCGAACGTGGAACTCGTCGATGCGGTCCCCGTCGAGCGCTTGGTCCACGAGATCACCGAGGCGACGATCTGCCTCGGAGTCTTCGGCACCAGCGACAAAGCTCTGCGGGTGGTTCCGAACAAGGTGTTCGAGTGCGTTGCCGTCGGACGTCCGGTCGTCACGGCGGACACGCCGTCGGTTCGCCGGGCTTTCCCCGTGGGCTCCCTCGCC
Organism: Ilumatobacteraceae bacterium; assembly: GCA_049458915.1. Taxonomy (GTDB): domain Bacteria; phylum Actinomycetota; class Acidimicrobiia; order Acidimicrobiales; family Ilumatobacteraceae; genus Ilumatobacter. The sequence continues at coordinate 5,715 of JBMUCX010000120.1, forward strand.
CTGGTGCCGCCCGGCGATCCAGATGCGCTCGCCGAGGAGATCCGCCGGCTGCTCGCCGATCCGGATCGTCGGGCCGAGATGGTCACCACTGCTCTCACCCACTACGACCGGACGTACAGCGCCGCCCGCTTGGCGGAACTCCTGGACGGCGAGCTCCGCCTGGCGGTCGCATCCCGTCACGGCGGGCGCTCCGTGCGGCGGCACGATGCAGGCGGGCGTCGCGGGTGAGGGACCGGTTCACGAGGAATGAGTCGAGCGGTGTCGACTCGTCGGCGGCGACGGCGCGGCGCGTGCCACCGTTGTCCTTGAGTGCTCGGTTCCGCTGGGACGTCATCGAACGGGTCGTCGCCGTGCACCGGCCGACCTCGGTCCTCGAGTTCGGGGCGGGCCGGGGCGCAGTCGGCGCCCGTCTGGCCGCGACCGCGCGGTACGTCGGGGTCGAACCGGACGATTCGTCGCGGGCGTCGGCGGTAGCGGCTCTGTCGGGAACGTCGGGGCGAATGCTCGAGCGTCTCGAGGACGTCGACCCCGACCAGCGGTTCGCGATGGTGTGTGCGTTCGAGGTTCTCGAACACGTCCCGGACGACGTCGGGGCGCTCCGGTCGTGGTGCACGCGGCTCGAGTCCGGCGGCATCGTGCTGCTGAGCGTGCCGGCACATGCCGGCCGGTTCGGGCCAGCCGACGAAAAGGTCGGGCATCTGCGGCGATACGACCGATCCGATCTCGACGAGCTCGTCGCTCGTGCGGGTTTGTCCATCGAACAGGTGTGGAGTACGGGCTGGCCGATGGGGAGGGTCGTCGAGCTCGCGTGGAACCTGGTGGCGCGGGTGCGTCCCGGATCGGGCTCGGCGTCGGTGCGATCTTCGGCGAGCGGCCGCTGGCTGCAGCCGTCGATGGTCGTCGGACGACTGTGGTCCGTCGTCGCCGTTCCGGGCATCGTGCTGCAGCGGAGACGATTCGCCGATGAAGCAGGAACCGGATGGGTCGTCCTGTGCCGTCGGTGATCGCCGTGCCGAGACCGCTGACGGTCCTTCGCGCGCTCCTGGTGCTCGCTGCCGTCACCTGGATCGTCCTGGAGTTCCGGTCGGCGGCAGCCGATTCCGGCTCGGCGTCGTGGCCGTCGCCCGGTCGACTGGCTCTCGCTGCCGTGTGTGTCGCCATGACCCTGCTGTGCGCGGCGCTCAACTGGGCTGCGCTGGTGGGGGTCGGCCGTCGGGCGGTGCTGGTCCGAGGGTTCCTGATCGCGCAGCTCGGCAAGTACGTCCCCGGCGGAGTGGTGCAGCTCGTCGGTCAAGCCGACTCGGCGCGTCGAGCAGGGGCGGCCCCGCGATCGATCGCGGTCGCGCTGCCCGTGCACGCCCTCAGCACCACGGTCGGCGCCGGTGCCGTCGCTGCGATCGGGCTCGCCGTGGCCGGGGCGCAGCTCACCCCGTCGACGCGACTGTCGCTCGGCGTCGCCGGCGCCGCGGTGTCGGCAGTGGTGCTCAGCCGGGGTGGCGCCGCCTTCCTGCTCGCTCGGCTCCACCGACGATGGCCGAGGGTTCCCGACGGGTCGGTGATGCCGTCGAGGCGGGCCGTGGCGGTCGCGGTGGCGGTGGGGTGTGTCGGGTCCGCCTGCTACGGCGCTGCGTTCGTGCTGATCGCCGATGTTCCCGGTGCGGGCCCGGCCGCTTCCGTCGCGCTGGGCGCCGCATTCGTCGTCGCGTTCACGCTCGGATTCCTCGTGGTGCCGATGCCTGCAGGGTTGGGCGTCCGTGAAGCTGCACTCGTCGTGCTCCTCGAGCCGTACGCATCGCCGGCGACCGTGCTGGCTGCATCGATCGGATTGCGGATCGTGCAACTCGTGGTGGAGATCGCTGTGTCCGCGATCGCGGGCATCGCCGTGCGTGTGGGGGGGGTGACCTGACTCCGCCTACTAGCCCCGGTC
>JBMUCX010000121.1:0-7634 GCA_049458915.1 Ilumatobacteraceae bacterium
GGCCCGGCAGAGCCGGGCCGACCCTCACGCATTCGGCAGGGTGGTCGAGGTGACCGAGCGCCGGTGGGACGCCTCGGTCAGCCCGACGAACGCGACGGCCGCCGGCAACGTGACGATCGCCATCGACGCGCCGACGCCCAACGAGGTCCCGGCGAGCGTCCCGACGACAACAGGCGTGGCGAGCGACGCCACCCGCGTCCCCGCCGTCATCAGGCCGAGACCGGAACCACGCCGACCCGGCAGGCGGGCCGCGTCGTCGTACAGCTCGGGCAGGAGGGTCGCCACTCCTGCACCGACCAGGGCGAACGCACCCACCGCCACCCACGGCACGTCCACGAACGACGCCATCAGCATCCCGCCGACGGCCGCACCGACCGAGCCCCGGTGGAGCACGTGGCGTCCGAATCGCGCCCGGATCCAGTCGCCGCCGAAGCGCACTGCGACCATCCCGACCATGAATGCCACGAACGCCGTACTGGCGACCGCCGACGACGAACCCAGGTCGTCGGCGAGCCTGAACGAGGCCCAATCACCGCCGGTCAACTCGACGACGACGGCCGACATCGCGGCGACCACCAACACGACGACCGACATCGGGATCGCAGCCGCATCCGGCACGGCATCCTCGACCGCCGACGTCGACCGATCGCCGTGACCGTCTTCGTCGACCCGTGACAATCCGACCGAGAGCGACGCGAGGAACACGGCCGACACCACGGCGACGCCGACGAGGTGCACTCCGAGCGAGACATCCGCCGCTCCGGCGACGGCTGCGCCGAGTCCGCCCGACACCGCACCCAGACTCCAGAGCCCGTGCAAGCGATTCATGACCGGGACCCGCCGGCGGGCGCTCACCCACGAGCCCTGCAGGTTCATCGAGATGTCGACGAGCACATCGACCAGCGAATAGGCGACGAGCGCCAGCACGAGCACCGTCGCCGACCTGGCGCTCCCGATGAACGGGAGCGCGACCACCATCCCGGCGCCTCCTCCGAGCAACACCCGGAAGGTCCCGAGTCGGTGCACGATTCGTCCGGCCGACAGACTCGCCGCCAACGCCGACAGTCCGGCGATCATCAGCACGAGGCCGTATCGATCCACGGTGACACCGACCTGGTCGCGCAGTTCCGGCGCTCGGGCCACGAACGATGCCGTCATGGCGCCGTTCACGAAGAACTGCGCAGCCACCGCCGCGAGCACCCGGCGATCACCCGTCGTCCAGGCAGGGTCCCCGGGTTCCGACACCGGGGCGACGCTAGCGGCAGGGAGGTCGTGGCGAGTCGTGTTCGCCGGTGTCGGGTACCGCCCGGACGCCGTAGCATCGCCCGCCGTGCCCGCCACCGATGCGCTCCTCGCATTCGCCCTCGCCTCGGTGGTGCTCCTGTGCATCCCCGGACCGGCGGTCGCCTACATCGTCAATCGGGCGGTCGCCGACGGACGGTCGACGGCGCTGGCGTCGGTCGCCGGCCTCGAACTCGGCAGTTTCGTGCACGTGTTGGCGGCGACGGCGGGTCTGTCGGCCGTACTCGCCACCTCGGCCACTGCGTTCGGGGTCGTCAAATGGCTCGGCGCCGGCTACCTGGTCGCCGTCGGGATCAGGACCCTGCTCGTGGCCCCACCGGACCTCGACACGACCGGCAACACGGCGACCCGCCGCCGAGCGTTCCTCCAGGGCGTCATGGTGAACGCCCTGAACCCGAAGGTGGCGCTGTTCTTCGTGTCGTTCCTGCCCCAGTTCATCGAACCCGACGAAGGGCCCGCATGGACGCAGTCGCTGGTGCTCGGCACCGCCTTCGTCCTCCTCGGCATCGTGATCGACGCATCGTGGGCGACCCTCGCCGGAGCAGTGCGACATCTGCTGGTGCGGGGGAGAACGCAGACGATCGTCCGGCGGTACGTGTCCGGATCGCTGTTCGTCGGACTCGGCGTGCTCGCCGCCCGGGCCCACCGGGCCTGACCGACGTCCGATCCGGTCGCGTTCAGTCGAGGGCGTCGAGTTCGGCCCGCACCTCGACGATCGCCCGCCTGAGCACGTCGACGACCACATCGACCTCGTCACGGGTGATGACCAGCGGTGGGGACATGACGTTGAGATGGACCATCGGACGGACGATCACGCCGAGCGGCTCGCACGCGTTCGCCACTCGCTTGCCGACGTCGAGCTCGTCCGGGTACCGGCGCTTGGTCGCCCGATCCTCGACGAACTCGACGCACGCCATCAGATGGGAGCCACGCACGTCCCCGACCATCGGGAGATCGCTCAACGTCCCGAGCTGCTCCATGAAGTACGGGCCGACGTCCTTCACGTGTTCGAGCAGCCCCTCGCGTTCGATGATCTCGATGTTCTTCAACGCCGCTGCACACGACACCGGGTGCCCGGAGTAGGTGTACCCGATCGACAGGTAGCGACCGTGTCCCTGCTCGGCGATCACATCGAAGATCCGGTCGCTCAGGATCGTCGCACCCAGCGGCAGGTAGCCGGAGGTGAGCCCTTTCGCCGAGGTGATGATGTCCGGGACGATCCCGAACACCGCCTCGGAAGCGAACCAGTGGCCGAGCCGACCGAACCCGGTCACCACCTCGTCGCTGACGTACACGATCTCGTGCTCCGAACAGATCCGACGAATCCGCTGCAGGTAGTCGGCAGGGGGTGGGATGACGCCACCGGAGCCCATGATCGGCTCGGCGAAGAACGCTGCGACGCAGTGCGGCCCGAGTTCGGTGAGCTTCGCCTCGAACTCGGCGACGAGATCGTCGGCGAATTCCTGCTCGGATCGCCCGTCGCCGAATCGGTAGAAGTTCGGCGACGACAGGTGGTGGATCGTCTCGTCCATGTACCAGAACCCTGCGACCCGGTCACCCGGCTTGCCGCCGATCGAGACGCTGGCATGGGTCGTGCCGTGGTAGGCGTCGACCCGACTGATCACGTGACGGCGCTCTGGTTCACCGCGCCCGTGCCAGTAGAACTGGATGATCCGGTAGGCGGCATCGACCGCCGTCGAACCGCCCGTCGACAAGAACACGTGGTTCAGGTCGCCGGGTGCGAGTTCGGCGAGTCGTTCGCACAGTTGCACTGCCGGGACGTTCGTCATGTCTGCGAACGGGTTGGCGTACGCCAGATCCCGGACCTGCTGGGCGATCGCATCGGCCATCTCGTCTCGACCCAGACCGATGTTGGTGCACCACATCCCTCCCACGGCGTCGATGTACTCGCGGCCGTCGGTGTCGACGAGTCGGGCGCCGGCACCGCGGCCGATCGGCAGGACGTCGTCGACGAGATACGTGTCGAAGCTCTGGTACGGGTGGAGGAAATGGCGCCGATCGGCCTCGATCAGGTCGGCCGTCGTCGGCGTGGTCGTGCTCTCGAGCATCCATCCATCGTGCCAGGTCGAGCTCGAGAACCACACCATGCGTGCCCACCGACCGGTGACGAACGATCCGGGAATGTTCGGGACGGTCCGACGGTTCGACGATCACGTGGAGAGCGACATCGACCTGCGACGTGCCGACGAACGCTTCAGCACGAGGCTCGACTGGCTCGACTCACGCCACTCGTTCAGCTTCGGCCCTCATCGAGATCCGGCGAACACCCATCACGGCCTGCTGCTGGTGAACAACGACGATGTCGTCCGGCCCGGTTCCGGCTTCGGGATGCACCCACACCGCGACATGGAGATCGTGACCTGGGTGCTCGCGGGCGAACTCGAACACCGCGACTCGGAGGGCAACCACGGCATCATCCGGCCCGGCCTCGCCCAGCGGATGTCGGCGGGCACCGGGATCCGGCACAGCGAGCACAATCCGAGTCGGACCGACGACGTCCACTTCGTCCAGATGTGGGTGCTGCCCGACACGACCGGTGTCCGACCGGGCTACGAACAGGTCGACATCTCGGCGGAACTGACCTCGGGCGCGCTCGTGCCGGTCGCCTCGGGCCGACCCGACGGTGCCGCGATCCGGATCCACCAGTCGGATGCGGCACTCTGGGCGGCCCGAGTGGGGCCGGACGCAACGATCGACGTGCCCGACGGTCACCACGTACACCTCTTCATCGCGACCGGGTCCGGCCGACTCGATCCCGGCGGTCGGCTCGATGCCGGCGACGCCGCCCGACTGCGCCGAGCCGGGGGTGCCACCTTCACGAGCGGCGACGACGGAGCCGAAGTGCTGATCTGGACGACCGCCTGACATCCTGGTCCGATGTCGTCCCCCGTCGACCTCACCTCGCTGTCGGAACTCGTCCGATCCCGTCGCACGAGCATGCTCGTCGACCCGAGCCGACCCGTCGAGGCCGAGTTGATCGACCGTCTCTGCGAACTGGCGGTCTGGGCGCCGAACCACAAGCGGACGTGGCCCTGGAGATTCGCTTCGTTCAGCGGAGACGCCCGACTCCGGCTCGGTGAGGCGTTCGCGCACGACATGACCTCACGGGGAGTGGGCGACGACGGCAAACGGGCCAAGACCCGGACGAAGTACGGCCGCACCCCGGCCGTGCTGGTGGTCGGCTGTACGGCACATGACCACCCGACCTTCCACGACGAAAACCGGGACGCCGTCGCCGCCGGGATCCAGAACCTGCTGCTCGGCGCGACGGCGGCCGGCCTGTCGTCGTTCTGGTCCACTCCCCCGCTCATCGACGCGCCGACGGTCCTCGACCTGTGTGGGTTCGGACGAGATACCCGCATCGTCGCCGTGATCTACCTCGGTTGGCCGGATCGAGAGCGCGAGCCGGGCGAACGGCCGCCGGCCGAGGTTCGTCACCTCGTCTGACCGCCGCCCGACCGAAGTGGACCGGCCGCCCAGGCCCGGATCATCGCGAGGGCCGCTTCGTCGATCGGCATCTCGGTCGTGTGTCGCACGCGACCGCCGTTGATCAACTCGACCACGTGCTCCGCCCACTGCTCCGACGGCGTGTCCCACCAGTCATCACCGGACTCCCACGTTCCCGTCCAGAATCCGCGATTCAGCTGGACTCGCAACTCGTCGAACTCCCGGCAGGTGTGCTCCACGTGGTGGGCCAGTTCATGGGCCACCGACTCCCTGAAGCGAGCCGGTGTCGTCGGAATCCGGACCTCGATCCTGGCGTCGGCCACCACGTATCGAGCATCGCCGCCGACGACGTCGCCGACCAGGAGGATCGTCACATCAGGGACACATCCGAGCCGACCGGCGAAGACCCGACGGAAGTCGCTCCACACCACGTCGAGTTCAGACCTGACGTCGTCCGGTACCGCCTGCGGGACGAGCAACCGGGGTTCGTCGGGAGCACCGCCGCACCCGACGCCCACCGCCGTGAGGATCAGGGCAGCGACGACGAGATTCACGCCATTGCGAGTTCCGCTTCGCCGACCTCGTCGTCCGAGTCGCCACCGGCGTATTTGCGTCGGAGTCGCCACGACCACAGCGCGGCGAGGACACCGACGCCCGCGATCGCGATGACGAGGCGGAGACCGAACGAACCGGGGATGAACGACGTGTCGCTCGTCGACTCGTTGCCCAGCCCGGATGCCGTCACCAACGACACCACCGCCTCGGGTAGGAGCGTGAGCACCACCAACGCGACGACCTGGACGCCCATGAACGGGATCGCCCCCCGATGGATCTCGGAGGTCTTCACCTCGGGTGGTGCGACGGATTGCAGGTAGAAGAGCGAGAACCCGACCGGCGGCGAGATGAAGGCGAGGTTCAGGTTCACGGCCATCAGTACGGCGAACCACACCAGGTTCACGTCGAGAGCGATCGCGGCGGGGATGAACAGCGGCATCACGATGAACGAGATCTCGAGGAACTCGAGGTTGATCCCGAGCAGGAACACGATGATGTGCGACGCGATGATGAAACCCCAGAGACCGCCGGGCACGTTCTCGAGCCACGACGTGATCCGCTCCTGGCCTCCGAGGCGATCGAAGACGAGTGCGAAGAACGTCGAGGCGAGCAGGATCTGGAGCACCAGACTCGTGATGTTCGACGTGGCACGGGCCGCGTCCCAGAGCACCTTCAGCGTGAGGCGTCGGTACAGCAGCGCGAGCAGCAATGCCCCGACCGCCCCGACGGCACCGGCCTCGGAGGCCGTTGCGTAGCCTCGGAAGATCGACCCGAGCACGGCGAGGATCAAACCCATCGGCGGCACGACGGCGAGGAAGAACTGCTTGGCGAGTGCTCGCCCGTCGAGCGTTCGCTCGACCGCCGGGATCGCCGGTGCGCTCCCGGGCTTCGAGTACGCCACCAACAGCACGTATCCGGCGAACATCACTGCCAGCAGGAGGCCCGGAATGAGGGCACCGGCGAACAACTGTCCGACCGAGACGGGGATGAACTGCGCGAGGACGATCAGCACCAGACTCGGCGGCATCAACTGGGCGAGCGTGCCCGAGGCGACGATGACACCGGACGCCAGTTCGTGGTCGTATCGGTACTTCACCATCACCGGCAGTGCGAGCACACCCATGACGATCACCGTCGCAGCGACGACCCCGGTTGCTGCGGCGAGCATCGTCCCGACCACCACCACGGCGATGGCCATTCCCCCGCGGACCGGTCCGAGCATCAGACCGATCGTCGTCAGGAGACGCTCGGCGAGACCCGATTTCTCGAAGATCGCACCCATGAACACGAAGAACGGGATCGCGAGGAACGTGAAGTTCGCAGCGCTGTCGGCGAACCACCTGTTGAACAGACCGTTGAGCTGCGCCGGCGCCATGTCTCCCTGGGCCCAGCCGATGAGGAAGAACACCGTGGCGGTACCGGCGAACGTGAACGCCACCGGGTAGCCGATCATGATCAGGAGCATGAACAAGCCGAGCATGATCAACGCGAGGATCTCCGAGTTGATCACGACCGACCTCCCGATGTACTCACGGCGAAGTCGTCGACGGCGTACTCCTGGCCGGCGGCCAGAGCCGGCGCAGCACTCGCATACCGCCGCTCGTGACCGCGCAGGTACTCGATGTTCTTGATCACCTCGGCGATCGCCTGCACGGCGAGGAACACGAAGCCGGCCATCAGCGCCGTCTTGATCGGGTAGCGAGGGAGTCCTCCGGCATCCGGAGAGCCCTCACGGGCCTCCCAACTGAGCTGCACCGACGGCCAGCTGTACTTGATCCCGATGTAGGCGAAGGGCAGCAGCCCGATGAAGTGTCCGATCAGGTCGATCCAGGACTGGGTTCGCGAGGACAGGTTCCCGAACCAGAAGTCGACACGGACGTTCACGCTGTTTTTCAGGATGTACGCCAATCCGAACACGAAGATGAGTGTGTAGAGATACCACTGGGCTTCGATCAGTGCGTTCGACGTGAGATTCCTCCCCTGGTTCGCCCCGACTCGACGCAGCACGACGTTGACGATCGAGATGATCACCGTCGGGAAGATGAGCACCGCGCTCACTGCGCCGAGTGCTCCAGCGAGCCGATCGGCGAGCATCCGATATCCGTGGAGCGCCCGCATGATCGGTCCTCTCGGCCGCAGCGGCCGGTCGGCGTCTTCGAGCGAGTGGCTCCGCTGGTCGTCCCGGACGCCGTACGGCTGCTCCGGGTCGATGGTGGGGCGGTGCTCGTCGGGTTCCGACGTCGTTTCCAACGTGATCGATCCTCCTCGTTCGTGAACTCCGGGAACGCGGACGGGCGGGCCGACGATCG
>JBMUCX010000122.1:0-7606 GCA_049458915.1 Ilumatobacteraceae bacterium
GCCTTCCTGGCGGATCTGCAGGCCGCGAGCCGGCGCTTGCTCGCCGATCAGCGCGTCCGGGACCGTCAGCGAGGTCTTCCGGCTGCTGGTCCGCCTACCAGCCCCGGTCGACCCACTCGGTGAGGTGCGGACGTTCGGTGCCGATGGTGGTGTCGTCACCGTGGCCGGGCAGCACGATCGTGTCGGCCGCGAAGGTGAACAGCTTCGTGTCGATCGTGTGGATGATCGTGGTGAAGTCACCACCCTCGAAATGCGTCGCGCCGGGTCCACCCGGGAACAGGGTGTCGCCGGTGAAGAGCAGGGGCGTGCCGGCGAGGGCGAACGAGATCGACCCGGGAGTGTGGCCGGGGGTGTGGATCGCATCGAGTCGGAGTCGGCCGAACTCGATCACCTCGGCATCGTCGAGGAAGACGTCGTAGCCGACCTCGACGAGCATCGGGGCGTCCTGCGCCGTCACGGCGACCTCGTAGCCGGCCTCGCGTAGTTCGGCGACGGCGCCGATGTGGTCGAAGTGTCCGTGGGTTTCGAGCACGCGCCGGACTCCCAGGCCGCGGCACATCTCGAGGAGGAGCTCGTGTTCGTTGGCGGCGTCGACGAGGACGGCCTCGCCGGTGTGTCGGCATCGGATGACGAACACGTTGTTGTCGTACGGTCCGACGACGACTTTGTGGACTTCGGCATCGGCGTTCGACCAGTGGATGACGGGAGTGGGGACGCTCGGCATGGCACGAGTCTCGCGCTCTCGGGCTCCACCTGCACGGGACGTCATCGCGACACGACGTCGAAGCCGAGTCCGAGCGCGACACCGATCTGTGCAGGGTCGAAGGTGATGAAGCCGCGCGGGGCCGGGAGTCGTTCGGCGGCGGCGAAGTGGATGGCATCGGTGAGCCGAACCGGCTGGAGTCTCGACAGGGCCGCGGCTCGGTCGAGGCAGCGTTGATCGACGGGGACGATGTGGAGATGGTCCCAGACGAGTCGGACGGCGTCTTCGAGGTCGGCGCGCAGGATCGGCTCGTCGGTGAGTCGGTCGATCGCCGGGAGGGCCTCGGTGAGGGCCATCGCCGACGCGCACCAGACCGGATCGGCATCGAGGGCGTCGAGGACGACCGGCCGCTCGGGACCGTCGACGACGAGTGCGAGCAATGCGCTGGTGTCGAGGACGACGGTCATCCGCGCAGCTCCCGGAGTGCCCGATCGATGCGGACGCCGGACCAGACCTCGACGGGGGTCGGCGGTCGCCAGGGGCTCACGCGGCGAGGTGGCACGAGGGATCCGGCGGCGACGAGCCGGTCGATGTCCGGTGCGGCCTCGTCGAGCGGGGCGAGCTGTGCGACCGCTCGGCCGTGGGCGGTGATGATGGTGCGTTCTCCGGAGCGAGCTCGGTCGACGGCGCTGGCGAGCGAGGCGCGCAGGGCGCGAACACCGATCGTCGCTCCAGCGGTCGAGCTGGCGGTCGCTCCGGCGGTCGGTCCGGCGGTCGGTGATGGTCCGGAGTCTGTTGTGTCCACATGTGTACACAACCAGAGTTGCGGCGTCGTGGTCAAGGCGACCAACATCGCGTTCATGAACTTCGCCTTCACCGACGAGCAAGAAGAACTCCGTTCCACGATCCGGTCGTTCATGGAGGCCAAGAGCCCCGAGACCGCCGTGCGCGAACAGATGGAGACCGAGGCCGGTTTCGACCGGGCGGTCTGGGGCCAGATGGCCGAGCAGATGGGTCTGCAGGGCCTGGCGATCCCCGAGGAGTTCGGCGGTTCGGGGTTCGGGTTCGTCGAACTGGGCATCGTGCTCGAGGAGATGGGTCGGGCGCTGCTCTGCGCACCGTTCTTCTCGACGGTGGTCCTCGCGGCGAACACGCTCGTCCACTCCGGTGACGAGGCCGCCAAGGCCGCACACCTGCCCGGCATCGCGTCCGGTGCGACGATCGCCACGCTCGCCTTCACCGAACCGTCGGGCAAGTGGGACGAGGCCGGGATCACGATGCCGGCCACCAAGTCCGGTGACGGGTACACCCTCACCGGCACGAAGAGTTTCGTGCTCGACGGTCACACCGCCGATCTGTTGATCGTCGCTGCCCGGACGGGCGCCGGCGTCAGCCTGTTCGCCGTCGACGGTGGCGCCTCGGGCCTGACCCGGACCGCCCTCTCGACGATGGATCAGACCCGCAAGCAGGCCAAGATCGACTTCGCCGACACGCCGGCCACCCTCATCGGCGCCGAGGGCAAGGGCTGGGACGTGCTGTCGACCGTGCTCGACCTCGCCGCGATCGCACTCGCTGCCGAGCAGGTCGGTGGCGCCCAGTTCGTGCTCGAGATGGCCGTCCAGTACGCGAAGGACCGCGTCCAGTTCGGCCGTCCGATCGGCTCGTTCCAGGCGATCAAGCACAAGTGCGCCGACATGCTCCTCGAGGTCGAGTCGGCCAAGTCGGCTGCGTACTACGGCATGTGGTGCGCCAGCGAGATGAACGACGAACTGCCGTCGGTCGCCTCGCTCGCCAAGGCCTACTGCTCGGAGGCGTACTTCCACGCCACCGCCGAGAACATCCAGATCCACGGCGGCATCGGCTTCACCTGGGAGCATCCGGCTCACCTCTACTTCAAGCGGGCGAAGAGCTCGGAGTTGCTGTTCGGCGATCCGACCTACCACCGCGAGCAGCTCGCTCAGCGAATCGGCATCTGACGGGTTGCGCGAAGCGCCAACCGAGCGCAACTCGCCCGTTTCAGTTGGTGCCTGGCACGAACTGTTCGGTCCGTAGGCTTGGAGCGTGATCTGGCTGTTCGTCGTCCTGGCCGCCGTGCTCGTGTTCGCGATCGCGGCGGGCACGATCGGACGGGAGGCGCATCGCCTCGATGCGATCGCGCCGCGGGCGGTGTACCAGCTCGACGAGGCGGTCGACTTCGTGGCCGACCGACTTCCCGAGCAGAGCCAGGCACGGCTGACCCCGGCCGAGGTCGAGACCCTGCTGGTCGCGCACCTCCGCTGGCTCCACGAGCAGGGTCTGCAGCCTGATCGGGTCGTCGACGTCCGCCAATCGATCGACGAGAACGTGATCGTCAGCGAGGACGCCCTCATCGCTCATCTCCTGGCGACGGCCGACGACGCAGAGGTCGAGCTGCTCGACGACGTCGACGCCGTGAACGTGGTGACCGCCCACCTCGCGTATTTCGCCGCCATCGGAGCGGTCGGTCCGCAGGCCCCGCTCGACGACGTCATCTGACCGTCGTCCTGATCGGGCGTTCGATCCGGCGTCGGCTGGCGACGAGTCGTCCGATGTGCTGGAATACCCGGTACCAGAGAAGGGAGGTGGTCCATCACATGAGTGGTAGTTGTTCCGGGACCCTGGAGGTGGTTGGCCGCTAGGCCGACGGGCTGGACGGCCCTGGCGAATTCCCGCCAACCCCCGCCGAACGAGCTGCCGGACCTCGTCCCGCCGGCGTAACGGGCTCGCTTCGGTCCCCATCAGTCAACGTGAACGGGGAGCGCTCCGGCGCCCCCCGTTCCGCGTGGACGGTCACGCCGGACGGCGCCAGCGACGTATCGTGTGCCCCATGGAGCGTCCCACCCGGTTCGAACACGCCCGCTTCCTCGGCGACAAGCGCACCCAACTCGTCTACGACCTCGACGAGTGGACCGACGACGCGGTGATCGACGAGATCGTGTCGGGCGGGGTCGGCATCCAGTTCGGACCCGACACGCTCGCCGAGGCCCGGAACCGCGGGTACAGCCTCGCATCGCCCGGCACGCGCCGCTTGCACCGCAGGCCCCGCTCCTGACGCCGATGGACGCCACGTTCCCGAGCGGTGGGCACACGCTGGCGTGCTACGTGAGGGAGCCTCCGGTCGGGCTGCGCGACCCCGATGCGCTCGGCCTGATCCTGTGCCACGGATTCCCGATCGGGCCGATCGACGCCCGCCGGTCGGCGGGCACCTTCCCGCAGCTCGTCGATCGGATCGCGTACGAGGTCGGCTACGTGGCCATGACCTTCAACTTCCGCGGGTGCGGTACGAGCACGGGCGACTTCTCGCTGCAGGGTTGGATCGACGACCTCCGCACGGCGATCGACCATCTGATCACGACGACCGGGGTGCCAGGGGTGGTGCTCGTCGGGGCGAACACCGGCGGTTCGGTCGCGGTGTGCGTCGGCGCCGACGACCCTCGAGTGCACGCGGTCGCCCTGATGTCGCCGCGTGCCGACTTCGACGACTGGGCCGAGCACCCGCGTCGCTTCCTCGACCACGCCCGTGAGATCGGTGCGGTTCGCACGCCCGGGTTCCCGCGCTCGATGGACGACTGGACGCGGGCGTTCCGACGATTCCGCCCCGCTGCGGCTGCCCGACGGTTCGCTCCGCGTCCGCTGCTCGTGATGCACGGCGACGACGACGACAGCGTGCCGACGAGTGACGCCCGGCAGCTCGCCCAGGCGCACGGTGCCGCCGAGCTCGTGCTGTTCCCCGGCGCCGGTCATCGACTCCGTCACGATCCCCGTGCCATCGCAGTCCTGTTGGGCTGGCTGGAACGGGTCCGTCCGAGCGAGGACGACGTCGACCGCGGCAGCTCAGCGGCAGAGCATCGGTAGCATCGCTGGCCGTCGGGTCGGAGAGGAGCGCTGATGGGTACTGAGCTGGTCGTGGTCGGTCTGGGGTACGTCGGCTTGCCGGTGGTCGTCGAGGCGTCCCGTTCGGGGTTGCGCTGCGTCGGCTTCGACGTGTCGGCTGCCGTGGTGGCGAAGCTGGCGGGTGGTCGATCGCACGTGGACGACATCGACGACCGGGTCGTCGCCGAGGTCCTGGCCGGGGGGACGTCGTTCTCCGACGACGCCGACTGTCTCGACGGTGCGGAGGTGGTGGTCGTCTGTGTCCCGACTCCACTGAAGGACGACCGCACCCCTGATCTCTCGGCGGTCGAGTCGGCGTCGCGCACGATCGCAGCGCGGCTGCGTCGGGGGACGCTCGTCGTGCTCGAGTCGACGACCTATCCGGGAACCACCGACGGCCTGGTCCGGGAGATCCTCGAGACGTCCGGCCTCCGGGCCGGCACCGACTTCCATCTCGCCTTCTCGCCCGAGCGGATCGATCCGGGTAACCCGAACTACTCACTGAAGAACACGCCGAAGGTGGTCGGTGGCTTGACCCCGGCGTGCACCGAGCGTGCAGCTGCGTTCTACGGGCGGTTCGTCGACGAGGTGGTACCGGTCAGCGGTCCGCGTGAGGCCGAGATGGCCAAGCTGCTCGAGAACACGTATCGGCACGTGAACATCGCGCTCGTCAACGAGATGGCGGTGTTCTCCCACGACCTGGGCATCGATCTGTGGGAGGCGATCCGCGCTGCCGAGACGAAGCCGTTCGGGTTCGCCGCGTTCCGGCCCGGCCCGGGGGTCGGAGGACACTGCATCCCGATCGATCCCAACTACCTGTCGCACCAGGTGCGCTCCCTCGGCTACCAGTTCCGGTTCGTCGAACTGGCCCAGGAGATCAGTGGTCGGATGCCGGCGTACGTGGTCGCTCGGGTGCAAGATGCGCTCAACGACGTCGGCAAGCCGGTCCGTGGGTCTCGTGTCCTGGTGCTCGGTCTGACCTACAAGCCCGACATCGCCGATGCCCGGGAGTCACCGGCGACCGGGGTGATCCAGCACCTGCGGCGGTTGAGCGCCGATGTCGTGGCCCACGATCCGCACCTCGACTCGTTCGTGGTCGACGGTGAGGCCGTCTCGCTCGTCGCCGACCTGCCGGCGTCGTTGGCGACGTGCGACCTCGCTCTGCTGTTGCAGACGCATTCGCAGTACGACCTCGACGAGGTCGCTCGGCTCGCTCCGTTGGTGTTCGACACCCGTGGCCGGATGCGGCATCCGAACGTGTACCGGCTCTGAGGACCGGCTCTGAGGACCGGCGGGGGAGTGGTTCGAGGACGGTTCAGCGTCGAGAGGTGTCGCTCCACGACTCGTACTCGGTGAGTACGTCCTCGACGGGCCCGTCGGCGACGAGTGCGCCGTCGTCGAGCCAGACGGCCCGGTCGCACGTCTCGCGGATCTCGTTGAGGTTGTGGGTGACGAGCACGATCGAGTTGGCGTTCTCGCGGATCTGGTTGATCTTCGCGATGCTGCGGTCGCGGAACGACCGGTCACCGACGGCGAGTGCTTCGTCGAGGAGCAGGATCTCCGGGGTTCGCAACGTGGCGATCGAGAACGCGAGGCGGGCGCGCATCCCCGACGAATACGTCTTGAGGGGGCGTGACATCGAGTCGCCGAGTCCGCTGAACTCGACGACTTCGTGGATCCGCTCGTCGATCTCGTCGCGACCGAGTCCGATGGCGAGCCCGCCGAGGTAGACGTTGCGGTAGCCCGACAGTTGGGGTTTCAGTGCGGCGGCGACACCGAGGAACTGCGGTTGGTTGGTGACGAACACGTGACCGCTGGATTTCGGCTGGAGGCCGGCGATCGTGCGCAGCAGGGTCGACTTGCCCGATCCGTTCGATCCGACGATGCCGACCGCTTCACCGGCTCGTACGTCGAGGGTCAATGATCGGATGGCGTGGACGGTCATCGCTTCACGGGACCGGAAGCCCCGCGAAGCGACCTGTCGGGCGCTGAGCAGCGGTTGGGCGTAGAGGCGGTACACGACGTCGAGGTCGCGCACGGCGATCGAGAGTCGGTCGGATGCCGCCCGCCGGGCGGTCGGTTCGTCACTCACGGCCGTAGTTCCCTTCCCCGGCGCGGAACCACGCGAGGCCGGCGACGCCGATGGCGACGGTCCATCCGGCGAGGACGACGGCGAGGCCGGCCTGGAAGTCGCCGCCGAGGATGCTCCAGCGGGCGAGCGTGACGACGCAGTAGACCGGGTTGAGGTCGAAGATCCAGCCGTAGGAGGCGTCGTCGACGTATCGCTCGACGTCGAACAGCACGCCCGATCCGTACAGCAGGATCCGGAACACGAAGGGCAGGAGGTTGGAGAAGTCCCGGACCGTGCTCCCGGCACGGGCGGCGACGAGGCTCGCCCCGATGTTGAACACCATCTGGACGACGACCAGTGGGGCGAAGAACAGCCAGCGCACGTCGGGGGTGACGCCGCTGAGCACGGCGATGAGGAACATCACCAGGAACGGCCCGATGTTGGCGAACATCTCGGTGAGGGTCGACGTGACCGGGAGCAGCGCCCGAGGGAACGAAAAGGCGTTCAGCAGGCCCTTGTTGTTGGCGATCGAGTTGGCGCCGGCGATGGTCGCTCGCTGCGTGAACAAGAACATGAACAGCCCGATGCTCAAGAAGGCGAAGTAGTCGTCGCCCCGGTCGACGCCGAGCACCACGCCGAAGATGAGGTAGTAGACGCCGATCTGCAGGAGTGGGTTGAGCAGGTGCCACAGGTTGCCGAGCACCGAGGTCATCTGTCGAGCCTGGATCTCCGTGGCGGCCGAGTACACGATGTAGTCACGTCGAGCCGCAAGGGAGCGGAGGTACGCGAAACCCCCGGGCGGGACGTGCACGTCACGCATGCCGGGTTGCGGCGGAACGGGGTTGGCCGCTGACACGCTGTGGGATGCTAGCGACGGTGGCCGGTCCGGGAACCCGGTTGGCGGGTGCCACGTCGGCGAACTGACGGAAATGTTCGGTTTG
>JBMUCX010000123.1:0-7307 GCA_049458915.1 Ilumatobacteraceae bacterium
TCCTCAGCCGCCGGTTCCTCGGCGGCCTGATCCGATGACTGGACCTCCGCCGTTTCCGACCCCGCCGAGTCGTCGCCGCCGTCGAGCAGGAGATCGTTGCGGGAGAGGACGATGCTGCTCCGGGCGTACCTCGT
Source organism: Ilumatobacteraceae bacterium (assembly GCA_049458915.1). Classification (GTDB taxonomy): domain Bacteria; phylum Actinomycetota; class Acidimicrobiia; order Acidimicrobiales; family Ilumatobacteraceae; genus Ilumatobacter. Next base: position 135 of record JBMUCX010000123.1, read on the forward strand.
CCGGAGGTCGGCCCACACGTCCCGGTAGAACACGGCGAGTGGGTCGAGCAGTTGGTAGCCGGTGACCGACAGGACGGCCTCGTCGACCACGACCACTGCGACGTCGGCGCCCGGGACCGGTGAGCCGTCGGCATCGGTCACGGTGACGGTCACCGACGTGTCGTCACCGGGAGCGACGGCCGCATCGGCGGGGGTGGCCGTGACGGTCAGCGTGCGGTCGAACGGAGGGATGTCCAGCGACACGGTTCCCGACGCGTACGCCGCTCGAGGTGGCAGATCTGGTCGAGGGGTGCCGTCGTCGTCGGACCGCTCCGCCACCCCGGTGACGTCGACCTGCACGGTCACACCGGGAACCCATGGGGATTCGATCGGCAGTTCGACGACGGCACTACCGTCCTCGGCCTCGAAGCCGAACGTCGAGACGATCGCACCCCGAGCGACGGTGACGGCACCGTAGGCGGGGGCGAACGGAGCGACGACGAGCAACTCGGCCACATCGCCGGGTCGGTACGACTCGGCGTCCGGCACGATCGTGACGAGTCCCTGGTCGATGGTGCGCGTCGGCGGCGTCTCGTTCCCCGACACCCACTGGGTGAGTTCGGTGCGGTTCGTCCGACCGTCGGCATCGGTGACGACGGCGGTGATCCGGTATTCGCCGCCGATCTCGGTCGGGAACTCGCATCGCATCGAACCGTCGGTGACGTCGTCGGTCGAGGTGATCCGGCACGTCTGCTCGTCGACGACCTCGTCGGTCCAGGCGCCGTCCCTGATCGCCCAGTCGAGTCGTCCAGCGGACACCACCACCGTGCGGCCGGCGGCGATCAGTCCGTCGACGTCGGTCACGACGGCATCGACGCGCAGCGGGGTTCCGACCTCGACGAACGACCGGTCGGTTCGGAGCCCGACGTAGGAGCGAGCGGCGTGGACGACGAGGTCGACGCGCGACGCCCAGGCCTGTCGATCGACGTCGAAAACGGTCGCCTCGGCGATCACCGACGTCGGCAGGTCGACGTCGGGTCCGTCGAGGTCGATCCTGAGGTAGTGCGTCCCGGTGACGTCGGTTCGCCCCCGGTACGTCTCGACGGTGGCATCGTCGAACGGACCGCAGTCCCAGCACGAGTCGAAGGATTCGGCGGCGAGATACCCCCCGCCCGACCAGTCGCCCTCGAGCCACCACGGACGGAACTCGCCGAACACGAACTCGTCCCAGTTCGGAGGAGCGTACGTGGTGGACAGGGAGCGCACCGTCCAATCGACCTCGGCATCGGGCAGGACGCCCCCGGCGAAGTACTCCGCGTCGACGGCGACCGTCATCGGGTCGGCCAGGTAATAGGGAGCGGGCGACTCGGGTCGGGCGGTGACCTCGAACTCGGGCCGCCGGAACTCCTGGATCTGGAACTGGTGGCTGCCGTACGTGTACGCCGGAACGCCGTCGAGGAACAGTTCGACGTACGCCTGACCGAGGTTCGCTCCGGGCGGGACGTCGACGGCGATCACGAAGCGGCCGAGCGGTCCCACCTCGGCGGTGCCGGCCGCCAACTCGACGCCCTGAGCGTCCCAGGCCGAATATCGGACGGTTCGCGCCCCATCCCAGAGTTCGAGTTGCAGATCGGTCGACCAGGTGAAGTTGCGCACCCACCCGGTGAGTCGCGCCGTTTCCCCGGGCCGATAGACGCCCCGGTCGTCGAAGACGTACCAACGGGCCTCGTCGGTTCGTTCCTGCGCCGACCAGGCGCCCCACCAGTCGTCCACGAGGAACGCCGTCTGGTCATCGGCCCGCGCCCACAGGCCGTCGACCGGAGTCGAGCCGAGCTCGATCTCTGCGAGGCCCTCGGAATCGGTCGTCGCCACGCGTCCGTCGCCGATCAGTTCGACCGGGACCCGTCCGAGCGGCTCACCGGTGGTGAGATCGGTGGTCCGGATCACGAGCTGGCGTCCGTCGGCGATCGCATCGACGCCGAGCGTCGTTCGTTGAACCCAGGCGACCCTCGGCCGGTTGCGCCAGAAGTCGTCGTCACCCGGGTTCGGTTCGAGGGTCGAACTCACCTCGACGACGAGTTGTGACCCGGTGCGGTCGAAGGCTCCGGTGAGGTCGATGGCGGTCTCGACCCAACGGTCGTTCGCTCCTGCGACCTCGATCGTCTCGTCCAGCACGAGCGACCACGACGCCGGAACGGTTGCGCCGGCATCGGAGTACCACCGGTCGAGGTACCGACGGAACTCCTCCAAGTCGGTCGGGTCGACGGCCCACGCTCGCACGGCCAGGTCGTCGTGGTTGATGGTCGACACGGACACCGTCGCAGAGTCGGCTGCCGGGTCGGTCGTGACCCAGAGCTGGTCGAGGCCTCGCAACTCGGGCGGTGCCGCTCCGACCTCGAACGTGACGGTTCGATCGGTGCCGAGCGTCTGACCGAACTCGTCGCGGAGGTCGGCGTCGAAGGTGACGGCGTGGTCGGTCCGGCCGAGCGTGGCTCCACTGATCGTGACGAGCGATCCGTAGACGTCGATGCGCATCCCGGGGATCGCGGGTTCGACGCTGACCAGGTCGGCATCGAAGGCGTCCGGATCGAGGGCGTTCGAGAACTCGATCGAGAACGGGTCGCCCGGCGTGCAGCCCTCGCCCCACCCGCACTCGGATCGGACGATGGCGAGTGCACCGAACGTCCGGGCATCGAACGTCTCCGCCGTGACGGCGGTGTTCGGGCCCTCGGCCGATGGTGTGCCGGGCCCGATCTTGACGAACAGGCCGGTGTCGGGTGGGAGATCGCCGACCGGCCGGAACGCCACGGTTCGACCGGGCAACGCCCTGTCGATCGCCGCTCGCGCTTCGTCGTCGGCGGCGATCTCGGACGAGTTGGCCAACCGGAGTGGTACGCGCTCACCGCCGGCGCGGAGTTCGATGGTGGGCAGGACGGCGACCGGGTCGACGACTTGATCGAAGACGGCGACGAACACCGGATCGAGGGGCAGGCTCCGGTCGGCGCCGATGAGTTCGACGACGTCGACGGTCGGCGTGGTGAACGACCAGGTCACCGAGTCGCCCGAGCGAGCTCCGTTCGCTGCCCGGGTGCCTGCTGGCACCTCGACGGTGTAATCGGTCGATCCGGGCAGGCGGTCGAGTTCACCGGGGACGAGTTCGAAGCGGAGCGTGCGGGTTCCGATCCAGCGCCACCGACCGTCGATCGACGGTGTCACCACGACGGGGACGTCGAGCACGTCGAGTTGGTCGAGCGTCGTGAGAGGAACCATCGGCTGGTCGAACGTGACCGTGATGAACGGCGCCAGGTCGACCGGACCCTCCGGCTGGACCCGCAGCACCTCGAGGACGCCGTCGCCTTCGCCGGGTGGCGACTCGTCGCCCGCCGGCGGGAACTCCGTGTCGATGGTGTCGCCGACCAGCGGTGGGAGCAGGGTCCGGGTCGGGAGCGAAACCGACGGCCGGTCCTCGGCCGGCACCTCCCATTCGGGGAGTCGGTCGAGCACGGCGGCGATCTGTCGTGGCGTCAGCGGCGTGCCGGGGACGACGGTGACCTGGTCCGCCGCGGTCGCTGCTGGTGCGCCCTCACTCAGACGAAGGCCGATGGGTGCGAAACCGTCCGGTTGCCGACCGGCGACGTTGACGACCGGGCCGAGCGTTCCGGCGGGGCCGGGCTCCGGTACCTCGTCCCGCGCGTCGTTCCCGCCGGAGCACGCCGCTCCGACGATCGCGACGACGATCGCCGATACGACCGTCCTGTTCGTCCACGTTGATCGCATCGGTCGTCCTCCCACCCGCCACGGTACGGCGTGTCGATCGTTTCGACGTGTGCCGTTGGGCCCGGGTTCCCGCCGTCGGCGACGTCAGGGCGCCCAGACGATCGGGGTCCAGCGGAGGATGTCGACGGGTTCGGTCGGCCCGGTGGTCCCATCGGCGACCTTGGTACCGATCACCACGAACCTGGTCAGGTGGCCGCTCCCGGCGGCGAGCCGCTCGACAGCCGTGTGTCGGAACTCGATGAGGTCACCTTCGTACGCCGGTCCGATGTGATCACAGCCGTCCCAGGCGACGATCGTGGCGAGTCCGGGGAGCATCCGGGTGAGCGATGCCTGGGCGAGGCCCTGCACGTGGCCGCCGTACACGAGTCGACGACCATTGGCGGTGAGCGTCACGTCCCGGTGCACCGCCGCCTGGTTGAACGTGAGCCGCGCGAGCGGAGCGGCGAGATCGACGTGGTCACGGAGCGGGTCGAGCCGCTCGTCGTCGACGGGCCAGTCGGTCGCGGGGAGGACGGACAGGTTCCAGTCGGGCACCAGGCCGATGAGATCCCCGAGCGGCGTCGGCTCGGACGGTCCGGGGATGTCGTCGTCGGCGCCCGGCTGCCCGGGTCCCCTGCCGCGGACGAGCGCGCACCGTTCGTACTCGACGACCGGTCCGTCCTCGCTGCTCGTGGTGATCCCGAGCCACACCTTGCCCCGGAACTGGTCGCCCTTCGGGGCGGAGTCCTTCATGCCGAGGACGGTCGTGGTCGTCGTGAGGGTCTGACCGACCTCGACCGGGCGGAGCACCCGGACCGAGCGGTAGTAGAGGTTGGCGATCGCTTGACGAGTGGCCATCGTCGTCTGGCCGATCGAGTACTGCAGGACGAGTGCGGGGTTCGCGAGTCGGTTGTCGCTCCCGCTCACCGCTCGGTAGGCGGAGGCATCGGCGGCCAGTTGGTGCTGGTCGCCGGTCACCGCTCGATAGATGGTGTTGTCGGCCTCGGTCAGCGTGATCGACGGGAGCGGTGGCAGCGTGGCGCCGACCCGGAAGTCCTCGTACATCGGGCCGAGTTTCGATGTGTCGAACATGCGACCATGCTCGCATCCCGTCGACCGCAGGGCCGCATCGGTGACGTGGGAGCACTACGGTTCGTGAGGTGACCGACGAGCAGCGCACCTATGGGGGTGGAGCCAGCGACCCGACGTTGAAAAGGGTTCGGATCCGACACTTCCAGCGAGCCAAGGAGCAGGGGATCAAGATCACCGGGCTCACGTCGTACGACTACCTGTCGGCGTCCATCTTCGACGAGGCCGGCATCGACTTCCTCCTCGTCGGTGACTCGGCCGGTAACACGGTGTTCGGCTACGACACGACCCTGCCGGTGACCCTCGACGAGATGATCCCCCTCACTCGGGCGGTGGTCCGTGGTGCCAATCGGGCGCTCGTGATCGCCGATCTCCCGTTCGGTTCGTACGAGAACGGTCCCGACGACGCCTTGGCGTCGGCGATCCGGTACATGAAGGAGACCGGTGCTCATGCGGTCAAGCTCGAGGGCGGGGTCCGAAGCGCGAAACAGATCAAGCGCATCGTCCGGGCCGGGATCCCGGTGATGGCCCACATCGGGTTCACGCCGCAGAGCGAGCACGGCCTCGGGGGGCACATCATCCAGGGACGCGGTGACGGGGCGCAGCAGTTGCTCGCCGATGCGCACGCCGTCGAGGAGGCGGGTGCGTTCGCCGTCGTGCTCGAGATGGTGCCGTCGGCCGTGGCCGCGCAGGTGACCTCCGAACTCCGGATCCCGACCATCTCGGTCGGTGCCGGGCCGCATTGCGACGGGCAACTGCTCGTGTGGACCGACTGGGCAGGATTCGCCCGAGGTCGGATCCCGAAGTTCGTCAAGCAGTACGCGCAGATCGGCGAGACGCTGCTGGCCGCAGCCGAGGCGTTCCGGGACGATGTCGAGCGCGGCGTCTACCCAGCACCGGAGCACGAGTACGGCGAGTGACGGCGTGTCCGTCCCGATCATCGACCTGACCGACGAGGCGGCGACCGTCGTCGCTGCGATCGACCGCGCCGCGCGCGACGTCGGGTTCTTCCAGATCGTCGGCCACGGTCTCGATCCGGCGGTCGAACAGGCGGCCTGGGAGGCGGCTCGGGCCTTCTTCGCCCTGCCACTCGCCGACAAACTCGCCGTCTCCATCCCACCCGGTGACGCTTACGGCTATGGGCCGTACCGGGTGGAGCGACTCGCCGCGAGTCTCGGGGTCGACACGCCTCCCGACCTCAAGGAGACCTACTCGGTCGGGCCGTCGGACGAGGTGTGTGCGGCCGAGATCCGGGCCGACCCGGCGGCGGCGTTCGTGTTCTCGGCCACACCCTGGCCAACCGCCCTGCCGGTGCTCGAACCGACCCTGCGGGGGTACTACGACGACCTCGCTCGGTTGGTGGAGCGGCTGATGGGTCTGATGGCGGTCGGGCTCGGTCTCGATGCCGATCACTTCGTGCCGCACATCGATCGGCACACTTCGGCGTTGCGATTGCTCCACTATCCCGACCTCGCCGGGGTCGACCCGGAGCCCGGTCAACTGCGCGCCGGGGCCCACAGCGATTACGGAACGCTGACCCTGCTCCGCCAGTCCGGGCCGGGCTTGCAGGTGGTCGGTGCCGACGGCGGTTGGCACGACGTACCGGTCGTCGACGGGGCGTACGTGGTCAACATCGGCGACGCACTCGAACGGTGGACGAACGATCGGTGGCGGAGCACCGTCCACCGGGTCGTGATCCCCGACTCGGTGGTGCCGGGACCACGCCAGTCGATCGCGTTTTTTCACAACGCCAACTGGGATGCGGTGATCGAGTCCGTCGTGCCGGGTGAGGCGCCCCGGCATCCGTCGATCACCGCGGGGCACCATCTCATGGAGAAGTTCCGTAGCACCCGAGAACGTGACGACTAGTGCCAGGCACGACTCGGCATCCCGGCACACCGCATCACCTGGTGCGAACGTTCAAACCGCGTCGGCGCCCGCTCACCGTCGAGCGTGCCGCGCTGTTGGAACGACTCGAGCCGGTGTGGTGTCTGCCCGAGACCGGTGAGACCTTCGATCGGGTCGCAGTGTTCGGCCGGACCGCTCCGTTGGTGATCGACATCGGGATCGGGTTCGGGGACACCTCGACGACGATGGCCGCCGCCGATCCGTCGACGGACGTGATCGGCTGCGACGTCCACACCCCCGGGATCGCCTCGACCCTCGCTCGGATCGAGGCGATGGGGTTGACCAACCTCCGACTGCTCCACGGCGACGCCCTGGTGTTCCTCGACCGCTTCGGTCCTGCCGGTCTCGCCGGGATCCGGGTCTACTTCCCCGACCCGTGGCCGAAGGCTCGGCACCGTCACCGACGGATGACGAGCGAGGCCAACGTCGACCGGTTCGCCG
>JBMUCX010000124.1:0-7268 GCA_049458915.1 Ilumatobacteraceae bacterium
ACTACTCGGGCACCCAGGCGTGCCGGGTCCTCCGCGAGGAGGGCTACCGGGTCGTCCTGGTCAACTCGAATCCGGCGACGATCATGACCGATCCGGACTTCGCCGACGCGACCTACATCGAACCGATCACCTGGGAAGTGGTCGCCTCGATCATCGAGCGCGAACGTCCCGATGCCGTGCTCCCGACGCTCGGAGGACAGACCGGGCTGAACACCGCCATGGAGCTGTTCGAGCGTGGTCTCATCGGTGTGCCGGGTACGCCGGAGATGATCGGTGCCAACGCCGAGGCGATCGCCACTGCCGAGGACCGTGAGCGGTTCAAGGAGGCGATGATCGAGATCGGCCTCGACGTGCCGCGGTCCGGTGTCGCCCACACGATGGACGACGCCCGGACGGTGTGTGACGAGATCGGACTCCCCGTCATCATCCGGCCGGCGTACATCCTCGGTGGACGAGGAACCGGTATCGCCTCGACGCCGGAGGAGTTCGAGCGTCTCGCCGCGAACGGCATCGCAGCGAGCCCGATCCGCGAGATCCTCATCGAGGAATCGATCGCCGGTTGGAAGGAGTTCGAGCTCGAGGTGATGCGTGACCGCGCCGACAACTGCGTGATCATCTGTTCGATCGAGAACGTCGACCCGATGGGAGTCCACACCGGCGACTCGATCACCGTCGCTCCGCAGCAGACCCTGACCGACGTCGAGTACCAGCAGATGCGCGACGCCGCCATCGCCTGCATCCGGAGGGTGGGGGTCGAGACCGGTGGTTCGAACGTCCAGTTCGCCGTCGACCCCGCGACCGGCCGGCAGGTCGTCATCGAGATGAACCCTCGCGTGTCGCGGTCGTCGGCGCTCGCCTCGAAGGCGACCGGCTTCCCGATCGCGAAGATCGCGGCCAAGTTGGCGGTCGGCTACACGCTCGACGAGATCCCGAACGACATCACCAGGGCCACACCGGCGAGTTTCGAGCCGACGATCGACTACGTCGTGACGAAGATCCCGCGATGGGCCTTCGAGAAGTTGCCGGGCACCTCGGGGGTGCTCGGGACCCAGATGCAATCGGTCGGCGAAGCGATGTCGATCGGACGGACCTTCCCCGAATCGCTGCAGAAGGGACTCCGATCGCTCGAGCAGGGTCGGGCCGGCCTCAACTGCGACCCGGCCGCCGCCCACTACGCCGGGCGGACCGATGACGACCTGCTCGCCGACGTCGAGCGGGGCACACCGGAGCGGATCTTCCTCATCGGCGAACTCCTCCGACGCGGTGTTCCGCAGGACACGGTGCACGCCCACTCGAAGGTCGATCCGTGGTTCCTCGACCAGATGGCGATGATCACCGAGGAGCAAGCGGTCCTGGCCGAGGTCGGCATCGGGGGGATGACCCGTCGGGCCTGGCGTCGCGCCAAGCGACTCGGGTTCGCCGATGCCCAACTGGCACACCTCTGGGGCGTCGGTGACGACGAGGTGCGGGCCGCTCGCGAAGCCGCCGGCGTCCTCCCGACCTACAAGACGGTCGACACGTGCTCGGCCGAGTTCGCCGCCGAGACGCCGTACCACTATTCGACGTACGAGGACGAGAGCGAAGTGCGCCCGTCCGACCGGCGCAAGGTCGTCATCCTCGGTTCCGGTCCGAACCGCATCGGGCAGGGGATCGAGTTCGACTACTGCTGCGTGCACGCCAGCTTCGCCCTTCGTGAGGCCGGCTTCGAGACGGTCATGGTGAACTGCAACCCCGAGACGGTGTCGACCGATTACGACACGAGTGACCGGTTGTACTTCGAGCCGCTCACCAAGGAGGACGTGCTCAACGTCATCGCCGCCGAGCAGCCGTACAAGGTGATCGTGTCGCTCGGTGGTCAGACACCGCTCAAGCTGTCGGGTGAGATCCCCGTCGAACTCGTCGCCGGGACGTCGGCGCAGTCGATCGACGACGCCGAGGACCGGGAGAAGTGGAACCAGCTGTGCCGCGAAGTCGGGATCCCACAGCCGCCCGGGGGCACCGCCGTCGATCTCGAACAGGCGCTCGCCATCACCGACGAGATCGGGTTCCCCGTGCTCGTCAGACCGAGCTACGTGCTCGGTGGACGAGCGATGCAGATCGTGCACGACCGCAACCATCTCGCCCGGGCGATGGACGAACTGTCGGGGATCGGCAGTCTCGGGCGCGAGGGTGGGCTCTCGGCCGAACGGCCGGTGCTGATCGATCGCTTCCTCGCCAGCGCGATCGAGGTCGACGTCGACGCCATTCGCGATCACACCGGTGAGGTGCTGATCGGCGGGGTCATGGAACACGTCGAGGAGGCGGGTGTGCACTCCGGTGATTCGGCGTGCGCGATCCCTCCGCAGACCCTGCCGGACTGGATCGTCGAGGTGATCAAGGCGTACACGACGGCGATCGCCCATCGCCTCGACGTGCGCGGGCTGATCAACGTCCAGTACGCGGTGGCCGGCACCTCGGTCTACGTGATCGAGGCCAATCCGCGAGCCAGCCGGACGGTCCCGTTCGTGGCCAAGGCCAAGGGCATCCCGCTGGCGAAGATCGCCACTCGGGTGATGCTCGGGACGACACTGGCCGAACTCCGCGATGCCGGCGTGCTGCTCGACCCGGTCACCGGCCACGTCGCCGTCAAGGAGGCGGTGCTGCCGTTCAACCGGTTCCCCGAAGTGGATCCGGCACTCGGACCCGAGATGCGGTCGACCGGCGAGGTGATGGGCATCGACGCCACCTTCGGTCAGGCGTTCTTCAAGGCCGAGCTCGCCGCCGGCAACGGATTGCCGCGCGAGGGCACCGTCTTCTTGTCGCTGAACGACCACGACAAGCCGGCTGGTCTGGTCGTGGCCCAGCGCATGCGGCAGCGAGGTCTCGGACTCGTCGCGACCCAGGGCACGGCCGAGTACCTCCGCAGGTTCGGAGTGGAGGTCGACCGGGTCCTGGGCAAGGTCCAGGACGCCGACGATGGTGAGCCGACGGCCGTCGATCTGATCGCCGACGGGACGATCGTGTTCGTCGTGAACACTCCGCGTGGATCGGTCGGACGCAGCGACGGCGAGTACATCCGCAAGGCGGCCAGCCTCCATCGTGTGAGTTGTGTCACGACGGTGAGCGCGGCGCTCGCTGCCGCGCAAGGTCTCGGGGAGAGCCCCGAACGGCTCCCGGTCATGAGCCTCCAGGAGTACCACCGGCGATGATCGGCCGACTCCGGAGGAGGTCCGGTCCCACCGACGGCGCCGAGTTCGATTCCCGCGTTCGGGTCGACACCGGTGTCCGGGTCGGATCGGTCGAATTCCGCAGTCCGATCATGACCGCCTCGGGGACGGCGGGATACGGACGAGAGCTCGCTCCATACGTCGATCTGTCCGCGATCGGGGCCGTGGTGACGAAGTCGCTGGCATCGTTCGAGTGGCCCGGCAATCCGGCGCCGCGGCTCCACCCGACCCCGCAGGGGATGCTCAACGCGGTCGGGTTGCAGGGTCCGGGCGTCTCGGAATGGCTCGCCCACGAGGTACCGGAACTGGTCGAGTCGGGGGCGACCGTCGTGTGCAGCATCTGGGGTCGCACCGTCGAGGAGTACCGGAGAGCGGCAGACCTGCTCGCGGCCGCTCCTCCCGAGGTCGTCGCGGTCGAGGTCAATCTGTCGTGCCCCAACCTCGAAGGCCGGGGCGGGATCTTCGCCCACGACGCCGAGCGATCGGCCGAGGTGGTGGCGGCGACGGCTGGTTGTGGGCGCCCACGATGGGCCAAGCTCAGTCCGAACACCGACCGCATCGTCGAGGTCGCCGAGGCGGTGGCCGCCGCGGGTGCCGAGGCCGTCACCCTCGTCAACACGTTGCTCGGACTCGTCGTCGACCCGATCACCTGGCGTCCGGCGCTCGGCAACGGAGGTGGTGGCCTGAGTGGTCGGGCGATCCATCCGGTGGCGGTCCGAGCCGTGCACGACGTCCGCCGAGCCCTGCCCGACCTGCCGATCGTGGGGGCCGGAGGTGTCGCGAGCGGCTGGGATGCACTCGAGATGTTGCTGGTGGGAGCCGATGCCGTCCAGGTCGGCACGGCCAACTTCGCGGATCCCGGTGCGACCCGCAGGATCCACGACGAACTCGTCGACCTCCTCGCGAGCCGTGACATCCGCAGCGTGGCGGATCTCCAGCGGATAGCGTGACCGTATGGCCACACCTCCACAGTTGACCCCCGAGCAGCGGTCTGCAGCGCTCGCCAAGGCGGCCGAGGCCCGCGCGGCCCGAGCCGATCTGCGACTTCGCTTGAAGATGGGGTCGCTGTCGCTGTCGGAGGCGTTGACGAGTGACGATGCGAACATCGGTCGGATGAAGGTGGTGTCGATGCTCGAGTCGCTCCCCGGTGTCGGCAAGGTCAAGGCCCGACGCGTGATGGACGAGATCGGGATCGCCGACAATCGACGGGTGCAAGGCCTCGGGGCGCAGCAACGAGCGGCCCTACTCGACCAACTTGGCTGATCGACCGCTCATCGTCGTCGTCTCCGGACCCGGTGGCGTCGGGAAGGGGACCATCGTCGATGCGTTGGTCCGCCGCGACCCGGGACTCTGGCTCAGTCGGTCGTGGACCACACGGGAGCGTCGACCCGGCGAGTCGGCCGACGCCTACGTGTTCACCACTCCTGGTGCCTTCGAGGAACGCATCACCTCGGGCGGCTTCCTCGAGTGGACGGAGTTCCTCGGTAACTACTACGGGACGCCTCTTCCCGAACACCTCGATGATCCAGCGGCGCCCGACACCGTGCTCGAGATCGAACTCGACGGCGCGCAGCAGGTGAAGCACCGGTATCCGGAAGCCGTGCTCATCTTCGTGCTCCCGCCGAGCCGTGAGGAGCAGGAGCGGCGACTCCGCGGCCGGGGTGACCCGGGCGACAAGGTGTTGGCGCGTTTACGCAAGGCCGAGATCGAAGAGCGGATCGGCCGAGCCGAAGCCGATCACGTCGTCGTGAACGACGACCTCGAGCGCACGATCGACGAGATGTTGGCGATCATCGCCGCCGAGCGTCTCCGCTGAATCGTGGAACCGCCCGGCTAGCATTCGTCGGCGCAGACGAACCGGACAGGAGTCCCCCATGCCGCAGAGCCACAACACGATGATGACGCCGGCGATCGAGGGATTGCTCGGCCGTGTCGACTCGAAGTTCGAGTTGGTCACGCTCGCCGCCCGACGAGCCCGGAACATCAACTCCTACTTCAACCAACTCGGCGACGGCCTCGGCCACATGGTGCCTCCGCAGGTCTCGTCGACGGCGCGCAAACCCCTCAGCATCGCCTTCGAAGAGATCTCGGCGGACAAGATCGTCCGGACGGACGCACCCGAGCCGGTCGAACCGGTTCTCGACCTCCCCGAAGGCGAACTCGGCACCGACGCCGACGACGCCGCGGTCGACTGATCCGGCCGGCTCCCGCCATGCTGGCCGGCCGTCGGATCGTCCTCGGAGTGACCGGGGGGATCGCGGCGTACAAGGCGATCGAGGTCGCCCGTCGTCTGGTCGACGCCGGCGCACACGTGGTGCCGGTCATGACAGCGGGCGCCGAGCGATTCATCGGCACGACGACGCTGTCGGCACTGGCCAGCGAGCCGGTCCGGACTCGTTTGTGGGACGACCCGACGACGCCGATCCCGCACACCGTCGTCGGTCAGCGAGCCGATCTCGTCATCGTGGCTCCAGCGACGGCCCGGTTGCTCGCCGCGTACCGACTCGGCCTCTCGACCGACCTGCTGACGAACATCCTGCTGGCGACCCGGGCACCGGTCATCGTGTGTCCGGCGATGCACACCGAGATGTGGGAGCACCCGGCGGTTCGGGACAACATCGACGTGTTGCGGTCTCGTGGGGTCCGAGTCGTCGATCCGGCGTCGGGCCGTCTCGCCGGGGGCGACGTCGGCGCCGGCCGACTCGCGGCACCGGAGACCATCGTGGCCGCCGCCCAGCAGATCCTGTCGGGGCGGGGTGATGACTGTGCGGGGCTCCGATTCGTCGTGAGTGCGGGCGGGACCCGTGAGCCGATCGACGCCGTGCGGGTGATCGCCAACCGGAGCAGCGGGAAACAGGGGTACGCCATCGCTGCCGAGGCGGCGTCCCGAGGAGCCTCGGTCGTGCTCGTGTCCACGGTGGACGTGGCGCCACCACCGGGCGTGGAGGTGATTCGCGTCGAGACGGCGGCGGAGATGCTCGGGGCGATGGAGCGCGTGGCGCCGAGCGCCGATGTCGTGGTGATGGCGGCAGCGGTCGCTGATTTCCGACCGGTCGCACCGGCCCCGCACAAATTGAAGAAGCACGACGGTCCACCCCGGATCGAACTCGAACCGACGCCCGACATCCTCGCCGGCCTCGGGAAGTCGAAACCTGCCGGTCAGGTACTCGTCGGATTCGCCGCCGAGACCGACGACGTCGAGGAGAACGCCCGCAAGAAGTTGGTGGCCAAGCACCTCGATCTGATCGTCGCGAACGACGTGGGTGCGCCCGGGGTGGGGTTCCGGCACGACACGAATGCGGTCAGTCTGTTCACGCTCGATGCCGAGCCGGTGCACGTACCGCTCGCCGACAAGCGGGAGATCGCCGCGGCCGTCGTCGATCGCATCGTCGCCATCGGGCGTCGCTAGGATCGAGGGTTCGGACAGGTCGTCGCCGCTCGACGGAGGCGTCACCGCTTCGACACCGCACGAGGAGACGACATGGCTCGCTGGACGTTCAGTTCCGAGAGTGTGACCGAGGGTCACCCCGACAAGATGGCCGACCAGATCAGCGACGCCGTTCTGGACGCGCTGCTCACGGAAGATCCGGAGAGTCGGGTCGCCTGCGAGACGATGGTGACCACCGGCTTGTGCGTGATCGCCGGTGAGATCTCGACCAAGGGGTACGTCGAGATCCCCAAGATCGCCCGGAACACGATCCTCGACATCGGCTACGACGACGGCAGCAAAGGGTTCGACGGGCTGACGTGCGGTGTCATCGTCTCGATCGACGAACAGAGCGACGACATCGCCGCTGGTGTCAACGCCTCGGAGGAACTGCGTGGCGGCAAGGCAGGCGAGGATCCGCTCGACCGTCAAGGCGCCGGCGACCAGGGGATGATGTTCGGCTACGCGTGTACCGAGACGACCGACCTGATGCCGCTCCCCATCTGGACGGCGCACCGTCTCGCTCAGCGCCTGGCCGAGGTCCGCAAGTCGGATCAGATCCCGTACCTCCGACCCGACGGCAAGACCCAGGTCACGTTCGAGTACGAGGACGATCGGCCGGTCCGGTTGCGCAG
>JBMUCX010000125.1:0-7196 GCA_049458915.1 Ilumatobacteraceae bacterium
CCCGAGGGCACCCGACCGCCCCGGGGCGGCGAGCGCCGCCCCGGGGACGTCGTCGGTCAGTCGCCGGCGCTGGCGGCGAAGTGCCGCTCGGTCGCTTCGGCGACGGCGCGCTCGACGCGGTCACCGAGCGACTCCCACTCGCCGATCGCCCGATGTTCGGCGGTGACCGGTCCACGGGCCATGCCCTGGAACCGGGGCTTGACGTAGCGGGCGAACAGCTCGTAGTGGTCATGGGTGGCCCGTGGGTTCGCCCACTCGTGGGCCATCATCAGGTACGCCCCGAAGCCGCCGTTCGACTGCTTCTCGAGGCGCTCGATCTGGCGGATCGCGTCGTCAGGCGTCCCGATCACACCGAGTCCGGACTCGTTCACCCACTCGACCCGCTCCTCGAAGGTCTCGCCGGCGGCCCGGAAGTGCGGGACGGCGAGAATCTTCTGCGTGTAGTGGCACCAGTCGTCGAGGCCGAACTTCACGTCCTCGATGGCCTGCTCCTTGGTCTCCGCGATGTGCATCGGACCGACGAGTCGCCACTGGTTCCGGTCGGCGACCTGTCCGAACTCGGCGGCGCGCTCCTCGACGACGTCCCAGTGGTAGGCGAGGGCGTCGAAGCCGTCCTTGGCCGTCGCCCCGATCGAGAGCAGGCCCATACCGTGGCGTCCGGCGATCCGCGGTCCGGTCGGAGAGGCGATCGCCGCCACGGCGATGTCGAAGTCGGAATACGGCCGGTACTGGGACTGCGCCTCGACGAGGTTGTACCGCGAGGTGCGATGGGTGACGGTCTCACCGTTCAGCAACCGCATGAGGATCTCGGTGTCCTCCTCGAGTGCCGTCCGCTGCTCCTCGATCGAGATGCCCAGCATCTGGGCATCCCCGGGAAGAGCTCCGGGCCCGAGGCCGAGCATGAACCGACCGCGCAGGAGTTGGTCGCAGAAGAACGCCCGGTCGGCGACGAGGAGCGGGTTGTGGTACGGCAGCGACAGCACTCCCGTCCCCAGCTTGATGTGCCGTGTCTGCGGCGCCGCGTAGGTGATGAAGAGCATCGGATCGGGGATGATCTCGGTGCCCGCCGAGTGGTGCTCGCCGATCCAGGCTTCGTCGTAGCCGAGTCGGTCGAGGTGCTGGACGAGTTCCAGGTCACGCTGGATCGCAGCGATCGGGTCCTGCCCGGCAGGGCAGTGGAACGGTGCCATGAAGATGCCAAAACGCATGAACGAACCCCCCAAGGTCGTGATGTGCTGGTCGTGATGAGTTGGAGACCCCGTCCCGATCTGACCGGATCGAGGTCACGGGAACCCCCCGGTTCCCACCTCCAGAGTAGTACGACCGTCCAGGTGGCGCGAACGCGCCGATCAGGGGTGACGCAGCGAGTAGCGGATCGGGAGGCGTTTGTGGCCGCTCACGAAGACCGCCTTCGACGTTGCCGGCGGTCCGTCCAACTCGACGGATTCGAGCGCCGGCACGAGATGCGAGAAGAGCGAGCGCAACTCCATGCGGGCGAGTTGCGCGCCGAGACAGAAATGGACGCCGAACCCGAACGCGATGTGTCGATCGGCGTTGTGGCGGGTCACGTCGAAGCGGAGCGGGTCGTCGAAGATCCGCGGGTCGAGATTGGCTGCCGTGTAGTTGAGCATCACCCAGTCCCCCCGTGCGATCGGGGTGCCGGCGATCTCGGTGTCGTCCTGGGCGTGCCGCATGAAGTGTCGGACCGGTGACGAGAGCCGGATCATCTCGTCGACCGCCGTCGACATCAGCTCCGGGTGCTCCTGGAGGAGCGCGAGTTGTTCCGGGTTCGTCGCCAGGCGGTACATCCCCTCGGCCATCGACGCCGCAGTGGTGTCGTGTCCGGCGGTCGCGACGATCGTGTAGTACCCCATCTGCTCGAGTTCCGGCATCGGTTCGCCCCTGATCGTTCCGTTGGCGATGAGGCTGGCGAGGTCGTCCTTCGGGTCGGCGCGTCGGTCCGCCGTGAGGCCCGTGAAGTAGGCGTAGAAATCGAGCAGGATGTTCGTGATCTCCTCGGGCGTCGCCTCGCCGCGCTGGAGATCCGGGTCGGTCGCCCCGAACAGTTCCTGCGTGAGCTGCAACATCCGTGGATAGTCGGACTCCGGGAGACCGAGGATCGCCAGGATCACCTGGAGCGGGTAGTGCATGGCGATCTCGCGGTTGAAGTCGATCCGGCCGCCCGCCGATCGCAACTGCGCGAGGGCCTGCTCACTCAGGTCGTCGAGACGGCCGGTGAGTCGGTCCAGACTCGCCGGCCGGAACCAGTCGGCCGTCAGTCGTCGGTACTCGAGGTGGTCGGGATCGTCCATGTGGATGAGCGTGCGGATCTGCGGCCCGGTTGCGGTCGTCGCCGCGATGCCGGCCTCGTTCGAGAGCACGGGGAACGGTGCGTTCGTGAACAGCTTCGGCTGCCGTTCGACGCTCATCACCTCGTCGTGGCCGATCACGACCCAGAACGGCCGGAAGCCGGGCGCTTCGATGCGATGGACCGGCCCGGCGGCGTGCAGGGACAGCGCCTCGGTGCGCCAGGCGTCCATGTCGCCGTACCGGTGCGGATCGTGGAACAGATCGGTCGTCATGGCCCCCCTCGCGGCTCGCCCACGTCAGTCCATCAGACGGGGCGGCGACGGAGCGAACCGGCGCGTCGTCGGGTCGGAGTGTCCAGCTGGTCGGAATGTGCAGGTGCTCAGCGTGTTCAGCTGGTCAGCGCGTCCAGACGGCGGTGTCGGCGGGCAGCTCGTGCGTCATGATGATCGGTGCCGATGACAGGAGGAGCTCGCCGACGGGCATCGACACCGGGCCGGGCCCGTAGTTCACCGTGCAGACGAGTCCTGACCCGCGCCGGAATGCCAACGCTCCCTCGTCCGCCGCGATCCACTCGAAGGACTCGTCGTCGACGAGGTGCACGCGGCGCAGCGCGAGCGCCGAGCGGTACAGCTCGAGCGTCGAGTCGGGATCGCCGGCCTGTGCCGCAGCGGCGAGTCGCCCGTAGACCGCCGGCTGCGGCAGCCATGCGGTGCCGGATCCGAATCCGTACGACGGGCCGTCCGACGTCCAGGGAATCGGGACGCGGCATCCATCTCGCCCCTTCTGGGTGTGTCCCGAGTTCTCCCAGACCGGATCGTCGAGCACGTCGGCGGGCAGGTCCCACACCTCGGGAAGTCCCAACTCCTCACCCTGGTAGAGGTACACCGAACCGGGGAGTGCCATCAGCAACAGCGTCGCCGCTCGGGCGCGCCGGAGTCCGACGTCCGGGTCGAGGTCCTCGACCGGCCCGGTGAGTGGCCAGGTGCGCCAGTTCGTGCCGGCCGGGAGTCCGTACCGGGTGGCGTGGCGCATCACGTCGTGATTGGACAGCGTCCACGTGGGTGTCGAACCGACGGCGTTGGCAGCGGTGATCGCCCGGTCGATGGCGTCGGTCGCTTCGTGGCGTGACCACGGAGTGGTGAGGAAGTCGAAGTTGAACGATTGGTGGTACTCGTCGGGGCGCAGGTAGTCCGGCAGGCTCTCGGGGTGGACCCACGCCTCGGCGACCATCATGACGTCGCGTCCCGACGCGTCGAGCACCGCCCGCCACCGCCGGTTGATGTCGTGGACCCCCGGACGGTCCCAGTGCGGGTGATCACGGCGGTTCGAGCTCTCGAGGATCTGCTCACCGGTGTCGAGGTCGGGGAACGCCTGGTCCTTGACCATGCCATGGGCGACGTCGATCCGGAACCCGTCGACACCCCGGTCGAGCCAGAAGCGGAAGATGTCGTCGAACTCGGCGCGGACCTCCTCGTTCTCCCAGTCGAGATCGGGCTGGCTCGAGTCGAAGAGGTGGAGGTACCACGATCCGTCCGGGGTGCGGGTCCACGCCGGCCCGCCGAACACCGATGACCAGTTCGTCGGCGGTTCGGCACCGTCGTCGCCGCGGCCGTCGCGGAACACGTATCGAGCGCGGGCGGGTGACCCGGGACCGGCGGCGAGGGCGGCGCGGAACCATGGGTGCTCGCTCGAGGTGTGGTTCGGGACGAGGTCGACGATGACCCGGATGTCGTGGGCGTGGGCGTCGTCGATCAGGCGCTGTGCATCGGCCAGCGTGCCGAACATCGGGTTGATGTCCCGGTAATCGGCGACGTCGTACCCCCCGTCGTCGAGCGGAGACGGGTACCACGGGCTGATCCAGATCGCGTCCACCCCGAGATCGCGGAGGTATCCCAGCCGAGAGCGGATGCCTTCCACGTCGCCGGTGCCGTCGCCGTCGGCGTCGGCGAACGACCTCGGGTAGACCTGGTAGACGGCGCCGCGCCGCCACCACGGCACGGTCGAATTCGGGTCACGGGAGTCGGGCGGTGTCACGCCGACAGTATGCAACCCGACCCCGTCAGATCGCTGTGTCGCGCCCGGCCCAGTGCGGAGCGCGGAGCTCGCGCTTGAGGACCTTGCCCGGTCCCGACTTGGGGAGTGGCTCCGATCGGAACTCCACCGAGCGTGGCACCTTGTACCCGGCGATGCTCCCACGGCAGTGGGCGATCAGTTCCGCCTCGTCGACGACGGACCCGTCGCGACGCACGACCACGGCGTGCACGGCCTCGCCCCACTGCTCACTCGGGATGCCGAACACGGTTGCCTCGAGCACGGCGGGGTGGGTGTAGAGCGCGTCTTCCACCTCGGTGCAGTAGACGTTCTCGCCGCCGGAGATGATCATGTCCTTCGACCTGTCGAGCAGGAACAAGTAGCCGTCAGCGTCCAGTCGACCCACGTCCCCGGTCCAGTACCAGCCATTGCGGAGGGCGGTCGCGGTCTGCTCGGGCTTGTTCCAGTAGCCGGCCATGATGTTCGCCCCGCGGACCGTCACCTCGCCGATGTGGCCGGGAGGGAGCGCATCACCGGATTCGTCCCGGATGACGACGTCGCACCCCATCACCGCCTGGCCGGCCGACTTCGCCCGGGGGGTGTCGAGCAGGTCGACCTCATCGACGAGTCCGGTGAGGAGCGGCGAGGTCTCGGTGGTGCCGTACAGGTGGACGAATGCGGTGTCGGGGAACGCCGTCGCGCCGCGTCGGACGACTTCGAGGGCGATCGGGGAACCGCCATGGGCGTAGACCCGGAACGTCGACACGTCACGGGGTCGGACGAGTTGTTCCTCGACCGATGCAGCGACCATCGCCGGCACCCCGAGTGTCTGGGTGATCCGCTCGGTGGCGACGGTGTCGAGCATCGTCGATGCTTCGAATGCCGGCAGGACGACCTGACACGCACCCATGAACATCGACTGGAGCAGGCTGATCGAGCCGGCGGCGTGGAACATCGGCGCCATGACCAGATACCGATCGTCGGGTGTCAGCGGCTGGGTGACCTGCATGTTCCAGGCGTTCGTCACCAGGTTCCGGTGGGTGAGCATGACACCCTTGCTGACGCCGGTCGTTCCGCCGGTGTAGAACAAACCGGCGAGATCGTCCTCTGCGACGGAGGCCTCGTCGAAGTCGAGTGTGGTGGCGGCGGCGAGGAGTTCGTCGTAGTCACCGAGATCGATGCGAACCACGCGTTCGACGATGTCGGCGAGTCGACCGGGATCGCGGTCGCACACCAGGATGCGTGCTCCCGAGTCTTCGAGGGCGTAGGCCAGTTCTGGCTCCGCCCAGCGGAAGTTGAGCGGTACCTGTACCCGGCCGGCCATCGAGATGGCGCAGTACAGCTCGACGAACGGGATCGAGTTCGACGAGAGGACGGCGACGCGGTCACCCGGTGACGTGCCGAGATCGACGAGCGCTCCGTGGAGTCTGCGGAGCCGACCGCCGAACTCGGCGTAGGTGAGGCGGGTGTCGCCGCACACGAGTGCTTCGTGGTGGAGGGCGGTGGCCTCGGCCCGACGGAGGGCGTGGATGAAGGTCTGCATCACCGCCGAGTTTCGCACTGAGGAACCCGACCGGTCGACCCGGTGGGCCTTCCGGGACTACGATCCACCGCCGTGGGGAGCTCTTCGACGAACGACGAACTGACCGTTCCCGGCCGACGCGGATCGGGATCCGAGGCGGCACGTCCTGCAGGAAGCCGGGCGAAGGCGTACACGCCGCCCAAGGGCAGGCCGACGGCCGGGCGGCGACGTCGACGTGGCGCGAAGCGGGTGTTCGGGCCGACCGCTCAATGGATCTCCGTCGGCGTCCTCGTGGCGCTCGTCGTGGCGGTGCTGATCACCATCACCGATGGCGGGGACTTCAATCCGTTCAACGACCAGGAGCAGTTGCCCTCACCGTTCGGTCTGGTGTCGCCGGTCTGACGTCAGCCCGTCGGAGCACCGGGGTCGGGAACCGATCCGGTGGCCGGAGGCGATGCACAACCCAGGTAGGCGGCCACGTTGTCGGCGTGTCGGGTGTAGACCGACGCCTCGTCGCCGATGACCGGATCGTCCACCAACTCGAACCACCGACTCCGCTGTTCCAGGACGCCCGGGCATCCGGCCTCGGCAGCGATGTCGACCGTCTGCTGCACGACCTGGGGGACGTCGCCGACGAAGACGGTGCCCGGACCCGGTCGGATCTCGATCGGTCGACCGTCGAGCGTGTCTCCCACGAACACGGGACCGTCGGTCGCCGCTGGCGGCGGGGGAGGGAGTGTCGTCCGACTGCCGGCGCAGATGGGCCCGGCCAGGATCGCTTCGTCGTCGATTCGCCCGCACCGGACCTCCACGAACCGTTCGACGCCGTGACCGAGCACTCCCGGGTGTCGTGCGATCTCGTTGCCGAGATCGATGGTCGACCGACACTGGAGCAACGCCACGTCGAGTCGTTCCTTCTGGGCGTCGAGATCGATTTCGGCAGCGGCGAGGTCGACGGCTTCGGCACATGCGGTGACCGCGCGGGCCTCGTCACCCCGGGTGCACGCCGGGGTGAGGGTCACGGCTGCTGTGACGAACAGGAGGGCGGGCCCACGCCCGACTCCGCGAGCCAACGCTGTCCGTCCGGTGATCACGGGCACATGTTGACCGATGCGGCGGGTCGACTCCAGTCACAGGTCGCTCGATCGCCCTGGATCAGCGGCCCGGCCGGTCGTCCGGGCGAGCCGCTATCCTCCCATGACTGGCGACGTGGCCGAGTGGCTGAGGCAACGGCCTGCAAAGCCGTCCACGCGGGTTCGATTCCCGCCGTCGCCTCCAGGTGATGTCGCGAGACATCAGTGAGACATCGAGGACAGTCCGGACCCGCTTCAGG
>JBMUCX010000126.1:0-7149 GCA_049458915.1 Ilumatobacteraceae bacterium
GGACGCAGCAATGGCGCTTCGTGCCAGCAGTTCGATGCCGGGCCAACTCGCCGTCTCGGCCGACACACCGTGCCCCCGGAGCACCTCGTCCGCCCCGACCACCGACGGCGCAGGAGCACGCCCACGCGACACCGCTCCGACGAACACCGACACGGCGCAAGCGTAAGCGTTCGCCGGGTGTCGGACACCCGGCGTGACGGTCAGATCCCCGACCGACGGAGCGCCGTGCGATACGCCGCGAGTACGAGATCGCGCTGCGCTGCATCGAGTCGCACGTCCTGAGCGATCATCTCGTCAGCGGTTCGTGCGTCGACCACGTACCCGGCTCGACGCAGGATCACCCCTCGCGGGACGTCGCACAGGTCCTCGATCCGAGCGATGTCGTCGAGCGACGGCTCGATGTCGCCCGTCGACCATCTCGACACGGTGTTCTGGGCCACACCCAATCGGGCCGCCAACTCCACCTGGGTGAACCGACCGGCGTACACCGACCGGATCGCCTCGCCACGAGCCTTCGCCGACGGCAGTGGAGCCGGATCGATCCCGGGAACGACCCGCGGACGTGCCGCGAGGTCGTCGGCCAACGTCGAAGAAGAGATGTTCGTGTACGAATCCATGAGCTTCGAACCACCGGCATCACGCCGCTTCCCGCACCACCGTACCAGGGGTGCCAGCCACTCCAGACGTCACACCGGGACCGCGACCGAACGACCATCCACGGGTTCCCACCGTGACCACCACCCCGACCACCACCGGTGCACGGTCGTACAGCGCGAGCATCGGCGACACGCTCTGGTCACCGAACACCAAACGTGGTACAAACGGTTCCTGATTCCGACGGCACGCACGGCGAGCGCACATCGATCGGATCCGACCACAGACGGTAGACGGCGACGACGAGCGGGAGTCCGACCGAACCCCATGGCAGCACCATCAGCGAAGGCGCCCACCGACCACCTCCTCCGCCTGCTCGCCGCCGTCTCGACCAACCATCGAGAGGGCGACAACGTCGAACACCTCCTCCGGATCGTGCTCGACAGCGCCGCCGAACTCGACCTCGGTGTCCGAGGTGTCGCCGCTCACGTCCTGCGACGCACCGCCATCGTCTCGTGCGGAAATGCCGGCATCCCGGACCACGAGGCCGAGTCGGCTCGAGTCCTCCCTCTCATCGCGCCGCTCCCCGCCACCGACTGCGCACGCCTCGGCATCCCCGTCCTGCTCGGCCACCCCGGCGAGATCGACCGGCACTACCCCGGACTCCTCGCCGGCGGGATGTCGACCGGAATCCAGGCGATCGCCTCGGTGCCCGTCGACCGCGACACCCGGACCGTCGGTGCTCTGACACTCGCCTACGACCGGCCCGTCGACTTCGACGACGGCCACATCGCCGCGCTCCGAACCCTCGGACGGATCTGCGCCCCGATGAGCGAGTTCGACCACCACGAAACCCGCTCCGGGCCGATCATCGAACGGATCGACGACCCGACACGGCGATCGAGCAACGCGGCCGACGACTCGAGGATCGCCGAACTCGAGCAGCGAATCGCCCGCCTCGAGCAGCTCATCGGCTTCGTCGCCGGCACGGTCGCGCAGCACCTCGACGGCTGACCCGCCCGACCCTCACCGACCGACCGTCACCGCCCGATCGAGCGGCCACGTCGCCACTCGGCCACATCCGGCACACCGATCGCAGCCCAACGCTGCACCGCCCGCTCGGCGAACCACCCACTCGCCTCGTCGTCACCGAGCCGCCGAGCGAGCAACTCGCCATCGCTCGCCAACTCAGCCGCCAACAACGCCGAGGTGACCCCGTCCGCACGATCGAGCGCAGCTCGCATCCGCTCGACATCGCCGTTCAACCACGCCTGCGCCGCCCACTGAGACGCCCGTCGCGACGGCACCTCCAACGCGCCGAGCGACCTGATGTCGAGCACCCGACCGACCACCGACCTCAACCCCGGGTCGTCGAACACCACCGCCAGGCGAGCCGCCGTCGGCAAGAGCTCGGACAGCGCCGACACGGCACCCAACTCCAAGGTCGCATCGAACACCTCCCCGATCATCCGAGCCGCTCCGACCGGATCACCGGAACTCTCGAGATGCAGTGCCGACACCAGCCCCACCACCTCGCCGCCCACCCGCACCACGTCGCCCGGCCCGCCACCTGCGACCGACAGCCAGTGCGTCGGATCAGCGCCGCGCAACCAGTCGAGCCACGCCAACACCCCCGCCCACCACCCCTCGGTCCGGAACCCATCCGCACCGGTCGGCAGATCGGCCGCCATCGACGCCAACCGCTCCGCCGTGTTCAGGTTCCCCTGCCGCAGCCAGAGTCGAGCGGCGAGTCCACGATGACCCACCAGCGCCCACGTCGCACCCGTCGAGCGCGCCGCATCGAGACCACTCTCGAGCAAGCGCAACGCCTCGGCATGGCGATCCGTACTGAAGCGCACCATCGATGCGAACAGGTGCACCGGCAGCGGCGCCACCGGCGGCCGATCCAAGAGATCGAGCATCACCGTCGCCTCGTCACACACCGCCGACGCCGACGCCAGATCACCCCGCACCAGACGAACCGTCGCCAGCAACATGCCGGCGACCACCCGAACGGCCGGCTCACCCCGCAGATCGGCCCACGCGTCGGCTGCACTGCGCTCACACAGCGCGAACCGACCCGACATCAGGTACACCATTGCAAGGTCCGCCGTCAGAGCGACCCACGTCGCACCGGGACCGACCTCCTCCCGCAGATCGAGCAGCTCGACGATCGCCTGGTCGTGCGCCCCACTGACCAGCTTCCCGAACGCCATCGCCCGCCGCCCACGACGCTCCGGATGGGCATCGACCGGCCGCAGGGCCCGATCCGACCTGGCCGCCACGAGCGCCGAGAGCGACGGGCGATCCAGTGCTGCGAAGCACTCCATCCGCGCCGCCAGTCGAGCGGCCGAGCGGACGAATCCGTCAGCACCGTCCGACGGTCGTTCCTGCTCGAACAGGTCCAACCACTGCAGCCGGGTCACCGCTGGCGTCGACCGAGCCGTGAGCACCGCGTCTTCCAACCGATCCGCATCGGTACCCACCGACCAACCGACATCGGCCAGATGCACCACCACCATCGCCGGCGGGGCTCCCATCGCGATCGCCCGCTCGAGCAACACGACCTGGAGTTCACGACGCTCGGCCGGGCGAGCGGTCGCGAGCAGCGCATCGGCCCACATCGGGTCGGTCAGCCGGACCAGACCGTCGTCACCGGCACGAACCACACCGACCGAGACGAGTTCCGCCAGGACGTCATCGAACGAGACGTCCGACAACCCGGACAGCACCGCCGCATCGATCGTCCCGGGCGGGAGCGGCGAGACATCGGCCAACGCCGACAGCACGGCCACCCGTCGAGCCGCGACGCTCAACTCGTCGACCCGAACCGCCAGGTCGAACGCCGACGACGAACCCGTTGCACCCGAGCGGGCCACCAATCCCACCAGCACCGGCACACCCCTCGTGGCCGCCCACAACGCCGCCTCATCGGTCGCCCACGACGGCCGATGCCGACCGGCCGTCGCCGCCTCGAACCACTCCCACGCCGCATCCGGCTCGGCCGCCCGCAGCTCGAAGCGACTCGCCACCACCGGTTCCAGCGCGTCGAGCCAATCGACCCGATGACCACGGTCACGCCACGGCTGACACACCACCAGCACCGGACGGGCCGGCACCTCTCCGGCCGACCCACCCAACTTCGCCAACACGTCGACGACCGGCGGCAACGCTTCGTGCCCGTCGACCACGATCAACGGACGACGATCGTCGAGTCGCTGCAGACGCTCCACGATCGACGCCGGCTCCTCCGACCACGGTACGGATCGCTCGATCGAGCCGTCGACGCCGGCGGTCGCGACGAATCCCACCGGATCGGCCAAGGCCGGCCACGACAGCCCGCACGCCTCGAGCATCGACGACATCGGCGGGACCAACACCCCGGTGTGGCACCGCCCCACACCGACCTCGGGCACGACCCGACGACAATGTTCGACCACGACGGGCGCACCGAACCCCTGCTCGGCCACCAGCAGATGAACTCCCGGACTGCGCAACGCCTCCTCGACCCACCGGAACACGAGCTCGCGATCGACCAGCAGATCGCCGACACCCGACCCCGACAGGCGACCGCTCATCGTCGACGAACGTAGCAAAGCCGCCTCCACGGGGACCCGGCGCGACACCGGCCTCGGTAGCCTCCAGCCCTTCATGGAACGTTTCGGTCTCGTCGGGCTGCCCAATGCCGGGAAGTCATCGCTGTACAACGCCCTCACCGGCGGCGGCGCACTCGCCGCCCCGTACGCCTTCGCCACGAAGGACCCCAACATCGGCGTCGCCCGGGTCCCCGACGACCGACTCGACCGACTCGCCGAGATGTCCCGCTCGCGCAAGACGATCCACGCCTCCGTCGAAGTCGTCGACATCGGCGGCCTCGTCGAAGGCGCATCCAAAGGCGAAGGCCTCGGCAACAAGTTCCTCGCGAACATCCGCGAGGTCGACGCGATCGTGTTCGTCCTGCGCGCCTTCGTCGACGACGACGTGCCCGGGCCATCCGATCCGCTCGAACACCTCCGCGTCGTCGAACTCGAACTCGCCCTCGCCGACCTCGAAACCGTCGAGAAGCGGCTCGCCGACGTCGAACGACGCAGCAAGCTCGACAAATCCCTCGGCGACGACCTCGACGCGCTGCGCGCCGCCAACGCCGCCCTCGCCGACGGACTCCCGCTCTACCGAGCCGGGCTCAAGCCGGCGCATCGCGAGTCGCTCGCCCCGTACTTCCTGCTCACCAACCGTCGAGTCCTCGCCGTCGTCAACGTCGGCGAGAACGAACTCGACACCGTCGACGAGGTCGTCGCCCGGGTCACCGCCGAGTTCAACGACGCCGGCGACAACGTCGAAGTCATCGGCATGTGCGTCCAACTCGAAGCCGAGGCCGCCGCGATCACCGACCCCGCCGAACGCGCCGAGATGCTCGAAGGCTTCGGACTCGGCGAGGGCGCCCTGTTCCGCATGGTCCGCTCCGCCTACCACCTGCTCGGCCTGCGCACGTACTTCACCACCGGCGAGAAGGAATCACGGGCCTGGACGTTCCTCGACGGATCGACCGCCCCCGTCTGCGCCGGACGGATCCACACCGACTTCCAACGGGGCTTCATCCGGGCCGAGGTCATCCAGTGGGACGAACTGCTCGAACTCGGCTCGTGGAACGCCGCCAAGGACGTCGGCAAGCTCCGCGTCGAGGGCAAGGACTACGTCGCCCGCGACGGCGACGTGATGGAGTTCCGCTTCAACGTCTGACCGGAACGCTCGGCCGGTCGCGCCAGGCCGGAACGCTCGACCGGTTGCGCCAGCATCGACCTCAGTCGAGGAACCGCCCCGCCCAATCGGCGATCGGTCCGGGCCGCTCCAGCGAGTACCCCTGGAGCGCGTGCACGCCGAGTTCGACGCACTTCTCGAACTCGCCCAGCGTCTCCACACCCTCGGCCACCACATCGATGCCGAGCGCCTCACCGATCCGCACCATGCCGGACAGGATCGTCTGCTTGACCCGGCTCTCGACGATCCCCTCCACCACCGAGCGGTTGATCTTCACCGCATCGAAGCCGTACTGCTCCAGGTGCATCAACGACGAACTGCCCGTGCCGAAGTCGTCGACCGACACCGCCACCCCCAACTGACGCAGCCGCTCCATGTTCGGCAACGAGAACTCGATCACCGACATCATTCCCCGCTCGGTCGCCTCCAGACACAGCCGCTCCGGCGGGAACCCCGTCTCGGCGAGCACCTCTTCGACCAGCGGCACGAGCGCCGGCTCGGTCAACAACCCCGGCGGCAGATTGATCGTGCAGGTGCCGGGCAAGCCGGAACCGAGATATCCCGACACCGCCAGGTGCAGGACGTGTCGCGTGAACGGCACCACCAGCGACGACGCCTCGACCAGTTCGATGAACGACCCCGGCAACAACCGGCCGTGCACGGGATGGTTCCACCGCACCAACGCCTCGGCACCGACGAGATCGGCCGACGGCGTCAACACGGGCTGGTACTCGACGTCGAACTGCCCCTCGTCGATCGCCCGCTGCACACCCGCCAACAGATCGAGTTGACGGAGATCGCCGACCGCCAACTGCTCGTCCCAGACGACCAGCTTGTGGTTCAGCGTCAGGGCCTGCGTGGCCGCCGACCTGGCGCGCTGCATCAGCACATTGGCATCGGACGCGCCGTGCACCGCCCCCTCGACCGCGACCACACCGACGTGGCCGTCGACGTGGACCGCCCGACCACCGACCCGTACCGGCTGCCCGACCGCCTCGGCCACCTCCCGGGCGATGAGATCGATCCGGGCGACGTCGTCGATCCGGGCGACGTCGTCGACCGGAAGATCGACGGCAACATCGTCCGCGGTGTCGGACCCGTCATCGACCGCGGTGTCGGACCCGTCGTCCGAGCGCGCCGGCACGACGAGGCCGAGCGTCGTGAATCGCAGACGACCGAGCAACGAACCGTCCGGCACGACATTGCGGACCCGATCGACGATTCCACCGATCACCTCGCCCACCACCGCCGGCCCCAGCGCGTGCTCGATCCGCTCGAACTGATCGAGCCGGATCGCGATCACCGCCGCCGGTCGAACACCGGCATCGAACATGCGCTCCAACTCCTCGAGGAACCCGACCGCGTTCGGCAGACCGGTCTCGGGATCCTCCCGGGTCTGCCGCCGATACATGCGACCCTCGTTCACCTCCGGCGACACGTCGTGGAACACCATCAACGATCGGTTCCCCGCCATCGGTGAATGGACGAGGCGGTACGCGATGACGTCGCCATCGGGCACCACGTCGTCGACGATCGTCATCGTCGTCCGCGAGGGCTTCGCCTCCTCGATCGCCAGCCGGACCCCCGCCTCGACATCGCCCGACGCCTCCCCGTACGGCAACTCACGGATCGAGCACGGCGGAGGATGCGGCAACCAGGTGAGCGCCATGTCGTTGCACGCCACCACCATCGGTACGCCGTCCGGGCCCAACTCGAAGATCATCGCCGCCTCCGCCAGCGCGTCGACCACCATCTCGTCGACCGCGATCGCCCGCTCCAGGCGACCGTGCGCCTCGT
>JBMUCX010000127.1:0-7136 GCA_049458915.1 Ilumatobacteraceae bacterium
ACAGGACCCGGCCGGCGGTCAACTCGATCTCGTCGACCCGGGCCGGGATGGGCCAGGCCGTGTGGCGACCCTCCAGCTCGAAGTCCGGCCCGAGCGCTTCGACGACGTGCCGTCGGCCGAGGAGGTCGCGCCAGATCGCCGCCATGTCCTGGACCCGCCGGGCGTCGTCGCGGAGGACACCGAAGCCGATGTTGACCCGTCGTCCGGGGAGGGGGAACGACCAGGCGTATCCGGGGAGCAGATCGGGCTCGAACCACACGATCAGCCGATCGGCGGCGGGCCCCGTGACGTTGGCAGCGTATTGACGAAAGGCATGCCACTCGCCTCGGTACCCCTCGAGGCCAGCGCCGACCGCCTTTCGGACCGGGCTCCACATCCCGTCGGCACCGACGACGAAGCGGGCGTTCACGCTGGTGCCATCGGTCAGTGCGACCGCCACGGATCCGACCCGCGAGTCGGGAGCGCTCGGCTGGAGACCGACGAAGCCGATGCCGTCGCGCACCGCTACCCCCGACGCTCGGGCCAATTCGACCAGGGCGTGGTCGAGTGATCGGCGAGTGGCGACCGCCGCATACCGTCCGTCGACGGGGAGTGGCACGTGGATGTCCCGGCCACCCGGCGAGCGCAGCCAGGCGCCGTCGACATCGGACCACTCCTCGACGAGTCCCGGATCGAGACCGAGTGCGTCGAGCTCTCGGAGAGCGAGCGTGGTGAGGCCGTCACCGCAGCACTTGTCCCTGGGGAAGAGGGCCTTGTCGACCACGGAGACGTCGATGCCGGCGCGGTGCAGATGGATCGCAGCGGCGATCCCGGCCGGGCCGGCTCCGACGACCAGGACGTCGACGTTGGTTGCGCGTTCGGACACGGCGTCGAGGCTACGGACCGCCTCGGCCCGGTGCATGGTCGTCCGTCACCTCGTCCTACGATGCGACACATGCCACTCAACCCGGACGCAGTCGGATCGAAGAGCACCCCCGTCGAGGTCAGCTGGACCAGTACGGACTGCCTGCTCTACGCGGTGGGGATCGGCGCCGGGTCCGATGAGTTGGCGTTCACGACCGAGAACACGAACGGCATCGACCAACTCGTCTTCCCGACGTTCCCGGTGGTGATCGGCTGGGGCCGAGGGTCGGCGATGGCGAACATCGGGACGTTCAATCCGGCACTCCTCGTGCACGGTCAGCAGTCCGTCACGCTGCACCGGCCGTTGCCGGTCGAGGGGACGGCCACCGTGGCGGGAGAGGTGACGGCGATGTACGACAAGGGCAAGGCGGCGGTCGTCGTGACGACGGAGACCGCCGAGATGGACGGCACGCCGCTGTACACGAAGACGATGTCGGCGTTCATCCGCGGCGAGGGCGGCTGGGGCGGCGACCGTGGTCCCTCCGGCCCGCAGAACGTGCCTCCGGATCGCACCCCGGACCACGTGGTGTCGTACCGGACCTCGCCCGACCAGGCGCTCGTGTACCGCCTGTCGGGTGACCGCAACCCGCTGCACAGCGACCCGTCGTTCGCGGCGATGGGAGGCTTCGACCGACCGATCCTGCACGGACTGTGCACCTACGGCTTCACCGGACGTGCCCTGCTGCACACCCTGTGCGGGAGCGACCCGGCACGTTTCCACCACGTCGAGGGACGCTTCACGTCTCCGGTGCTCCCCGGCGAGGAGTTGACCATCGCGATGTGGTCGACCGGTGACGGTGAGGCGGTGTTCACCACCTCGGTCGGGGATCGACCGGTGATCGACCAGGGCCTCCTGCGCCACTCGTGACGCGGGACGAGCCCTGCGGATCAGGCTCCGCCGACGTGTTCGCCGACGAGCAACTCGGGTTGGACGTTCGTGTAGTTCGGGACGTCGGCCATGACCGCCGCCCCGTGCGACGCCATCGCCGCGTTGAAGGCATCTTGGGTCGTGACCATCGCCCAGCCCATTGCCGCGTATCGCCCGCTCGGGTAGGAGATGGCTCCCCAGCCCTGGCAGGCCTCGCCGAGGGCGTCCGCGAACATGGGCATGTGTGTCGCGGTGTAGTAGTCCATGTCGAACGTCGAGTCGTCGGTGCGCGGATACAGGATGGTGATGGCGAGCATGCGGGAAGTCTGGCAGGTCGGTGGGCGCCGTGACGAAGGCGACAGCACCGGCTCCACTCACCACACTGCTCGACCCCGATCGTCTCGCCGTGGCCGGCACGCTCGCGATCCGGGCGATGACGACCAGCGAGCTCGTCGAGACGACCGGCAGGGATCAGCGCACCGTCCTGGCCGTGCTCGGTGACCTGCGGATCCTGGGGATCGTCCGGTTCGACGGCGAGGTCTACGCCCTCGACCTCGCAGCACTCCGATCAGCGGCGCGCGAGATGTCCGAGGTCGAGGTCCCGATGGACCCGGTCATCGGCTTCGGGATGACCGACGAGGAACGTGCCGTACTCGGTCGCTACTTCTCCGGTCGGGTCCTCGTGTCGATCCCGGCGCACCGCTCCAAACGGAGGGTCGTGCTGCAACGCCTGGCTCTGGAGTTCGACGTGGGCCGCCACTATCTCGAGCGAGAAGTGAACGACCTGCTCGGCGCCTTCCATCCGGATTGGTCGTCGTTGCGTCGAGGTCTGGTGGAGGAGGGGTTCCTCGATCGCGAGCCTCGGGGAGGCGGAAATCTCTATTGGCGCAGCGGAGGACGGGTGACCGGCCTCCCGCCGGTGTCGCCACCTCCTACGCTGCCCACATGACACTCCGCGGCATGTGGCGGACCTTCCGCTCGACGGTCGGGTTCCGAGGTCTCGAGACCGATGCGGTCGCTCGCCGACTCGGTCGAGCCGTCGACGTCGCCGACCTGCGGAGGATCGCCCGCCGGCGCCTGCCTCGCGGCGTGTTCGACTACATCGACGGCGGGGCCGAGGACGAATTGACGATGGCCGCCAATCGTGCGGCCTTCTCGAAGGTCGAGTTCCGACCGAACGTCCTGCGTGACGTGTCGGCACTCGACACCTCCACCACGCTGTTCGGGCGTCGACTCACGATGCCGCTCGTGATCGCTCCCACCGGCTACACCAGACTCACGCACTCCGACGGTGAGCTGGCCGTGGCCCGGGCCGCCGCACGCGCCGGCATCCCGTATTCGCTGTCGACGATGGGGACACGGTCCATCGAAGAGGTCGCTGCCGTGTCCGATGGACCGAAATGGTTCCAGGTGTACACCTGGAAGGATCGTGGCCTGGTGCGCGAACTCGTCGAACGGGCTGCGGCATCGGGCTACGAGGCGCTCTGGCTCACGGTCGACACCGCGGTGCTCGGTCACCGTCAGCGCGATGCGCGGCGAGGTTTCACCGTCCCACCGAAGGTCGGGCTCGGCACCCTCCTGGACGGCGTGGTGCACCCGGCGTGGACCATCGACTTCCTCACCCACGAACCCCTCGAGTTCGCCAACGTCGCCCACGTGCCCGAACGCGGAGCAGCAGCGAGCGCCGACATGGGTCGGGGTGCCTACGTCATGGCGAACTTCGATCAGCGGCTCTCGTGGACCGACGTCGACTGGTTGCGATCGATCTGGGAGGGGCCGATCGTGCTGAAGGGCATCCAGACGGTCGACGACGCCCGCCGGGCAGTGGATGCCGGCGTCGCCGGGATCGCCGTGTCGAACCACGGTGGGCGCCAGCTCGACGGGGCTCCGGCCGCGTTGACACTCGTCGAACCCGTCCGTGAGGCCGTTCAGGACGCGGTGTGCGTCATCTGCGACGGTGGGGTCAGGCGGGGCAGCGACGTGGTGAAGGCGTTGGCGCTCGGTGCCGACGCCTGTTCCATCGGACGTCCGTACCTCTATGCGATGGGCGCCGCCGGTGAGCGTGGCGTCGACCACGTCCTGGACATCTTCCGCACCGGTATGGAGCGGACGATGGCGCTCACCGGTCGTCCAACGATCGCCGACATCGATCGCGGACTCGTTCGTTGGATCGACCGGTGAACCTCCGCGACACGACCGGGGTCGGCTGCTAACGTCGAACCTGTGTTCGTCCCTGCAGATCGTCGGGTCCTCGGTATCGACCCCGGATTGACCCGGTGCGGGTACGCCGTCGTCGACGGTCGCGGTTCGCGATCCGCCAAGGCGGTCGCGCTCGGGGTCATCCGCACCCCGGCCACCGACGAGTTACCCGATCGCCTGGCCAACCTGCGGAACGAACTCGTGGCCCTGCTGACCGAGTTCCGGCCGGCGGTCGTCGCCGTCGAGCGAGTGTTCTTCCAGGTGAACGTGCGCACCGCCATGTCGGTCGGTCAGGCGAGTGGGTTGGCGTTGTGTGAGGCGGCAGCTGCGGGATGCGAGGTGGTCCAGTACACACCCAACGAGGTCAAGCAGACGGTGGCCGGCCACGGCGGTGCCGACAAGGCACAGGTGGCGAAGATGGTGCAGGCCCGACTCGGACTCAGCCAGCTGCCACGACCGGCCGATGCCGCCGATGCGGCGGCCCTCGCACTCTGCCACCTGGCGGTCGCACCGCTCGGTCGGCGGCTCGCCGATGCGGGGGTCCGTCGGTGATCGGCTCGCTCCGCGGACAGGTGCTCGAACGCGACCTGGCCGGAACCGTCCTGCTCGAGGTGGCCGGCGTCGGCTACGTGGTGCACGTCGCCCAACGGGCTCTCGCCGAGCTCGAACCCGGGTCGACGGCGTTCCTCCACGTGCACCACCACATCCGTGAGGCCGACCAGCAGTTGTACGGGTTCCTCACCCGTGACGAGCGGACGACCTTCCAGACCCTGATCGCCGCTCATGGGGTCGGGCCGGCCCTCGGCATGGCGATCCTGTCGACACACCCTCCGGCGGCGCTCGTCGACATCGTCGCTGCACAGGACAATGCCGCGCTCACGCTCGTGCCCGGCGTCGGCAAGAAGACCGCCGAGCGATTGCTCGTGGAACTGAAGTCGAAGCTGTCGGTACCCGTCCTCGACGGTGCGAGCACCGGCGGGTCGAGTGCGCTCGCGGACGTGCGCGAGGCCCTGATCGGGCTCGGATACGGCGACGCCGAGATCCGTGACACCCTCCGCGATCTGCCGAGTGGTGGTGATTCGGCAGCACTGCTCCGAGATGCGCTGCAGTCACTGGCGGCCCGCCGTGCGTGACGAGTTCACCGATCCCGGGCTCTCGTCGGACTCCGAGGAGTTCGTCGAAGCCGGGCTGCGTCCGAGGGCGCTCGCCGAGTTCGTCGGGCAACGAGAACTCAAGGAGCATCTGTCGATCGTCCTCGAAGCCGCCCGGCGACGTGGACAATCGGTCGACCATCTCCTGTTCGCCGGGCCGCCGGGCCTCGGCAAGACCACACTCGCGGGGATCGTCGCCACGGAGATGGGGTCGCACCTCCACGTCACGTCGGGTCCGGCACTCGAGCGTGCAGGGGACCTCGCTGCGATCCTCACGAAACTCGAAGACGGCGATGTGTTGTTCGTCGATGAGATCCATCGCCTGTCGCGAGCCGTCGAGGAGATCCTGTACCCGGCGATGGAGGACTTCCAGCTCGACATCGTCGTCGGCAAGGGGCCGGCGGCGTCGAGCATCCGGCTCACCATGCCGCCGTTCACACTCGTCGGGGCGACCACCCGGACCGGGATGATCACCGGCCCGCTGCGTGACCGGTTCGGACTGGTGGCGCGTCTCGACTACTACGACGACGCCGAGTTGCAGCAGATCGTCGTGCGCGCCGCCGGCATCCTCGACGTCGGGATCGACACCGATGGCGCCTGGGAGATCGCTCGCCGGTCGCGAGGTACGCCCCGGATCGCCAATCGGTTGCTCCGGCGGGTCCGTGACTTCGCTGAAGTTCGTCACGACGGGGCGATCACGGCCGACGTCGCGCGCGGCGGTCTGCGACTGTTCGGTGTCGACGACCTCGGGCTCGACAAGGTCGATCGGGCGATCCTCACGGCGATGTGCGAGCAGTTCAACGGCGGACCGGTCGGCTTGTCCACGGTGGCGATCAGCGTCGGCGAGCAGCCCGACACCGTCGAGGACGTGTACGAGCCGTTCCTGATCCAACAGGGGATGATCGCCCGTACGCCGCGAGGTCGGGTCGCGATGCCGGCGGCGTACCGTCACCTCGGACTCGCCGAGCCGACCCGGCGCTCGGGTCAGTCGGGACTGTTCGACGGATGACGGCTCGGCCGTAATCTGATCCATCGTGCGCCTGAGCGACTTCGACTACCACCTCCCCACGGAGCGGATCGCCCAGACCCCGATCGAACCTCGCGACGCCGCTCGACTTCTGGTCGACCGTGGAGGCGAGCGCGCTGAGCACCGCCACGTCCGTGACCTGCCCGACCTGCTCACACCCGGCGATCTCGTCGTCGTCAACGACACGCGCGTCCTTCCGGCGCGGCTCCACGTCCAGCGGGCGACGGGCGGACGGGCCGAGGTGCTGTTGTTGGAGCCGTTGGACGGCGAACGCCGGACCTGGGAGGCGATGGTGCGCCCGGCCCGCAAACTCAAACCGGGCGAGTGCCTGCGGTCGCCCGGTGGAGTCGAGATCGTCCGGATCGGGGACCGCAGCGAGGCCGGTGACACCTTCGTCATCGAGATCCTCGGCCCGGTCGACTCGCTCGACATCCTCGCCGATCACGGGGAGATGCCGCTGCCGCCGTACATCACCGAGCGCCTGGACGATCCGGAGCGGTACCAGACCGGCTACGCCCGCGAACCCGGGGCGGCGGCGGCACCGCCCGCCGGGCTCCACTTCACCCCTGAACTCATGTCGCGACTCGAGGACCGTGGGATCGGCGTCGCCGAGGTCGAACTGGTGGTGGGGCTCGACACCTTCCGGCCGGTCACGGAGGACGATCCCACGCAGCACAGGATGCACACCGAGCGCTACCGCGTCCCGGGAGAGGTGATGGAACGCTGCCGCCGGACCAGATCCGATGGCGGTCGTGTCGTCGCCGTCGGCACCACCACCGTCAGGGCGCTCGAGTCGGCTGCGACACGGGGCGAACTCGAGGGTCGGACCGACATCTTCATCCGTTCGGGGTACGACTGGCAGGTGGTCGACGTGTTGATGACGAACTTCCACCTGCCCAAGACCACGTTGTTGCTGATGATCGATGCGTTCGTGGGTGAGCGTTGGCGAGGGTTGTACGACGTCGCCTTGGCCGAGGAGTACCGATTC
>JBMUCX010000128.1:0-7120 GCA_049458915.1 Ilumatobacteraceae bacterium
CCGACGGTCAGCGCTCGAACTTGTAGCCCACCCCGCGAATCGTCACGATCCGCTCCGGGTGGCTCGGGTCCCGTTCGATCTTCGATCGGAGCCGCTTGATGTGGACGTCGAGGGTCTTCGTGTCCCCGACGTGGTCGTAGCCCCAGACGCGGTCGAGGAGGGTGTCCCGGGTGAGCACCCGCCCGGCGTTCGTCAGGAACAGGTGCAGCATCTCGAACTCCTTGCGGGCGAGTGCGACGTCCGCCCCGCGGACCACGACGCGGTGCTCGTCGGGATCGAGTCGAATCCCGGCCACTTCGATCGCCGAGCCGCCCGGTGCATCGTCGGCCCCCTGCCCGGTGTCCATGCTCGCACGACGGAGGAGTGCACGTACCCGGGCGACGAGTTCGCGCACCCGGTACGGCTTGGTGACGTAGTCGTCGGCACCGACCTCCAGACCGACGACCGTGTCGATCTCACTCGATTTCGCCGTGACCATGATGATCGGTACGGAGCTCGACTGGCGAAGCCGCCGACAGACGTCGATCCCCGACAGCTTCGGGAGCATGACGTCGAGCAGGACCAGGTCCGGTTGGTGGCGTTCGAACTGTTCGAGCGCTTCGACACCATCGCGAGCGACGACGGTTCGGAATCCCTCCCGCGCGAGGCCGATCTCGAGCGCCTCCACGAAACTCTGCTCGTCGTCGACGACGAGGATCATCGGCTCACTCATGCTCCCACCGCCTCGACATCCACGAGATCGTCGACGGGCAGCGGGAGGACGACCGTGAAGGTGCTGCCGGCGCCCTCCACCGAACGGACCGACACCCGGCCGCCGTGCTGGGTGACGACATTGCGCACGATCGACAGGCCGAGTCCGGTGCCACCGGTCGAACGGCTGCGGGCCGGGTCGACCCGGTAGAAGCGCTCGAACACGCGCTCGACGTCGGCGGCCGGGATCCCCGACCCCTGGTCGGTGATCTCCAGGAGCAGGTCGGTGTCGTTTCCGACCGCACGGATCGAGACCGATGCGTCCGGTTCGCTGTATTTGACCGCGTTCTCGACGAGGTTTCCGACCGCCGACACGAGCTGACGACGGTCACCGGCCAGCACGACACCATCGGCTCCGGAGAGGTCGACCTCGATCACGATCGAGGTGCGACGGGCGAGTTCGCGGACCCGAGCAACGGCTGCATCCACGACCTCCGCGATCGGGACGGCCTCGACGAGACGGTCGCCGCCCATCTCGATCCTCGACAGCTCCATCAGATCATCGATCGTGCGCGCTGCCCGCTCTGCCTCACCCGGCATCCGGTCGGCGAGTCGACGTACGGTCGCGAGGTCGGGCTCGTCGAGTCCGAGTTCGTCCTGCAGCGTCTCGGCCAGCACGAACAGTGCACCGACCGGCGTCTTGAGTTCGTGGCTGACGTTCGCGACGAAATCCGTGCGGACCTGGTCGATTCGCCTTCGCTCGCTGACGTCGTCGACGAACACGACGGCACCTCCGCTCGGCAACGGCGCCGAGCGCACGATGAAGACACTGCGTGGAGGCCCGTACAACTCGACGACCTCGTCACTCCGGATTCCGACGAGTCCGCGAGCCAGATGCCGCTCCACGGCATCGCCGAGCACGACGCCGGCATGGGTCCCGGCCATGGACCGGATCGCCGCGTTCCGGAACTCACCCACTCCGTCGCGTCCAGAGATCGCGACGCCGAGACGTAGCTCCTCGAGGACCTCACCGGCCGTCGGGATGACGGCAGGCTCGGCGGAATCGGCCCACCCGGCCCGACCCGGATCATCGAGCCGCTGCGCTCCGATCCGCCGCCCGATCGCGACCGCGACGGCGACCGTCACGAACCAGACCAGGACCAGGCCGATCATGGCGTCCCCGAGTGCGCCGCGCTGACCGGAACGGAGAACGCGGCCCGGTGGTATCGCCTCGCAGGACGTCGGGCGTCGATGTCGGTGCCGATAGCCGAGCACTCTACGCAGCCGCGCCACCCGACGGCGCCGTGTAGCGGGTCAGGAAGCTCGCTCGTACTTGTACCCGAGTCCGCGGATCGTGACGATCCTCGCCGGGTTGGACGGATCGGGCTCCACTTTTGCCCGGAGCCGCTTGACGTGGACGTCCAGCGTCTTGGTGTCACCGACGTAGTCCGCCCCCCACACACGGTCGATCAGGGTCTCTCGTGTGAGCACGCGTCCGGCATTGACCAAGAGCAACCGGAGCAGTTCGAACTCCTTGAGTGGCATCGTCACCGGGCGGCCGTCGACGGTCACGCGGTGCTCGTCGGTGTCCATCACGACCGTCCCGACCCGGATCTCGGCCTCTCCGGGCCGCTCGATCTCGTCGGTCCGATCGGTCGACCGACGCAGTTGGGCGCGGATGCGGGCGACGAGCTCGCGGAGCCGGTACGGCTTGGTCACGTAATCGTCCGCGCCGACCTCCAGCCCGACGACCGTGTCGATCTCACTCGACTTGGCCGTGACCATGATGATCGGCACGTTGCTGATCTGTCGGAGCTGCCGGCAGACGTCGATCCCGGAGATCCGGGGAAGCATGACGTCGAGGAGCACGAGATCGGGTCGGACGGTCGCGAAGCGCTCGAGCGCCTCGACGCCGTCGGTGGCGACTTCGACGCGGAATCCCTCGCGTGCCAGTCCGATCCGCAGCGCATCGACGAAACTGGCTTCGTCCTCCACGACGAAGATGCAGGGCTGGTTCACGCCACTCCCTCTCGCTCGGCTCGTCCCGTGTCCGGCCCGGTCTCGACGACGATCGGTAGACGCAGCACGAACGTGCTCCCCTCTCCCTCGGTCGACCGGACGCTCACCGTGCCGCCGTGATTGTTGGCCACGTGTCGCACGATCGACAGGCCGAGCCCCGTCCCACCGGTGTCCCGGCTCCTCGCCCGATCGACCCGGTAAAAGCGCTCGAAGATCCGGTCGAGGTCACGCTGCGGGATGCCGATGCCGTGATCGACGACGGTGAACTCGACGACCTCTCCCTCGACACTCGACCGGATCTGGACCGACCCGCCGTCACCGCTGTACCGAACGGCGTTCTCCACGAGGTTGCCGAGTGCCGACTCGAGTTGTCGGCGGTCCCCGTGCAACACCGCCGCCCCGACGCGATGTCCCGATCCGTCGACAGGAGCGAGCGCCGTCACACCGATCGAGCGCCCGAGCGCCAACTCGGTCACCCGGCCGATCGCCGTCTCGACGACCTGATCGACCGTCACACGGTCGATGCCGTCGTCCCCACTCGCGCCGGGTCGGGACAGTTCGATCCGAGAGAGTTCGAGCAAGTCGTCGACGGTCCGACCGGCCCGGGCGGCTTCCACGATCATCCGGCCGACGACACGGTGGATCGTCGCCTCGTCGCTCTCACCCTCGAGTGCCTCCGCCAGCACCGACATGGCGCCGATCGGGGTCTTCAACTCGTGCGAGATGTTGGTCACGAAGTCGGTCCGCATCCGGTCGAGGCGGTGCTCCTCGCTGACGTCGTCGACGTACACCACCGCCATGCCATCGGGGAGTGGATGGGCATCGATCACGAACACCGAACGGGGCGGCCCGTAGAACTCGGCCGTCTCCGAACGACGAGTGCCCCTGCGGGCGTCACCACCGAGTCGTTCGACGTTCTCGTCGAGGAGGACACCTATGTGCGTCCCACGGAAGCGAAGCGCCGCAGCGTTCCGGTACCGCACCTGCGCATCGTCACCGATGAGCACCACACCGACACGGTGTGGCCCGACGACCTGGTCGAGATCGGCGAGCACCACCGGAGGTGCCGCGTTCTTCGTCGAGCGATGGAGGACCGGACGACCCGCCAGGGCCCGACGCTCGACAGCGCGTCCGATGACGGCACCCAGGAGACCGCTGACGATGAATGTTCCGATGACGAGCACGGCCACCGGCGACCCGCTCAGTCCGGGTCCGACGGGTCCGGGCCGCTGCCTCGGGGCCCCGGCGAATGTTCGGGCAGATGACCAGTCGCGATGTAGAGCACACGGTCGCTGATGTTCACGGCGTGGTCACCGAGTCGCTCGTAGAAC
Organism: Ilumatobacteraceae bacterium; assembly: GCA_049458915.1. GTDB lineage: Bacteria > Actinomycetota > Acidimicrobiia > Acidimicrobiales > Ilumatobacteraceae > Ilumatobacter. The sequence goes on from JBMUCX010000128.1 coordinate 4,041, forward strand.
CGGGCGACGACGGCCATCTGGACCGCCACCTGCAGATCGATCGTGCCCGCCGCATGACTCTCGAAGATCTGGGCGATGAAGAGGCGGTGCACGTCGTCGAGGTACCCGTCCATGTCCGGGAGGGCGGCGGCACGGGCGGCATCGTTGCTCACGTACGCCTCGACGACTTCTTTGTACTCCTGGGTCGCCTGATCGCTCATCCGCTGGATCAGTCCGCGCAGCTTCGGGTCGAGTTCGTGACCGTAGATGCGTCGAGCGGCCTTGCAGATGTTGCAGCACAGGTCGGCAGACCGCTCGATCTCCGGTGCCAACTTCAGGCACGCAGCGAGCTGTCGGAGATCGCCGGCGACCGGGGCCTGGAGCGCGAGCAACGTCAGCGAACGTTCCTCGACCTGGTGAGCACGAGCGTCGATGTCGTCGTCGCCACGAAGGACGTACTCCGCTCCCTCCAGATCCTGGGTCAGGAGGATGTCGGTCACTCGAGGGATCAACTCCACGACCGTGGCGCCCAAGCGAGCGATCGAGTTCCGGATGTCTTCGAGTTCGTTGTGGAACTCCGGACGGTGGTCGGTCATCACCCGAACCTCCCTGTGACGTACTGCTCGGTTCGCTCGTCGTCGGGATTCGAGAACACCTTGGCCGTCGGGTTGAACTCGACGAGCCGCCCCGTCCGCCGATCGCCGTCGGGGTTCACCTCGGTGGTGAAGAAGGCAGTGCGGTCGCTCACCCTCGCCGCCTGCTGCATGTTGTGGGTGACGATGACGATCGTGTACTGGGCGACGATCTCCTTCATCAACTCCTCGATCCGTGCCGTGGCGATCGGATCCAGCGCCGAGCACGGTTCGTCCATGAGGATCACATCGGGCTCGACCGCCACGCACCGGGCGATGCACAGCCGCTGCTGCTGGCCGCCCGACAGGCCGAGCGCCGACGACTTCAACCGGTCCTTCACTTCGTCCCACAGCGCCGCTTTGCGCAAGGAGTTCTCGACGATGTCGTCGAGTTCGGACTTCGCCTTGATCCCGGCGAGGCGCGGGCCGAAGGCGAGGTTGTCGTAGATCGACTTGGGGAACGGGTTCGGCTTCTGGAACACCATGCCGACCCGGCGACGGACTTCGACCGGATCGACGGCCGGCGCGTAGAGATCGATCCCGTGGTAGAGGATGGTGCCCTCGACGCGAGCCGACTCGATCAAGTCGTTCATCCGATCGAAACACCGGAGCACGGTCGACTTCCCGCAGCCGGACGGACCGATGAATGCGGTGATCTCGTTCTGGCGAATGTCCAGGTCGACGTCCTGGACCGCCTTGAACGACCCGTAGAACACGGAAAGATCCCGCACCTCGAACACGACTTCCCGAGTCGCCGTGTGCTGTGGTTCCCGACGTTCTCCATCATCCATGGCGACCTCCTGGCTCGTTCCGCTCATACTCAACATCACCACTTCCTTTCGTACCGATTGCGAAGCCAGATCGACACACCGTTCATCGCGAGGACCAGCACGAGGAGGACGAGCGAGGCCGCCGCGGTCAGTGCCCGGAAGTCGGCGCCTGGCTGGCGCGCATAGGAGAAGATCGACACGGGAAGCCCGGTGAACGGGCCCCGCAACTGCTCGACGTACGACTGATCCCCGGTTCGCAGCAAACCCGTCGCCGCTCCGACGAGGAGGATCGGTGCCGCCTCTCCGGCCGCTCGGGCGAGGGACAGCACCGTACCGGTCAGAATGCCCGGGCTCGCCGAGGGGAGGACGTGGCTGCGCAAGGTCTCCCACGGCGTGGCCCCGACGCCGAGTGCACCCTCACGAATGCTCCGGGGCACGGCTCGAAGCGCTTCCGAGGCCGTGATCACCACGATCGGGAGGACGAGCGCCGAGAGGGCCAGACCGCCGGCGAACACCGTCCGGCCGCCGGTGACGTCGCCCAACGCCTGGACGAAGATCGCCAGGCCCAGCAAGCCGTACACGATGGACGGCACGCCCGCGAGATTCCGGACGTTCGTTTCGATGACCCGAGCCAGCTTCGACGAGCCGGAGTACTCCTCGAGGTACACGGCACAAGCGATACCGAGCGGAAACGCCACGACCACGACGACGAGGCACAGGATGATGGTGCCGCGGATCGCCTGGCCGACACCGGCCGTCTCCGGATTCTGGGAGTTCAAGTTGCCGGTCAGGAACCCCCACGGACGTTCGGCCCAGATCGGCGCGCCCCGCACGATGAGGTCCAGGATGAGGATCAGCAGGATCAACAGCGACAGCGCAGTCGCGAGGATCAGGCAGACCTCGACGATCTTGCTCCGTACATCGAACTTCCGACGGGTCAGGGCCTGGGTCAGATCCCGAGCGGCAGCCCCGCCGACGCCGGCCGGTGTGGTGAACGCCATCAGTAGACCTCTCGAACGCGGTTGACGAGCCAGCTGCTGGCGACGTTGAGCAGCAGGGTGAGGAGGAACAGCAACAGACCGATGAAGTAGAGGCTCTGGAACGCCAAGTCGTCGCCGGCGACCTGATCACTTCCGAACCCGAGCGCAGCCATCGCCGCCGTCATCGTCTGCCCCGGCTGCAGCGGGTCCCAACTCCGCAGACCGCCGCCGACGGCACCGGCAGCGATCGCGACGACCATCGTCTCACCGATCGCCCGGGAGATGCCGAGGATCAACGCCGCGACGATCCCCGAGATCGCTGCGGGAAAGACGACCCGGAACGTCGACTGGAGCCGTTCGGCACCGAGTCCGTACGACGCTTCGCGCAACGCCATCGGGACCGCACGGAGGGCGTCCTCGGCGACCGAGGCGATGATCGGGATGGTGAGGATCCCGACGGCGATGCCGGCGGCGGCGACCGTGAACGCTTGATTGGCACCGCTGAACAACCGGGTGACGAGTTCGGGGTTGATGAACGCAATGGCGAAGTACCCGAGCACGACGCTCGGCACCCCGGCCAGCACCTCGAGGACCGGCTTCACGACTTTGCGGAGCCGCGGTGTCGCGTACTCGGCCAAGTAGATGGCGGCCCCGAAGCCGAGCGGGACCGCCACGATCATGGCGATCACGGTCACCATGAGCGTGCCGAGGAGGAGCGT
>JBMUCX010000129.1:0-7027 GCA_049458915.1 Ilumatobacteraceae bacterium
CACCGACCCTTGACAACCGAAACCACCCCCGGCCCGACACACGCCCCGGGCGTGTTCGGCGACCCCACACCGCCGACAACGGCCCGGGGCGGCGACCGGCACCGGCAGGCGGTCTCCCATCGGTGGTGCCCCTGGGCGACCTGGGCCGAGAACGACGAAACCCCAGGTCGGAGGAAATACCCTCTGACCTGGGGTTTCTCTGTCGGGCTGAGAGGATTTGAACCTCCGACCCCTTGTCCCCCAGACAAGTGCGCTAACCAAGCTGCGCTACAGCCCGTATGACGGTGAGGAGCCTAGCGAGCCGATGGCGCCGACGGCACGGTCACGTGAACACCTCGACGAACCGCCAGCCCAGGTAGACCACGAGCAGGACCACGAGCAGCTTGAAGTGCCACGGCGCCGTCTCGTCCGACATCTCGAGCTCGGCTCGTCGTTCCGACTCCCCGACCGACCGGCCGCACGTCGGGCACGTCCCGTCGGTTCGAAGGCTCGACGGCGTCAGGTACTTCGAGCACTCCTCGCACCACGGCATCAGCTGGACTTCCTCCGGATGCGGAGCTTGATCGGTGTGGATCCGAAGCCGAACGACTCCCTGATCCGCCGCTCGAGATAGCGCACGTGGTGCTGCGGGAGGTCCCGGTTGACGAACAGGGTGAAGGTGGGCGGATCGGTGGCGCCCTGGACCGCGTAGAGCACCTTGGCGCCACCACCCGCCGGGGATTGCTGCTGTGCTTCGGCGATGACCTTGTTGACGTCCTTGGTCGGTACCCGCCGGTGGTACTGCTCGACGGCGTCCTGCAACCGGGGTCGCAGCTTGTGGACGCCCTTGCCGGTGAGTGCCGAGATCTTCAACACCGGGACGTCGCCGACGAACGCGAGCTTTCGCTTGACGTCGGCCTCGATCTCGATCCGGCGCTCCGGGTCGGTGACGAGTTCCCACTTGTTGAGCAGGATCACGATCGGGCAACCGGAGGCGTCGACGCGTTCTGCCAGGCGCTGATCCTGCCCGGTCACCCCTTCGGTCGCGTCGATGACCAGGAGGGCGACATCGGAGTCGTCGATCGCACGGAGAGCTCGCACCATCGAGTAGTACTCGGCGGCGTCGTCGATCTTGGCTCGGCGGCGCATTCCCGCCGTGTCGACGAAGACGATCGGACCGTCCTCGGTTTCGACGATCGTGTCGATCGCATCGCGGGTCGTGCCGGCCATGTCGTGAACGACGGATCGATCGGCACCGACGAGTCGATTGAACAACGTGCTCTTGCCGACGTTCGGCCGACCCACGATCGCGACGCGAGGTGGCGCCTGATCGCCGACCAGGGTCACGTCGATCGGTTCCATGTTGTCGGCCTCGGCATCGTCCGGACGGACGGCCCGGTCGCCGAAGCGCTGTAGGACGATGTCGAGCAGGTCGCCGGCTCGGCGACCGTGGAGCGCGCTCACGGGTACCGCCTCGTCGAAGCCGAGTGAGAGGAACTGCCACAGATCGGACTCGCGCTGCACGTTGTCCGCCTTGTTGGCGACCACGAGGACGTCGTGCCCCTCGCGCCGGAGCCAGACCGCGACGGCCTCGTCGTCCTCGAGCACGCCGACGCTCGCATCGACGACGAACACGACGAGATCGGCCTCGGCGACCGCTGCTTCGACTTGCCGACTCACCTTCTCGTCGAGATCGGAGCCACGAGGCATCCACCCTCCGGTGTCGATCACCCGGAAGGGGACGCCGAGCCACTCGGCATCGAGTTCCTTCCGATCCCGCGTCACGCCCGGTCGATCCTCGACGATGGCCGCTCGTTCGCCGACGATGCGGTTGAACAGCGTGCTCTTGCCGACGTTCGGTCGACCGACGATCACCAGCGTCGGGAGTTCGTCGCCGACTGCGTCGTCGGCAGTCATCGGGATGTCGGTCATGATGTCCTGCAGTTCAGGTGGCTGGTTCGAGTGCGCGTCGGAGGGAGATGCCGTCGGTCGGGACCACTTCGACCGGTCGCGGCAGGGAGTCGACCGTGGGTCCGTCGAGGAACCGCCCATCGTCCGACAGGCACACGTCGGGGAGGAGGTAGCGGTGACCGGCCGGTTGCTCGGCGAGCACGCGCCCCACGTCGTCGGCCGTGAGCAGACCGGTCACTGCGGTGTTGCCACCGAAGAAACGATTGTCGACGGCGATGATCCGGATGTCATCCCGCCCGAGTCGCTCGACGAGCGGTGCCAACACGGCGGCACCGAACTCGCCGGTGAGGATGCCGATCGGGCCACGAGAGCCGGAGTGGGCCGGGCGCTTGGTCCCCAGCGAGACGGGCACACCATCCGTCGTGCCCGATGCGTCGGCGCGATGCCGGAGCCCGGTGTACGCGGCCGGGTTGGACGGGAGGTCGACCGCCGCGAAGAATCCGGCTCGGACCCCGGTCGGACGTTCCACGCGCCCCTCGAACTCGGCTTCGAAGGTGCGCGCCATGCCGATGCCGTCCTCGTGCATCGGGAATCCTTCGTAGGCTTCGGCCGAGGGGAACGGTCGACCGGTCATCAGGTAGTACTCGTCGGCGGCGAAGGCCATGCGGTGGCCGAGTACGTCGAGGAACACCTGCTGCCACTCGCCGACGATGTCGAGCACTCGAGCGGCCTCGTCGGGCGTGTGGCGTCTCATCGCCGCCTCGGGGTTGAACCGCGAGATTCCCAGCGGCACGACGGCGACCGACTCGAGGTCGGGAAACCGGTCGAGGATGCCGGCCAACGTGTCGTCGAGCACGTCGCCGTCGTTCACACCGGGACACACGACGATCTGGCCTCTGACCGCGATGCCGTGGTCGAGGAGTCCTCGGAGCCAGCGCAAACTCATGCCACCGCGACGGTTCTTGAGCATCCGGTTCCTGATCTCGTGGTCGACGGCGTGGATCGAGACGTGCAACGGCGACAGGCGTTCGGTGATCACCCGTTCGAAGTCGGACTCCGTGAACCGGGTCAGTGTCGTGAAGTTCCCGTAGAGGAAGCTGAGCCGATAGTCGTCGTCCTTCAGGTACAGACTCCGACGCATTCCCTTCGGGAGTTGATGGATGAAGCAGAACTCGCAATGGTTGTCGCAGGTCCGCACCCGGTCGAACACGGCGGACTGGACCTCGACGCCGAGGGGCTCGCCCGGGCGTTTGGGGACGACGACATCCACGTCGCCTCCTTGGCGACTGATCTCGAGGACCGGATCGGCCTCGTCGGTGAGCACCTGCCACTCGATGACGTCGCGGGGCGTGGTCCCGTCGACGCGGAGCACCTCGTCGCCCGGCACGATGCCGGCGCGTTCAGCCGGTGAACCGGGGACGACACGGACGACGAGTGCAGCGGACATGGCGGGATCAGGCTAACGACAGTCCTGACGACCCGACGGACGCCGGATAGCCTCGACACTGCGATGGACGTCGATCGGGTGCTGCTCGCCGAGCCGCGTGGCTTTTGTGCCGGGGTGGAGATGGCCATCAAGGCCTTGGCCTGGATGACCAGGACCTTCGATCCACCGGTGTTCTGCTATCACGAGATCGTTCACAACAAGGTGGTGGTCGAGCGCTTCGAGCGGCAAGGCGTCGTCTTCGTCGACGACATCGCCGACGTGCCCATGGGGAGTCCGATCATGCTGTCGGCGCACGGTTCGGCACCCGAGGTCGTGGCGGCTGCACGGGCCCGCGGCAGCTTCGTCGTCGACTCGGTCTGTCCGCTGGTCACGAAGGTGCACCACGAGGTGAAGGTGCGGGCGGGAAAGGGCTACCGGATCGTCTACGTCGGTCACGACGGCCACGAGGAGGCGGTCGGGACGATGGCGGTGGCGCCTCGGGCGATCAGTCGGGTCGAATCGGTCGCCGAGGTCGATGCGCTGCCCGAGTTCGACGAACCCGTTGCGCTGCTCGCTCAGACCACGCTGTCGCACCGCGAGTGGGAGGGTGTCGCCGTTCGGGTCCGAGAACGATTTCCCGACGTGTGGACACCCGGTCGCAGCGATCTGTGCTTCGCCACCACCAATCGGCAGTCGTCGCTGCTCGCGATGGCACCGCGCTGCGATGCGATCGTCGTGATCGGTTCCTCGAACTCGTCGAACACCCGGGCCCTCGAACAACTGGCTCGTGAGGCCGGGTGCGAGCGGGTGTACCGGATCAACGTCGCCGATCAACTCCCCGACGACCTCGCCGGAACCGTCGGGGTGACGGCCGGGGCATCGGCCCCCGAGGAACTGGTCGAAGCGGTGCTCCAGCGACTCGATCCGACGAGCGGCATCGAGGTGGTTCGGATCACCGACGAAGACGAATACTTCCCGCCGCCGCGCAACATCAGAGAGTTGCAGACGGCGATCGAGACGGCGGCGACGGCGATGCTCGGCGGATCGCTCCTCACCCGGCCGGTCATGGACGATCGCAGTCTGCCGGCCAGTGAGGTGCTCGCCGCACTCGCCGACTGACCGTCGGGCGCGTCGGCTCACGCCCGCTCGACACGGCGGTAACCGATCGACGGAGTCCACGACTCGACCACGAGCACGCTGGCGGTGTCGTCGAGTCCGGTCATGACGACCTCGACGATGTCGCCGACGAAGAACTCGCCACCGGGTGTGTCCGCGGACGTGTCGGCGTGCACCGGGCCGGCCGGAACCGCACGACCGGAGATCTTGGCTTCTCCGGGCCAGTCGGCCTCCCGCCCCTCCGCCGGGTGGAAGGTCGGGCCGTGGAGCGCGAATCGTGCGTCACGATGCAGGTCGTCACCCTTTCGGGCCCCCGTCATCGATCCGAACCGCACGTCGTCGTCGGTGATCTCGCACTCGATGCCAGAGATCCGCGGCGAGCCGTCGGCCCGCAGGGTGGCGATCGTCTTGTGTCGTCCGGCGTCGAACGATGCCCGGACACGTGCGGCGAACTCGGGTTCGGCTCGAGCGAACTCACGCCAGGAGACCATGAACGCGACCGTACTCGCACCCGGCCGCGACCGCGGCTAGAACAGCAGCGTGCTCTCCCCCACCACGGAAACGATCCGACTGTTCCTCCACGTCCTCGCGGCGTCGGTGTGGGTCGGTGGGCAGATCGTGCTCGTCGGACTCGTCCCGGCCGTGCGGCGGTCGCATCCCGAAGCGACGAGGGTGATCGCGCAGGCGTACGGCAGGGTGGCATGGCCGGCCTTCGCCGTCGTCGTCCTGACGGGGGTGTGGAGCTCGACCGAGGTGCAGGTCGCCGATTCGGGACCGGAGTACCAGATCACCCTGTTGCTGAAGATCACCGTCGCCATCGTGAGCGGGGCGGCGGCGGTGGTCCACCAGGTGGGTCGGAGCAAGGTCGCCCTCGCCGGAGGCGGGGCGATCGGGTTCGTCACCGCCCTCGGGGCGATGTATCTCGGCTATCTGCTCGGTACCGGAGTCGGCTGAGCCCGATCAGTTCCGTGGCACCTGGCTCCAGGGGACGTCACGGTCGACGCGGACGTCACCCGGCAACCCGAGCACCCGCTCGCCGAGGATGTTCTGCATCACCTCGGTGGTGCCACCCTCGATCGAGTTGGCACGGGATCGCAGGAACGACTTCTGCCGGGAGTCGCTGCCCATCGTCGCTTCCGGGCGCACCATCTCGTAGCTGCCGTACAGCATCCCCTCGGCGCCGAGGAGGTCGACGATCTCCTCGTGGATCGCTTTGTTCAAGTTCGCCCACTCCATCTTGCCGATCGAACCTTCCGGTCCGGGATCGCCCTTGCGGCGGTTCTGCGTCGCCCGAATGTTCGTGAGCCGCGCCACCTCGGCGCGCGCCCACAGGCGCGTGACCCGGTCCCGCGCTGCCGCGTTGCGGCGATCGGTTGGCAACTCGTTCCAGACGTCGACGAGCTGAGCGATCGGTCCCGAACCCCTCGCCGGTATCGCCGAACCGATCGAGGTGCGCTCGTTCATGAGTGTGGTGATGGAGACCCGCCAGCCGTCACCGGCGACGCCGAGCATGTCGTCGTGTGGGATGCGGGTGTCGGTGAAGTAGACCTCGTTGAACTCGGCCTCGCCGGTCATCTGCCTCAGCGGTCGGACGTCGACCGTCGGGTCGAGCATGTCGACGACGAAGGCGGTCAAGCCGGCGTGCTTCACCGCATCCGGGTCGGTGCGAACGACGAGCAGGCCCCACTTCGAGACATGGGCGAGGGTGGTCCAGACCTTCTGACCGTTGACGATCCATTCGTCGCCGTCGCGCACCCCACGAGCCGACAATCCGGCGAAGTCCGAACCGGAACCGGGTTCGGAGAACAGCTGGCACCAGATCTCCTCGCAGGTGAACAGCGGACGGAGCCGATCTTTCTGAGCGGGTGTTCCCCAGACGTGCACCGTCGGAGCGCACATGCCGTACCCGATCGGATTCCTGGTGGCGCAGAAGGGTCCGCCTGCGTCCCGGACGAGTTCGTTGACGACGCGCTGGAGTTTGGCGTCGACACCGATGCCGCCGTAGCCCTCGTCGAAGTGGACCCAGGCCAGCCCGAGGTCGAACTGGGCGCCGAGGAACTCCCGAGCGGTGGTCGTCGCCGGGGGATGGTCGGTGAGCAGTCGGTCGACGAGGTCGAGGACCCGGGCCTCGTCGGGTGTGCGGGAGGCGTCGTGCGTGCGGGGAGGGTCGATCACCGTCATGACGACGACGCTACTCAACGAGCCGGATCCGGGTGGGGTCGTGGAGGCGACCGCTCGGTGCCACACTGACCTCGTGAACGCCTTCGTGAAACGCTCGGTGGGACTGCTGTGCGGGATCGTCGTCGTGGTGGCGTGCACCGATGGGCTGCCTGCCGAGGTCGACGACGCCGACGGCGGCGCCGAGCGGCCCGCGGCCGCCGATGTCGCTCCTGCCGAGGAGCGGTCGACTCCGTTCTGCTCGGCGATGACCGACCTGTCGGATCGTCTCGAGAACGATCCGCCCGAGGACGTCGCCGCCGCGATCCTCGAGGTCTACCGCAGCATCGCCGACGAGGTGCCCGAGGTGCTGGCCGTCGACTTCGCCGCCGTCATCGCCGACCTCGAGGGTGTCGACCGACCGGTGGCCACGACGAG
>JBMUCX010000130.1:0-7014 GCA_049458915.1 Ilumatobacteraceae bacterium
TCGGTGCGGTGGATGAGCGGGCCGGCGCCGTCGACGAGCGGTTGGCGGCGGTCGACGACCGTCTCGGTGCCGTCGACGACCGTCTGCTCGAGACGGAACGTCGAACCCGGGCGGTGGCCGACTCGGTGGCGACCATCGATCTCGAAGCGATCGACACCATGAAAGAGAAGCTCTCGACCGCCGCAGGTGAAGCGATGCTCGTCCGGATCGAGATGGAGCGGTTCGAAAAGACGATCGGTGAGCGCTCCGACCAGCTTGCAGTACGTTTGACCGAGGTGGAGACGACCCTGCAGGACACGACCCTCGACGTGGCTGCGTCGGTCCAACTCGACCGACTCGAGGAGATCGAACGGGCGCTCGCCGAACTCGACCCGGAACAGTTCGTTCGAAAGGACGGCAACGCGACCGATCCGACCGCCACTGCACCGCCGCTGGAGGACGCGACGCAAGGCGTGGAGGTCGGCGATCCCGAGATGCTCACCTTGGCTTCGGCGGAGTCGATCATGATGAGTGACGAGCCTCGGCTCCCTCAACGCCCCGGGGCGGGCGGTTCCGACTCTTCCCGTGACGGAATCGATGCCATCATTGCGGCTGCAGAATCAGTGAACGAGCGGGAGGTGTGATCGGAGATGGCGCTGCGGAACAAGGGGCGTGAAGATCGGCCGTCGCCGACCGGGGAGGCGGCGGGCGAACCGTCGCGTTCGAGTCGGCAGGCCGATCTCGGCGAGTCGGTCGAAGAGTGTGTTGCGATCGGCCAGGCGCTGGTGCAGAGCGGTCACCTCCCAGCCGATCAACTCCAGGGCGCACTGACCGACGGTCAGGGAGAACTCTGGACGTTCGGTCAGTACGTGTTGACGAAGTACGCGGTCGGCCGTGCCGAGTACGCGGCGGCTCTGGCCAAGGCATGTGATCTCCCGGTCGCCGACCCGAGATCGCTCGTCGTCGATCGATCCATGGCCGACCTGGTCCGTGAGTCGGTCGCCCGTAACCATTACTTCTTCCCGGTCGAGTCCCGTGACGGGACGATCGTGGTCTGGGGTGCCGACGTCTCGCGCAAGCGTCGCGAAGCCGCCGAGGCTGCAGCCGGCATCCGTTTCGAGTGGTTGGCGACCGATCCCAAGACCGTGTCGTCCTACACCGAGCAGATCTGGCGGTCGGATGCCGACATCTCCCGATTGATCGCGACGTTCCAGGACCACGATGCGACCTCGCAGGTGGTCGAGGACGCGACGAACGAGATCAGCTTGGACGACCAGGCGCCCGTGGTGCAGTTGGTGTCTCGGCTCGTGGGCCAGGCGCTCCGCGACCGGGCATCGGACATCCACATCGAACCCCTCGACCGTGACGTCCGGGTCCGCTACCGGATCGACGGTCAGTTGGTCGAGACGGTCCGGTTCCCGCTGAGCGCGCACAACCCTCTGGTGTCCCGGATCAAGATCATGTCGTCGATGAACATCGTCGAGAAGCGGGCTCCGCAGGACGGTCAGTTCTCCACCACGGTCGACGGTCGGCCACTCGACGTGCGCGTCTCGTCGGTGGCAACGGTGTTCGGGGAAAAGGTCGTCATGCGGTTGCTCGACAAGAGCAAGTCGATGGTCGGGCTCCACGAACTCGGTATGCCCCGCGAGACGTACCAGACCTATTCCAAGATCGTCCATGCCCCGTACGGAATGGTCATCTGTGCCGGTCCGACCGGTGCCGGCAAGACGACGACGCTGTACGCGACGCTCCTCGAGATCAACTCGACGGGCAAGAACGTGACGACGATCGAAGATCCGGTCGAGTACGTCTTCCCCGGCATCAACCAGGTCGGAACCAACGAGCGGGCCGGCTTGACGTTCGCCACCGGCCTGAAGGCGCTGTTGCGCCAGGACCCCGACGTGATCCTCGTCGGAGAGGTCCGCGATGCCGACACCGCACGGATCGCCGTCCAGTCGGCACTGACAGGTCACTTCGTGCTCTCCTCGCTCCACGGCAACGACTCCGTTGCTGCCGTGCACCGACTGCTCGACATGGGGATCGAAGCATTCCTCGTGGCGTCAGCGGTGGTTGCGGTCGTGTCGCAGCGCCTCGTGCGTCGAATCTGCGACAACTGCAAAGAGGAGTACGAACCGACCGCCGACGAGATCTCGGTGTTCCGTCAGCACACCGGTGGGTCGGACAAGGTGCACTTCTTCCGCGGAAAGGGCTGCTCGTACTGCTCGGGCACCGGCTACCACGGCCGAATCGGCGTGTACGAACTCCTCCGGGTCACCCCGGAGCTCCGGCGACTCATCGTCGGCTGGGCGACCACCGAGGAACTCCGACGACTGGCCGTCGCCCAGGGAATGCGTACGATGTTGCGCGAGGCGATGCAGTTGGTGGAGGACGACGTGACGACCGTTCCCGAGGTCGTCCGGACGCTCTTCACCGCCTGATCGACCCGATGCCGCCATGACCACTTCCTTCGTCGCCGAGATCCGGAGAACCTGATGCCACGTTTCGCGTATGCAGCGATCGATGCCGCTGGCACCGAGATCGAGGGGGTCACCAAAGCCGAGACACTGGGCATGGCTCGGGCGAATCTCGTCGAACAGAACCTGTTCCCGATCCGCATCGAGGAGTCCAAGGGCCTGCTCGATTTCGAGCTGACCAAGGAGAAGGTCAAGAAGAAGAACTTGATGAACTTCACCCGACAGCTGTCGGTGTTCGTCAAGGCCGGGATTCCGATCACCGATGCGCTGACCACGATCGGTGACGAGACGACCGATGTCGCCCTCCGCCGAGCGATTTCGGCGATGGTCGATGATCTGCGCAACGGCGGCTTGCTGTCGTCGGCTGCCGGGCAGCATTCGAACGTTTTCCCGAATTACTACGTGGGCATCCTCCAGGCAGCGGAGTTGACGGGCAAGCTCGACGACTCGCTCGATCAGTTGGCGCAGTACATCGCTCGCGAGATGGAGACCAGGTCCAAGGTCGTCAACGCTCTCGCGTATCCCATCGTCGTCATGTCGATGGCGTTCGTGACGGTGCTCATCCTGGCCGGGTACGTGCTCCCGCAGTTCAAGCCCCTGTTCGAAGAACTCAACGCCGAGCTGCCGTTGTCCACCAGGTCGATGCTGTTCATGTCCCGCTTCTTCACCGACCTCTGGTACATCACGGCGCTGGGGATGCTGTTGTTCGTGGCCGGCGTCGTCTTCCTGGCGGTGCACCCGACCGGCAAGCAGATGTGGCAGCGGTCGTCCTTGAAGTTGCCGATCCTCGGCGGGATCATCGAATACGCGATCCTGGAGCGATTCTGCGCAGTGCTCCACACGATGTTGCGTGCCGGCGTCTCCGTGCCCTCGGCGATGGAGACCACGAACGAGGCGTTGACGAACATCGTCTACAAGGAGCAACTCGAGATCGCTCGTCAGCAGATGCTCGAGGGATCAGGGTTCTACCAGCCGCTCAACGAGACCGAACTGTTCCCGGGCGCTGCTCGACAGATGTTCAAGGTGGGCGAGGAGACCGGCACGCTCGACGATCAACTCGGGGTCGCAGCCGAGTACTTCAATCGCGAACTCGAGTACCGGATCAAGACCTTCACCACGATGTTCGAACCGATCATGATCCTGTTCGTGGGCGTCGTGGTCGGCTTCGTGGCGATCTCGCTCGTCCAAGCGATGTACGGCATCCTGGGCGGTGTCCAGGACGCCAACACGTAGTCGACCGCCGGGGTTCGTCAGCCGTGCCACAGATCCGCCAACCCGAGACCGTCGACGATGTCCTGACCGACGAAGATCGTGATGAGCGTGCCGGCTGCCAGGAACGGTCCGAAGGGCAGGGCCGTCTTCCGGTCACCTCGCCCGAGCGCGATCATCGTCAACCCGACGACGGCGCCGAGGACGAATCCCATGAACAATCCGACGGGCACGAGGGCCAACCCTCGTTCGCCGAGGTAGAAGCCGAGGAGCGGCGCGAACCGCACGTCACCGTCGCCCATGCCGCCCCGACTCGCCAGGTAGACGGCCGCCATGGCGACGAGCGCGATGCCGGCCCCGATGGCTGCTCGTCCCAGTCGTGCCGAGTCGCCGTCGACGAGCGCAGCGATCGCGAGGGCGACGGCGCCGAGCGCCAGTGCCGTGTAGGAGATCTCTCGTGGCAGGCGGAACTCGCGAAGGTCGATCCACACGAGCGCGATCAGGGCCGAGGCGAAGACCAGGTAGGACGGCAGTGCCGGATCGGGGCCGAGTTCGACGGCGAACGCGATGAACAGAGCGGTCGTCGCGACCTCGACGACGATCGGCTCGACGCCGATCTTCGTCCCGCATCGCCGACAGCGCCCTCGCAGAGCGATCCAGCTCACGATCGGGACCAGGTCGACGACGGTCAATCGAGTGCCACACGAACCACAGGCACTCGGCGGCGCCACGATCGACGCTCCGCGCGGCACGCGGTCGACGACCACGGTCAGGAACGAACCGATCACCGGCCCCATCACCGCGCACACGATCACCACGGACGTCGTATTCATGTGACCTGCACGCTAGGGCGTGCTCGTCCCCGAGAAAGGCAATCCCGATGACCACACCCGATCCTGCTCTGGCCACGCTCCTCCGAGCGACGGTCAACTCGGGAGCGTCCGACCTCCATCTCACGGTGGGCCGGCCTCCGACTGCTCGCAAGGACGGAATGCTCGTCAGCTTCGAGAACGTCCAGGTGTTGACGCCGAGCGACACCGAACGAATGGCCCAATCGATCCTCGATCATCGTCAGGCCGAGGAGTTGCGGGAGCGGTTCCAGGTGGACTTCTCGTTCGGTCTGGAAGGGGTCGGCCGGTTCCGTGTCAACGCCTACCACCAGCGCAGTTCGATCGCGATCGCGCTCCGCGTGATCCCGCAGCGGGTCAGGACACTCGACGAGCTCGGTGCTCCGAAGGCGGCGCACGTCCTGCTCGATCGCCCGTACGGATTGGTGCTGGTCGTCGGCCCGACCGGGTCCGGCAAATCGACGACCCTTGCAGCGATGATCGATCGGATCAACGAGACGAAGCCGGTGCACATCCTGACGATCGAAGACCCGGTCGAGTATCTCCATCAGCACAAGACGGCGATGGTCAACCAGCGCGAGGTGGGGACGGACACGTTGACCTTCGAGGAGGGGCTGCGTGCCGCGCTTCGTGAGGACCCCGATGTCGTGTTGCTCGGTGAGATGCGCGATCTGGAGTCGATCCAGATCGCACTGAGCCTCGCCGAGACGGGCCACCTGGTGTTCGCGACACTCCACACGAACGATGCTTCCCAGGCGCTCGACCGAATGGTCGACGTGTTCCCGGCCGAGAAGCGCGACCAGATCCAGATCATGCTGGCGGGCGCTCTCCAGGGGGTCGTGTCGCAGCGCTTGCTCCCGTCGACACAGGGAGGACGGGTCGCTGCGTACGAGGTGTTGATGGCGAACGATGCCGTACGCAACCTGCTCCGGGAAGGCAAGAGCCGCCAGTTGCGCAACGTGGTCGCGACCGGTGGCAACGAGGGGATGCAGACGATCGAGATGGATCTCGCCCGCCTGGTGTCCGCAGGCCTGCTGTCGATGGAGGTCGCTCAGCACAGTTCTGCCTATCCGAACGAGATCCAGGCGCAGGTGTCGACGTTGCGAGCCCAGTCCCAGGCGCAGGCGACGGTGGCTTCGGGCCAGGCGGCGTCGAGCGGTTCGGGCGCGAAGGTCGGGCGCTGATCTCCGATGGTCGCACCACCCACGAACGCATACCGGTCGCTCGCCGGGGTGACGCCGTGCCCGTCGGGATGGCTCGTGCTACCGGCCCGCTTGGCCGGGGTGACGACGGTCGCCGAGGAGGCGTTCATCTTGCCGAGTCTGGGGGAAGTGCTCGACTACCGGCCCAAGGTCGACGTCGGGGCGATCAACATCCCGTTCGGGTACCCCGAGACCCCCAACGTGCAGTATCGGCCGGCCGATCGAGCGGCGCGTGAGCTCATGGGATGGCCGAGTCGCGTGAGCGTGCATCCGGTTCCGAGTCGGGCGGCGCTGTTCGCGCGGAGCCGCAAGGAGGCGCAGGCACTCGAGCCGTGGCTGACGAAGAACGACTTCAGGCATTTCAAGTGGATGCGCGAGGCGGCACGGGAGATCCAGCCGTTCCACGCTCGGAGTTGGTACAGCGGGAACCCCGCGCTGTCGTTCCAGCACATGAACGGGGACGTTCCGTTGCGCACGAGCATCTTCCACGAAGAGGGTCGGACCGAGCGACTGGCGTTGATCCGCCAGCGGTTGCCCGGGATCGACGAGGTGATCACGAGGGTTCCGCCGCGCGGTGCTGCTCAGATCCACATGTACGAGGCGGCAGCGATGTTGTGGACCGCTCGCCGGGCGAGTGGTCGGTCGATCAGTCGACTCCCGCTCGACCCGGTGTGGGATTCCGAGGGCATCCGGGTCGAACTCGTTCGCTGAGTGCGGCGCGACCGTCCGACGACGCCAGCACGCCGATGTGAAGTGACCGTGAAGTACTTTGCAGAAAATTGCGATGGCCCTCCACAAATGGTCGACGTTCCACTAAAGTACGGGGGCCGCAGCACCGATGCAGTTGGTGCGTTTTCACGGGGGGCTTCTCTGTGGATGCGGGGTACCACTATGCGATTGGCCCATCCGGGCGGAAGGAACTCATCATCATGAAGCAGCGTGACGAGGGCTTCACCCTCATCGAACTTCTCATCGTCATCGTCATCCTCGGCATCCTCGCCGCGGTCGTCGTGTTCGCCGTCGGTGGTATCACCGACCGCGGTAACGACTCGGCTTGCGCCGCGGACAAGAAGACCCTCGAAGTCGCCGTCGAGGCGTACTACGCCTACGAGACCCGGTATCCCTTGACCGTTGGCCTGTTGACGTACAACAACACGACGGCAAATGCGTACAAACTCCTGAACTCGCTTCCCTCGGGTGCTGCGCTGCTGACTCCCCAGACGACGCCCGGCGATGTGACCGCCTCCGGCAACTGCGCAGCCTGACCATTCCCTCGACGTGGCGGGATCTCCGCCGGTCTTG
>JBMUCX010000131.1:0-6862 GCA_049458915.1 Ilumatobacteraceae bacterium
TGAATCCGTCGCTCGCGCGGCCCATGAGCTGCTGGCCGTCGTAGTAGGTGGTCGGGCCGAAGTCCATGCCCACCTCGGTGTCGCGGCTCTGCGTCCAGGTCGAGTTGCGCATGAGCACGTCGACGTCACCCGTCTGGACCGCGGTGAAGCGCTCGGCGGCCGTCAGGGCGATGAACTCGACGGCCTCGGCGTCACCGAGCACGGCAGCGGCAACGGCCCGGCAGTACTCGGCGTCGATGCCTTCCATGCGGCCTTCGGCGTTGGTCTGCGAGAAGGCGACCGCTGCGCCGGACACGCCGCACTTGAGCGTGCCCCGGGCGATCACGGCATCGAGGACGCCGCCGCCCTGCGTCACCTCGACCTCGTCGTCGCCACCATCGTCGCTGCCCGAGTCCTCGGCAGCCGGTTCGTCGCTGCCCGAGTCCTCGGCAGCTGGTGCGTCGCTGCCGGCGTCGTCGCCACCGGCATCTTCGGCGGCCGGCTCGTCACCTGCCGGCTCGTCGGCCGTAGCGCCGTCGTCGGCGCCGTCGTCGTCGTCGCCTCCGCAGGCACCGGCGAACAGTGCGATGACGGCTGCGGCGGCTGCGGCCTGCCGCCAGGCCGTGTGCTTGGTCCGTGTGGTCATGTGTGTCTCCTCCTCGGAGTTGTCGGGAGCGTGCGAGCGGGATCCACGAGGTCGCGCCGCGGTGTGGTTGTCGGACCGCAGGGCCCCCTCTGCCCAGCGGTGGAGGGACCCTACCAGGACCCACCGGAACGCTTGTCAAGTCCTGATCGGCGGAAATTCCGGATTTCGCGATCGGCTGTCCGGGCAGAACGTGTCCGACCAGGTTCCCGTCGAGGACCGAGCGGGTCGGATCGGAGGCGGGTTGCGACCGTCGATGGCAACCCGGGCAGGCGGCGGGATTTCCGCTTCGATCGGCCAGACTGTCGCGCATGACCAACGCCTCGACCTCCGTGCAGGTCACCGTCGCCAGAACCGCTCCTCGAACCGCCCAGGCCATCGGCCTCGCGGTGGCACCGACCGGTCAGATCCCGCGCCAGTTCGGGTTGACGCGGGCGGCGCTCGAGGAGCACGGGTTCACCGGCAAGGTCGGACACACCCTGGTGATTCCAGCCCGCCAGGGGCCGACGTACGTCGCGGTCGGGGTCGGCGATGCGCCGACGGACCGAGATCTTCGCGACGCCGCTGCGGCGTTCGCCCGGGCGGCGGGGAAGCGAACCGTGCTGGCGACGAATCTCGCCGACGGTTCGTCCGACCCGGCTCGGGCTGCTCAGTCCGTCGTCGAGGGTGTCGTGCTCGCGAGGTACCGCTACGCAGCGCTGAAGAGCGAGCAGTCCGGCGCTCCCGTGCGCCACCTGACGCTCGTCGTCGGCGCGGGTTCGGATCGGGCGGCGACCAAGGGAGCCGAACGTGGGGTGGTGACGGCTCGGGCGGCCAATCTCGCCCGTGAGTTGGCGAACACCCCGGCGAGTCACCTCACCGCCCGGCAACTCGCGGCCCGGGCCCAGGTGCTCGGTGCCGAGTTCGGGTTCGGTACGGAGGTGTTCGACGCCGACCAACTCGCCGTGCTCGGGTGCGGCGGGATCCTCGGGGTGAACGCCGGTTCCGTCGAGCCGCCTCGGATGGTGAAGCTGACGTACGCCCCGCGCAACGCGAAAGCGCACGTCGCCTTGGTGGGCAAGGGCGTGATGTTCGATTCGGGTGGCCTGAGCCTGAAGCCGAGTTCGCCGATGACGAACCTCATGAAGATGGACATGTCGGGCGCTGCCGCAGTGCTCGCCGTGATGACGACGCTGAAGGAGCTCGGCTGTCGCAACCGTGTCACGGCGTGGCTGATGTGCACCGACAACATGCCGTCGGGTTCGGCGCTCAAACTCGGTGACGTGCTGACCATCCGGAACGGTACGACGGTCGAGATCCACAACACCGACGCAGAGGGGCGCCTCGTCCTCGCCGACGGTCTGTCGCTGGCCGTCGAGGAAGGTCCCGACGTGATCGTCGACATCGCGACCCTGACCGGTGCGGCGATGGCCGCCCTCGGCACCGACATGGCGGCGGTCATCGGCAATCACGCGGCGACCGTGGCAGCGATCGAGGCGTCGGCGGCGACCACCGACGAACCGGTGTGGGAGTTGCCGCTCGCCAAGGACCGGTACCGGAAGCTGCTCGACTCGGTCGCCGCCGACATGAAGAACATCGGCGGTCCGTACGCAGGGGCGACGACCGCAGCGATCTTCCTGTCGGAGTTCGTCGGAGACGTACCCTGGGCGCACCTCGACATCGCCGGACCGATGAACGTCGATGCCGACAGCGGCTGGAAGTCGAAGGGCGCGACCGGTTTCGGTACCCGCCTCCTCATCGATTTCGCCACGTCGTTCACTCCCGCCACCTGAGGCGGCACGATGGCGGTCGAGCGCCCGAACTTCTTGTTCATCATGAGCGACGACCATGCCGCTCATGCGATCTCGGCCTACGGGAGCCGCATCAACCGGACGCCGCACCTCGACCGGATCGCCGACGGGGGGATGCGGTTCGATTCGTGCTTCTGCACGAACTCGATCTGCACGCCGTCGCGTGCTGCGATCCTCACCGGGACGTACAACCACGTGAACGGGGTGACCACGTTGGACACCCACATGGACAACTCGTTGGAGACCTTCCCGAAGGTCCTGCAACGGGCCGGGTACCAGACGGCGGTCGTCGGGAAGTGGCATCTCGGGCACGGCCCGCGCCACGATCCGACGGGCTTCGACTTCTGGCGAGTGCTGCCCGGACAGGGGCACTACCACAACCCGGTCATGCTCGGTCCAGGTCCGGGTGGCACGCACGAGGTGATCGAGCGGAGTGGGTACGTGACCGACCTGATCACCGACGACTGTCTCGCATGGCTCGAGGAGCGCGACACCGAGCGGCCGTTCGCGCTGCTGTGCCATCACAAGGCGCCGCACCGCACCTGGGAGCCGAGCCGGGAGCACTTCACGATGTACGACGACGTCGACATCCCCGAGCCGGAGACGATGTGGGACGACCACGCCACGCGTGCCGCGGTGGTGAGGGCGATGCGGATGCGCCTGATGGACCTCGACCCGATCACCGACCTCAAGGCACCGGTCCCGCCGGGACTCACCGAGGACGAGGAGATCCGCTGGCGGTACCAGCGCTACATCAAGGACTACCTCAGGGTGATCGCCTCGATCGACGACAACGTCGGCCGGATGCTCGACTGGCTCGATGCCAACGACCTCGCCGAGAACACCGTGGTGGTGTACACGAGCGACCAGGGCTTCTTCCTGGGTGACCACGGCTGGTTCGACAAGCGGCTGATGTACGAAGAGTCGCTGTCGATGCCGTTCTTGGTCCGGTACCCGGCCATGGTGTCCCCGGGGTCGACGTGCGACGAGATCGCCCTCAACGTCGACATCGCCCCGACGCTCCTGGATCTTGCTGGTGTCGACGTCCCCGACGAGATCCAAGGTCGATCGCTGGCCCCCCTGTTGCGCTCACAGCGGCCCGAGGACTGGCGGACCTCGATGTACTACCGGTACTGGATGCACCGGGACGGCGCTCACGTCGTTCCGGCCCACTACGGGGTGCGGACGCGGACCCACAAGCTGATCTGCTACTACAACGATCCGCTCGATCAGCTCGGAGCGAACTGGCCGGCCGATCCGGTCGAATGGGAGCTGTTCGACCTGTCGGTCGATCCGATGGAGACGACCAACCTGGTCGACGACGAGGCGTACGCGGCGCTCCGGGTCGAACTGGCGACCGAGCTCGCCCGCCTCCAGCACCAGGTCGGTGACCGAGCGCATCCGCGTGGCGTCTGACCACCCACGTTCCGAGTGGCCGCGGTCGCTCAGGAGGCCAGGGCGATGATCTCGCCGGCGCGGGCCGCCGTCGCTGCCGGCACGCCGGCGGCCAACAGGTGCGCCTCGATGTCTCGCCGATCGGAGCGGATCGCGAGGCGTGCCCAGGTGTCGTGAGCGTCTCGAACGTCGGTCGGGAGGCGTTCGAGATGTCGGCGGGCGACCGCCGGGAGCCGCCTTCGAACCAGGAAGCCGTCCTGCGCCGGAAGCGCGACTCCGAACATGACGCAGCGGTGGAGCGCCTTGCCGAACGGCGAGTTCGATCCGCGGGTGAACGAGAGCCCCATGGTGGCGGCCGTGTGTGCGAGGTCGACGGTGAATCCCTCGGGTGAACGGTCGAACTCGTCGGCGAAACGCCGGACGATCCATGTCGCGGTGGGCCCGATCACCCCGAGCCAGTAGCGCTCGACGTAACTCCCGCGCGGGTCGAATCCGCGGTGCTCGAGCGCTGCGTCGTGCCATGGGCGGATCGTGATCGTGCTCGAGTCGCTGCCGTCGTCGATGCCGGTTCCGGCCATCGGTGTCCTCCGTTCTCGCCGTGGTGTCGGCCTCGTCGATCGTGCCGATGCCCGATGCTGGGGATCGGACCGGTGGAAGGGGAAGCGGGCAGCGTGTGGTGGTCGTCGACTCCCGCGGGCATCATCGTGCCATGGCGACTCCCGACGGGATCGAACAGGCCGCGGCAGTGGTGGCGAGTGGTCGACGAATCGTGGTTCTGACCGGAGCGGGCATCTCGACCGATTCGGGGATACCGGATTTCCGGGGACCGAACGGTGTGTGGACGAAGAACCCCGCAGCGGAACGTGCTTCCAACATCCACAGTTACCTGGCGGATCCCGAGGTGCGGCGGGCGGCCTGGCTCCATCGACTCGACACACCGATGTGGGGCGCCGAACCGAACGACGGTCATCGGTTGGTGTTCGAACTCGAGCGCCGACGTCGTTTGCAGGCGGTCGTCACCCAGAACGTCGACGGACTCCACCAGGCCGCCGGGCACGACCCGGGGAACGTGATCGAGGTGCACGGCACCGCCCGGTACACCAGGTGCTGGGACTGCCAGGACCGTCGCACGATGGGGGAGGCGCTCGATCGGGTTCGCTCCGGGGAGATGGATCCGCCGTGTCTGGTGTGCGGAGGGATCTTGAAGAGCGACACGATCAGTTTCGGTCAGTCGCTCGTCCCGGAGGTGATCGACCGGGCGATGCAGGTCGCATCCGACTGCGACGTCCTGCTGGCGATCGGGTCGACCCTCAGCGTCTACCCGGTCGCCGGATGTGTCCCACTCGCCAAGCGGTCGGGAGCGACGGTGATCGTGGTCAACGGGGATCCGACGGAGATGGACGACGTCGCCGACCACGTGCTGATCGGACGGATCGGCGACGTCTTGCCGAGCCTGATCGGTCCGGTGTCGTGACGGTCGCGACGACCTGGTCGGAATACCTGACCGACTTGGTAGGTTTTCGACACCATGCCGACCTTCCGTGACCTCCTGATCGCCGCCAAGTCCGAGATCGTCGAGATCTCGACCGAGACAGCTGCGGATCGGATCGCAGCCGGCTCCGTCCTGCTCGACGTCCGTGAACCGGACGAGTACCAGGAAGGAGCGATCCCCGGGGCCATCCACATCCCGCGGGGCCATCTCGAAGCCCAGATCGAGTCGCGGCTCGCCGACAAGTCCGTTCCCGTGGTCGTGTACTGCGCCGGTGGCGTCCGCTCTGCGTTCGCTGCGAAGACGATGCAAGAACTCGGGTATTCGACGGTCGAGTCGATGGACGGCGGCTTCGGCCGCTGGAAGGACGAGGGGCGACCCTGGAAGCAGCCGGCGTCGCTCACCGCCGAGCAGATGAACCGGTACAAGCGGCACCTGCTCCTCCCCGAGGTCGGCGTCGAAGGTCAGAAGAAGCTGCTCGACGCGAGGGTTCTCATGCTCGGCGCCGGTGGCCTCGGATCCCCGGCGGCGCTCTACCTGGCTGCTGCCGGCGTCGGAACGATCGGCATCGTCGACATGGATGACGTCGACGCCTCCAATCTCCAGCGACAGATCCTCCACAACGTCGATCGGATCGGTCACCGCAAGGTCGACTCGGCGAAGAAGACACTGACGATGCTCAACCCCGACGTCGACGTCGTCACCTACGACACCCGCCTCGATGCCTCGAACATCATGGACATCATCGACGGTTACGACGTGATCGTCGACGGTGCCGACAACTTCCCGAGCCGCTACCTGCTCAACGACGCCAGCGTCAAACTCGGTATCCCCGTCGTGCACGGTTCGATCTTCCGATTCGAGGGAATGGTGTCGGTGTTCCACCCCAAAGCGGGTCCGACGTACCGCGACATGGTGCCCGAGCCGCCGCCTGCCGAGTTGGCGCCGTCGTGCGCCGAGGCCGGCGTGCTCGGTGTCCTGCCCGGCATCATCGGATCGATCCAGGCGCTCGAGACGATCAAGGTGATCCTCGGCCTCGGTGAACCGCTGATCGGGCGCATTCTCTCGGTGGACACGACCGAGATGGAGTTCAGGGTGTTCAACCTGAGGCCCGATCCGCGCAACGAGGTCACGTGGGCGAACCGGGAGCGGATCCAGATCGTCGAACTCGACGGACTCTGCGCCCCGGGCCTCGCCCACTGATCACGCGCTGATCGCGACCTCGCACTCGATCTCGACCGGGATCCGGAACGGGAGGCTCGCCATGCCGACGGCACTCCGGGCATGGGCGCCGACCTCCGGCCCGAACACCTCGAGGATCAGGTCGCTGAATCCGTTGATCACGGCTGGTTGCCCGTGGAAGTCGGGGGCGCACCAGACCATCCCGAACACTCGACACCACGCCGTGATCCGGTCGAGATCGCCGAGTGCCCGATGCAGATCGGCCAGGATCGACAGCCCGGTCGACCGGGCCGACCGGTAGGCGTCGTCCACCGACACCTCGTCGGGGACCCGCCCGAGCGGTCCGCCGACCGACCCGTCGGGCGCCTGGGGGCCGTGGCCGGA
>JBMUCX010000132.1:0-6827 GCA_049458915.1 Ilumatobacteraceae bacterium
GTTTTTCGCCGGCCGACCCAAAAGCGCTGCGCGCGGTTTTCGTCGTCTTCGCCGTCACTTTGCGTGACGTCTGTCTCTGAGCCTGTCCTACCGCCTGTCCACGCCTCGAGTTGCACGGTTTGCACGAACCAACCAGGTTCGACATGTCGTACGGATCGCCTCCGTCCACCAGGGCGACGAGGTGATCGGCCTCGCTGCTCTTCCGTGCACCACACCAGTGGCACACTGGTTCCTCGAGCAGCACCCTGGCACGCAGTTCGCGCCAACGCTTGGAGTTGTAGATCCGCTGCGTCTTCTCGTCGCTCATCGTGGATCGACTCCACTGCCGCCGCACATCGTGCACTGCTCGACGTCGTTGCCGTAGTGCGTTCGGCCTTGGCCGGCGCACATTCCACAGGCTGCACCTGGGGGTACAGGTGTCTGTAGTACTTCAGTATTAGCTACATCAGTATTACTAGTAGGGCCGGGTTTACCGGCGTCGGATAATCCGGCTCCGGTCTTGAGGTTGTGCACAGTTTGTCGACAGTCGTATACCCAGGTGACTGTGGACCACCGGCCGCTGGCGTCCTGTTCACGGCGGCGGAGCAGGTAGCCGCGCTCCTCGAGCTCGGCCAGGCCGCTGCGGACGGCGTCACGGCCGTCCGGTCCGGTTCTGGCTAGACGGCCGGCGCTGGTTCGCCATCCGTCTGGTTTGGCGAGCAGGTAGCACAGCAGGCCGCGCGCCTTCCAGGACAGGTGGTGGTCGTCGATGACGGCGTTCGGTAGGACGGTGAAGCGGTCATATTGGGCGGTTCTGATGATCATGGGTCGCAGTTCCTGTCAACGTGGCTGTGATGGTGTTCCAGTCGTCCGGTCGCCACAGCCGATAGCGGCCGGTTGGTTCAAGTACGGCGCGCCAGAGCTGCTGGTGTGCGCTCAGGCGGCCCTGTGTGCTCTTCAGTTCCACGAACAACACTCCACGGTGTTCGTGTGCCATCACAAGGTCTGGGAACCCTGGGTGGCCTTGTATGGCGGTCATCCAGCGGCCGTTCGCGTTCTGGCTGGCTCGAGCGTGGTGCACGCGCCATCCGACGGTGTACGCCAGGTCGATGATCGCCTTCTGGAACTGCGCCTCAGTCACGCTTGATCCGGTGCAGTGGGATCGTTCCGTACCACAGGCGGAACGGTTGGTCGCAGTGGTCACACAGGCCGTGTTCGCCGTCCTCGACGGTGGGCAGGCTGTCGGAGCCGGCGCAACGGTCGAACTGGAGGATCGTGGCGTGGGCGTGCTCGGCCGGGATGACGTTCATCGTTGCTTGGCTCGGCTTGGCCGGCGGTCCTGCTGGAGCCTGGCGCGTGCTGCTTTGCATTCGGCGCAGGGTTCTTGGTCTCGAGCTAGGTGGCGGCGGTAGGCGGCGTAGGTGCCGCACGGCTGGAGGTTTCGGTCGGTCCACCGTTCGGACGGTTTGTGGCCGGCACGTTCGGCTTTGATCTTGCGGCGTTCTTTGCCGCTGGTGGCGCCCCAGACGCCGATGCAGTCGAACTCGATGGCGTAGTCGAGGCACTGGGCGATGACCGGACAGGATTCGCACACCTTCTTCGCGATGCTGGTGTGGAAGCCTTCGTAGCGGTCAGGGAACCAGTGTTTGCGCCACAGCTCCAGGCCGTGCTGTTCGATGTAGTCGCGGCAGGCGCCTTCGGCCATCCACGATTCGCGTCTTACGATCGGAACTGCCATTTCCCATCCCCCTGCTTGATGATCTCACCTCGAGCGGCGTGCTCGGCCAGCCAGACACGGCAGTGCTGGGCTGGCCGGCTGACGGCGATCGCAAGTTCGTGGACGGTGCACGGCTGCATGTCGAAGAACGCGCGCATGAACGGATCCTCGTCGGCGAGCGGATGCGCCTCGACTTCGGGTTCTGGTTGCGGCTTCGGCTTCGGCTTGGCGGCGGTGGTCTTCTTGGTGGGCATTGGTGGGCCTTTCTAGGTGCGGATCTTGTGGGCGGCGACGAGGCAGGCGACGCCGAACAGGAACAGGACGGCGGCGGCGATCATGACGTCGGCGGCCTGCAGTAGTAGTCGCCGTAGTTCCACGGGCCTCGACCACAAGCGGACCACAGCCTGGCGCAGGCGTGCACGTTGTATTCGAAGTCGGTGGCGAACCGGGTGCGGTCGACGTCGCCGAGGAGCTGGCCGTCGTTGAACCAGCCGGCTAGCGCATTGATCCGACAGATCCCCCAACTGTCGTCTCCGCTTGCGCGGTTGCCGTTGTGCGCTGCACTGTCGCAAGTCGACTCCCTCGAGATCATGCCGAGCGCCCATTCGACGGTGGCGTCGGATGCGCCGAACCACCAGTAGTGGTGGGCGACGATCGTCGCTTGTTCCGGTGTGCACGCCGAGCCGGGGCCGTAGTGGGCTGGGATCGGTCCGGTCCACGGTGGGATCGTCGTCGTGGTGGTGGTCGACGAGCTCGTCGTGGTGGTGGCGACTTCGACCGGGTCGAGGCGGACCGCTCGGCTGGTGACTGTCGGCAGGGGATCCGCCGCCGGTGTGTGGACGACCACGGCAGGGTGTGGTTCCGGCGGCGGATCCAGCCGTGTGTCGCCGACTGTAGCCGATCCGAGGGTGAACAGGGCGCCTACGAGGCCGATGGCGATCCACGGATAGTTCTCAATCATCGAACACCTCGGTTTCGGTGGGGAAGTCGAGGACGGTGCGGCCGTCGCCTTGGACGATGAGCACCTGGTCGACGTCGACCTCGCACCGGCGGAACGTGCCGTCCGGCTCGAGGATGATCACGATCCGCTTGCCGATCATTGCTCGACCTCGGCTCGGCGCGCGTCCTGGCGTTGCTTGTAGAGCACGTCGTGCACGCAACGGCTGAACGTGTCCTCGAGCTGGACGAGCTCTTCGACGTTACGGCAGACGATCGTGATCGTGAGCCCTGGGGCGTAGCCGGTCAGGTTCACCAGGACCTTGCCTTCTGGGTACACCTGGATGCCGTAGTTGAGCAGTGCTTCGGTGACGGTCGGGACGTACACCTGCACGCCGCCGATCGCTTGGTTGGATGTCGCAGTTGTCATGAGCGACACCGTATGCGGAATATCCGCAGTCTGTCAACTATTCCGGGTCGGTCTTCGGCTTCGGTCGGATGATGGGGTCGGCGGTGATGCCGGTACGGGCGGCGATGCCGTTGCCGACGGCGTAGCCGACGATCGTGCCGAGCAGGCCGAAACCGCCGTCGCTCGAGATGCTGTCAGTGATCAGCAGCACCGTCACACAGACGAGGGCGACGAGTGCGATGGTGGCCTTGGACGTGTTGATGGTCATGTTGCGCTCTCCGAGTAGATGTCGACGATGAAGTCGCAGTTCGCGGAGGACGTCACTCGGATCCGACCGTCGATGGTTTGGATCGGTGCGCCACAAGCGATGATCTGGCCGGCGGTGAAGTTCACCAGGCTCGTGGACGGCTGCTGGCTGCTGCCAGAGATCGCCAACCATCCGTCTTTGTCGGCGTCGACCACGGTGACGTGGGCGTGCACCATCGTCTTGCTGACCAGAACCTGTCGTGTCTGACCGGCCTGGAGGCGGCCGGTCGTCGTGTTCCTCGAGTCATAGACACGCTTCGGGACGATCAGCGGTGTCATGTCTTCTCCTTCCGAACGGAACGTGCCGTCCTGGACTTGCTGATAAAGGCCGGCGCCAGGGCACTGGGTCGCTCGGACGTCGCGGTGGCCGACGATCTGCAGTTGGCGGCCGGCTTGGCGTTCGCAGTGGTCGATGACCTGGCGGACGCCGTCGATCATCGGCTGGTTCGCCGGTTCGGCACCGTTGACGAGACACAGGATCGCGGGGCCTCGGCTGTTCGTCGTCGAGTTGCCGTTCGCCGCGCACTTGTACTCGTCGCCTCGGATCTGCCAGATGCGGCCCATACGGTCGACCTGCCAGTTGTAGCCGTAGCTGTAGCCACGGTTCGTGACGTAGCTGCGCTGGCTGCTGCGGAGGCGTTGGAGGACGTCTTCGTAGTCCTCGGGGGTGGACGGTGCGGCCGTGTAGTGGATCACGACGTACAAGGCTCGAGACCACGGCTGCGGACCGGAATCGGTGTGTTCGCCGATCGTCCAGCCTGGTTCTTCCCAGGTCGTCCGCGAGATCACGTTCATCCGGGACGGAACCAGTGCGATACGACGAGGCGGTCCGAGGTGGCCCAGGTGAACGGAATCGTGCCGCTGATGTTCGTGTGCTTCACGTAGGTGCCGGACGCGTCGAGGGCTCGGATGTTGAAGATCGTTCCGCTTGACGGTGTGGGCACGCCGAAGTAGTTGGTCGCTGTGTCGTCGTCACGAAACGTGCATTGTCCGCCGGTGCCGTCGCGGAACGTGTCGTCGGCGGTGAACGGATAGCTGCAGGTCAGGCTGCCGCTGATCGCCGTGGTCGATCCGAACGTGATCGCGACCTGGAGGAAGACGAGCTCGTTGACCGGGGCGTACGCGGCGAACAGGGTGCCGTCGCCGACGGTGAGACCGGTGAACGTCGGCGTGTACGTGGTGAAGTCGCCGATCGCGTTGAGTTCTGCGGCCGTCAATACCTGGCCGGCTACGAAACTACCGAGTGCTGCCATGTCAGATTCCTAGCGTGTTCTGGTCGAGGACACCATAGACGGCGTCGTCGAGGGTGAAGTTGCCGCCGGTCGGTTCGGTCAGTCCGATGACCATCCGGTGCTGGTCGATGCTGATCGTGTGTTCGATGGATTCGATCACGCCGGTCTTGTCGACCTGGCTGGTGCCGGGCGGTGTCCAGATGATCCGGATCTGGTCGTTGATGTCGAGCGCTGCGACGGTGGCAGCGTTCGCGTTCGACAACAGGTGCAGGTCGATCGCGATGCTCGAGATCCGAGGCGATGGCGTCTTGAACGTGCCGACGAGCCATTTGGCGAGCTCGCGGTTGGTGGCGTTTTTCTGGGCGGTGTCGCCTGGGAAGAAGTTGTAGCCCTGGATCGCGAACTGGTTGGTGCCGTACAGGCCGATGCTGGTCGTGTCGCGTTCGCCGATCTGGCTGTATTCGTCGTTGGCGGTGTTGATGATCTGGTCGGAACCGTTGCTGACGCCGATGTCGTGGAATGGCAGGTAGACGCCGTCATCGCTGAACGTGGCGGCGATCGTTGGGGCGCCGGCGGCGTTCCGCTGCCGGAACTGGATCACACCTGACCGGTCGGCGTACAGCTTGCCCATGACCTCGACGCCGAGCGCTTCGTTGATTCGGTAGATCGACGGGACCAGGAGCTGGGCGATCATCGTGCCATTGCCGGTGTCGAAGTTCGTCGACACTGAAACGCCGTAACCGGCCATTGCTGTGACGATCGCACTGAGCCGAGCGCCGGTCGATTCTTGCGGCCGGTTGTCTTCATCTTCGGATGACGCCCATCCTCGAGACAACAGGTCGAGCGTGTCACGGCCGGTGATCAGTGTGGTGGGCCGTCCGCCGAGCGGATAGCTGTTTGAGACGTCCCAGACGGCGCCGGTGAAGATCCGCACCGGTGTGGCGACACCGTCGTCGAAGTCGATCTCGATGTCGCTGCCAGCTTTGATCGACGGTGAGAACGGTGGGAAGTCGTTCGCTGTGTTGTCGTACAGGATCGAGATGGTGCCGGGGCTGAACCGCTGCTGGAGGCGGTTCCGGCCTCGTTTGATCCGTACACCGAGGACGCTGCCGGACGGCGTGACTGCGGTCCTGGCGGTCATCCGAAGATGTTCCTGATGTAGCCGTTGTTCGACTG
The DNA here is from genome assembly GCA_049458915.1 of Ilumatobacteraceae bacterium. Classification (GTDB taxonomy): domain Bacteria; phylum Actinomycetota; class Acidimicrobiia; order Acidimicrobiales; family Ilumatobacteraceae; genus Ilumatobacter. The sequence goes on from JBMUCX010000132.1 coordinate 5,756, forward strand.
GTAGGCGGTGAGACCGTCGGCGACCGCGAGACCGGTCGAGTACGGATCACCTTGACCTGGGGTGACGTTGATGTTGATCGTCGACGCGTTGGAGTTCGTGACGGTCGCGCCGGTGCCGGCCATGCTGACGTTGCCGAACTCGTCCATGCGGAGGCCGGTGCCGCCGATCGTCTGCGCTTGGATCGGGAGGGTGACGCCGCCTTCCATGCGGAGCACTTTGGCGTAGAACGCGTCGAAGTCACCTGAGTCGATCATTGCGAACAGTTCGGTGACGACCTGGGGTGGCAGCTCGAGCGCTTCGGCGTAGTCGAGGACCTGGCGGCGGAGCTGGTCGACGTCTTCGTCCGCTTCACGGCTGGAAAGGCCGAACTCTCGGATCGTGTCGAGCGCGTCTTGGGTGTCTTTGTACAGGTTGCGCCAACTGTCACGGTCGTCGAGCAGGCCGTACAGTTCGGCGAACTCTTCGCGGAGGTCCTCGGTGTCATCCGTGAGGGCTTGCGCTGCGTATGCGGCGTTCCGCATCGAAGTGTCGATCACTTCGATCTGGGGTGCAGTTTGCTGGGCGGCGTAACGCAGATTCCAGTAGGTGCGTTCCTGCATCTCAATGGCGGTCGTGTTCTCGTCGAAATGCCCACGCAACTTGGTGACGACGTCGGACACGGAGCCGAGCGGACCGAGGAGCAGCTTTATACCTTCGGTGTAGGCCGTGATCGGCAGATCGGCAGCACCGGCGGATTCCGACAGGAGGTCGACCGATTCCACAAGGAACAGGATGTTCGCTGTCGTTTCTTCGACGGCTGGGAGTAGCTGAGTGCCGAGTTCGGCTTGCATGTCGGCCAGACGGGCTTGTAGCCGCCTCTGCGAGTTCGCCAGGCTGTCGCTCGTATTGGCGAAGTCGCCTGCCCACTTGTTCGTCGACTGCAACAGCAGCTGGTAGCGGGCCTGCACCTTGATGGTTTCGTCGATCTCGGCTTTCGACGATGCCAAACCGTTCTCGAGCGCGTATTGCTCGACGGCGGCGGCCGACAGGTCGATGCCGTACTGGCGGACCACTTCGGATGATCCGGCCATC
>JBMUCX010000133.1:0-6796 GCA_049458915.1 Ilumatobacteraceae bacterium
TCTCGGGTGTCGACACGGCCCATCTCTTCGCCGACCTCCTCACCGACGTGCCCGTTCCGCGTCGGGTGTCGCGGGCCGGTCGGTCGACGAGCGTGTTCTCGGTGTGTGCCGCCGTGCGTGGTCGAACCGAGGGGATCGCGCATCACCAGGTGTTCCACTCGCCGGATCATCGTCGGGAGTTCCGCGATCTGTCCGCGGGTCGGATCCCGTCCGAGCCGAGCATCCACGCGTCGGTCGCCTCGGTGACCGATCGCTCGACCGCCCCCGACGGCTGTGAGAACTGGGTCATCACCGTCAACGTGCCGGCCGGGGTCGGCATCGAGCGGGCCATCGGAACGGCGATGGTCCTGAACCGACTCGCCGAGCGCGGTGTCGACCTGCGGAGCCGGATCGAGTTCACACGGACGCTCGTCCCGGCCGACATCGATGTCCGGTACCGAGCGCCGGGTGGTTCGGTGTACGGGACGTCGTCGAACGGTCGTCGGGCGGCGTTCGCCCGGCCCGGCAACATCGGTCCGGTGGACGGGTTGTACCTCGTGGGCGGGTCGGCGCACCCTGGCGGTGGTCTGCCGCTCGTCGCGATTAGCGCTCGGATCGTCGCCGACCTGATCGCCGAGCGGGAGCGCTGACTCCGGATGGCCGGCAGCTCGGTGGGTGCTCTGCTGCGTGCTGCTGCGGTCGTCGTGGTCGCCGGCCGGGTCGGTCGGATCCTTCGAGCTCGTCCGGCACTGGATCGGGCACGGCCGGGTGCGGTTCCATCGGCTTGCACGGTCGTGGTCCCGGCTCGCGACGAGGCCGATCGGATTCGACCGTTGTTGGCGGCGCTGCGTGGCGCACCCGGGGTGGTGGAGGTGATCGTCGTCGACGACCGTTCGACGGACGAGACCGCCGAGGTGGCTGCTGCCGCCGGTGCCCGGGTCGTGCGCGGCTCCGAGCCGCCATCGGGTTGGGCGGGCAAGACGTGGGCCCTCCACCAGGGTGTCGGTCGTGCAGCAACCGACTGGGTGGTCACGATGGATGCCGACGTGGAGCCGGACCCGGTCCTACCGGCTTCGCTGGTGGGTCGGGCGGTCGACGACGGTCTCGATCTCGTCAGCGTCGCCGGACGGGCCGATGTCGCACCCCCGACGCGTTGGCTCCATGCAGCCATGGTGCACCAACTCGTGTGCCGATTCGGGCCGCCCGGGACGAGCACCCGCCTCGCGAATGGTCAGTGCACGGCGGCTCGACGCGACGACCTGTTGGCCGGGTTGACGGCGGTTCGGCACCACGTGGTCGAAGACGTCGCCCTCGCCCGCCACCTGGCATCGATCGGCGGTCGGGTGGCGTTCCTCGATGCCACCGACCTGCTCGTGGTTCGTCCGGCGCGGAGCTTCACCGAGTTGTGGTGGGGTTGGGGGCGATCGCTCGGTCTCCGGGGTGTCGAGGCTCCGTGGCGTCAGGTCGTCGACGTCGCCGTCGTCGGTCTGGCGGTGATCGTCCCACCGATCAGATTGCTGCGCCGCCGTGCCGATGTGATCGACGTCTGTGCGCTGGCGCTCCGGTTCGGAACGCTCGTCGGGACGAGACGGGCGCACGCGGCGGGTGGGGTGTCCTACTGGTCGTCGCCGTTGGCCGATCCGTTTGCGCTCGCAGCAACGGCGGTCGGGCTGCTGCGCCCGTCTCCGATGTGGCGCGGTCGCCGTCCTCCGGTCAGCCGGCGACGCGGGCGGTGAGGAAGCGCATCCCGACGAAGGTCATGAGCACACCGGTCGCCAGGGTGCGTTCGGGTCCGTCGATCGCGAGTTGAACCACCGGGAACACGGCGACACCCACTCGTGACGCCTGGTCGGTCCGTCCCGTCGTCGACCGGATCGTGCCGGCGAGGGCGAGCGCCACCGATGCGGCGACCGGTGCGAACACGAGGCTCGAGCCGACGAAGGTCAGGACGCTCCGCCCGCCGCGGAATCCGTCGGTGGCGGGTGCGGCGTGGCCGAGCATGGCGGCACCCCCTGCGAGTGGTACCCACCACCACGGGCCGTCCGCGAGCGCCGAGACGGCGAGGCCGACGAGTGCGGCCACGACCCCTTTGAGCGTGTCGCCGACGAGGATCGGTCGCGCGGCGCGCACCCCGAGCGTCGAGCGGGCGTTCCAGTACCCCGGGTTCTGGTCACCCACCATCCGGAGATCGGCGATGCCGTGTCGGCGGGCGATCGAGTTGGCGATCGGGAGGCAGCCGAGCAGGTACCCGACCGTCACGAGGATCGACACGGGGAGCAGCACCCTCGACAGCATGGCCGACCGGGAGCGACGTCTGGCAGCATGACGGCTCGTGGATCTTCATCGCGACCCGGAGGGTCGGATCCTGACGTATCACCTCGTCCGGGAACGTCCGGGTCGTCAGCCGGTGGTCGCGATGAGGATGATCACCGACCGATGGAGGCTGCGGCGGGTCCCGGGTCTGCACGTCGCGAAGGTGCTCGGAACGGGTCGGGGCGCCGACACCGGACCCTCGTCGGATCTCCGACGGCAGGCGTACCTGCTCGTGTGGGACGGTCCCGGGTCGGCGAGGACCTTCTTCGAGCAGCACCGATTACCGGAACGCTGGCGACGAGCCGAGGTGGAGCAGGAGGGAGCGCTGGGGCTCGTCGGTGGACACGGGCGGTGGTCGGGTCGGACGGTCCTCGACGGGATGCGCCGGGTGGATCCGGGCGACGGACCGGTGGTGGTGCTCACGCGGGCTCGGGTGCGACTCCGGTCGTGGTGGGCGTTTCGATCCGCGAGTCGGGCGACGCGCCGGGTCGTCGACGCTCCGGGGGTCGATTGGGTGGTCGGAGTCGGTGAGCTGCCGGTCGCGTTCGTCGGCACCCTGAGCCGGTGGACCTCGATGGACGCCGTCGATCGATTCGCGACAGCGGATCAGGATCACGCGGCAGCCGCTCGTCATGGGGATTCCTGGTTCGCCGAGTCGCTGTTCGCCCGGTTCGCACCGATCGAGTTCGACGTGGTCGGTGATCGTCCGGGAACGCTGTCGTCTACCGGAACCGGGTGAGCGCCTCGGCGATCGTGGCCGCCTGTCCCACGCCGGGTTCCGCAGCGACGGCGGACAGCCACTCGGGCCGGAAGGCGGCGGTGACGACGATCGGTTCGTCGAGGTCGGACGCCTGGACGCTGAGCCGGGCGAAGGTCGCTGCGTAATCGGGTGGTCGGAGATCGCGTCCGAGCTCGACGAGCGCGTACGGGTCCGGGGTGCGATCGACGTTCGGCAGGACGATGATCGGCTGGGAGGTGGCGACGCTGGGACCACCCGAGAGGCCTGGCCCGTCGGCGAGGACGACACCGCGGACGAGATCGCTGCGTGCACCGGCGAGCAGGAGGGCGATGTAGGCGCCGATGCCGCGGCCGACGATGGTGACCTCGCCGAGATGGGCCAGTGCGACGTCGGCGTCCGCCATCAAGAGTTCGGCGGTGTACCCGCCTCCGGCGGGGAGCGTCGAGGCGCCGTGGCCCGTGAAGTCGAGGGCGACGATACGACCGGCCCAGTCGGCTGCCCAATCGGGTACCTGCGTCGGTGACTATTCGCCGAGGCCGTGGAGGAGGAGCAGGGTGGGCCGCGCCGCGTCGACGCGGCCGGGTCGAAGCGTGTGGAGCGCCAATCGGACGCGGTTGTGGATGACGTGATCGGTGGTGACGCTGCTCACGCCGGTTCCCCCAGGAACTCGAGTGTCATCGCCGCGATCTCGTCGGGTCGTTCGACGTGTGCGAAGTGGCCGACGTCGTGGAGGATCTCGAGTCGGGACGTGGCCGGGAGGAACGGTCGGACGTCATCGGGCGCAGTGCCCCAGCCCATCGGTTCCTCGACGTCGACGAGGATGCCGAGGAACGGCATCGACATCCCGGCGAGTCGGTTGAGGGCCCATTCGGGACGCCACGGACCGAATCCGCCGAATCGGAGCGACGGGTCGACCTTCCACCGCCACCCCTCGGGGGACTCCTCGGCTCCCACCGTCACGAGGTACCGCAGCCAGTCGATCGAGAGGCGCGGGTTCATCGCCTGTCGTCGCTCGGCGAGTTCGTCGATGGTTCCCGGCCGACGCAGCGACGTCGCCGTCCGTCGACGATGGTCGAGCCAGCCGGTGAGTTCACCCACGAGCATCTTGGTGCGTTCGTGTTCGGCGACGTCGGGCGTCGGCCGTTTGCTCGGCATCCCGTCGATGTTCACGACGGCACCGAGTCGGAAGGGTTCGGCATCGGCGAGGTTGATCAGCAGGGCACCGCCTTTGCTGTGGCCGATCGCAGGGACGGGTCGGCGCCCGGCCACGTGATCGAACACGAACGAAGCGTCGCGGAGGTCGGCATCCCACGAATAGAGATGGGCACGATCACTGTCCCCGTGGCCGCGCTGATCCCAGGCGACGACTCGCCATCCGGCGGCAGCGATCTTCGGTGCGAACGTCTCGTGGGTCCGGGCGAAGTCGAAACCACCGTGGGCGAGGAGTACCGGTGGTGCATCGGCGGGTCCCCATTCGTGGACGGCGAGGCCGATTCCTCCGGCGTCGATGCGGTACCGCCGCTCGGGTGGGACCGCTCCGGGGTACGACGTTCTCGGCGGTGCATGGAGATCGTCCGACACGTCGCCGAGGCTACGGAACACCGCGTACGATCGGACGCCGGAGGTCGATGATGCGCCGTGCGCTCCTGATTTCGTTGCTGATTCTGGCGTCGACGTCGATCGTCGCGTGTGCGACCGAGGAAGGGAACGCGCTCGACACGCTCCCGCCGATCCGGACGACGACCACCTCGTCGACGACGACGACCTCGGTCGATGATCGCCGGCGGTTCTACGAGGTCAAGTCGGGGGACAACCTGGCGCTCATCGCGGCGAGCTTCGGCGTGCCGGCGAGTGAGATCGTGAAACTCAACGATCTGCCCGGTGGCGGTCAACTCCTCCAGATCGGCCAGATGCTCGAGATTCCCCAGGACGTGGTGCTCGTGGAGGAGTTGCCCACGCCGCCGGAGACGACGCTCGGGCCGTGACCCCCGCCGTCGTCCGGTGACCTGGTGCCCACTGTCGGTCGGCCGGGTGTTCGTAGACTGGTGCCCATGACCTTCTGGCCCACCACGGAACACTGGAGCGTCGCGATTCCGCTGGCCACCGATCACCGTCGCATGGCGGTCCTCGCCGACTCCGGCTTCGTACAGCTGTCGCCGATGCCGGTCGACGTGCCGTCGACCGAGTGGGAGTCGCTGGAGTACATGGACTGGAAGTCCGGGGGCGACACCAACTTCGCCCCGATCGCATCGGCCGATGGTGAACTCGACTGCCGTGGGTTCTGGGACAAGGGCAAGACCGACAAGGACGCCCTGTGGACCTCCAACGCCGACCTCGCGCCGACGTTGCGTGACTACGTCGACTCGGTGGGCGCCAACTTCGGTCGGGTCCGCATCATCAAGCTGGAGCCGCAGGATCGTGAGCAGGCGATCCGGTCGATCCATCGGGACGACAACAACCGTTTCAACCCCGACGGCGAGGGTTGGGTGGTCCGATCGTGGGTGGAGTTGACGGACAATCCCGACAGCTACATGTTGCTGATGGACAACGACGCCGATGGCCTTCCCGATCCGGCGACCGAGCGTCGTGTGCCGTTGTCGAAGGGCGCCCGGTTCGTGGTCGACACGCAGCGACTCTGGCACGTCGTGGTGCACAACGGTTCGGCGCCGCGCTACGCCCTGATCACCAGTTTCGAGTCGGGTCCGGTGCTGGAAGCCTGGATCGACGCCCAGCGGGCGACCGTCGACGCCTGATCCGGGAGCCGACATCTCCCGGACCCGGATAGCGAGCCGGTCCGGAGGAGTCGGTGGGGTTCGACCGCCGTCGTGGAGCAGGTCGTGGTGTGTCTCGCCACCTGTGTCTCGCCCCGTGACGCCCGCCCTCGCCGGGTGATCCCGGTGGGCCGACACGCTTCGAATTCTGTGGCAGCGATTCCGCGGTTTTCTGCAGTCATCGCTGCCACAGAATTCGGGTGATCATGCTGTGGCAGCGATTCGACGCTCGTGCGCCATCATCGCTGCCGCAAAGTGGACTGGGCCGGGCACGAATCGTGCTGGCAGCCGTCCGAGTCGACTCGGCCAACGGTGGTGGTGCTGGAGGGGTCGGTCTTGATGGTGTGTTCGGGGAGGTGAGACAACGCGCTCTTGCGATATATCGCAAAGTCTACTATAACTCGTCATCTCTCGTTCGATTGATGGAGGTGCATGGTGAGGTTGTGGCGTTCGCGTTGGGCGGCGGTGGGGGCTGCGGTTGCGGTCACCGTCGGTGCTGGGGGGTTGGTGTCGGTGTCGGCGGAGCCGGTGGCTCAGTCGGTGTTCGTCGGTGTGGAACCGACTCGGGTGTTGGACACTCGGGTGGGTGTGGGGTTGTCCGGGGTGTTCCAGGGTGGGTCGTCTCGGACGTTGACGGTGACCGGGCCGGTGTCGGTCGCGGTGGACGGTGGTGGTGTCAGGACCGACACGGTGGTGCCGGTGGGTGCGACGGCGATCGTGGCGAATCTGACGGCTGTGGACCCGACTGGGCGGGGGTTCGTGTCGATTCGGCCCGGTGATGCGGGTGGTGTTCCGTCGACGAGCAGTCTGAACGTGACGGCTGGGTTGACTGTCGCGAACTCGGTGACGGTGCAACTCGATGACGAGGGAAGAGTCGACCTCTTCTACCACCGGGCTGGTGCGACGACTCATCTGTTGCTCGACATCGTCGGCTACTACCTCGAAGGTCAGGGCGTGCCCGGGTCTGCAGGGCCACCCGGACCCGAAGGGCCGG
>JBMUCX010000134.1:0-6756 GCA_049458915.1 Ilumatobacteraceae bacterium
GACTACGGGCGCTCACGTACGCCGGGTGTCTGACACCCGGCGTGACGGTCAGGGGAAGAAGCTGTACTGGGCGGACGCGTTCTTGTCGCTGCCCTCGGCGAATGACTGCGCAGTGACCGACATCGACTGCTGACGCAGGGTCGGGGCGGTCCACACACGCTTGCCGTCTTCGATCTGATCTCGGTCGAGGTTCTTCATGCTGTTCATCTGTCGTCTCCTGGTGGTCTCGGACCGAAGCGTAGCCGAGTGCGACGACCGGATGGGCCACGGTGCTCCCGTTCGCCCGGCGTACGCTGGGACCGGTGAGCCGGGTCACCCTCGATACCACCGGTGAGATCTGGGTCGGTACCTTTCCCGGGCTCGGACAGGTGCTGATCGGGCCGGACGGGTCGATCGACACCCGCGTCGACGCCGGCATCGACACCGAGCCCGACACCGGCGTCGAGCGTCACGAGGCGCTCCGCCACGGCTGGGGCATCCCGCTGTCCCACCTCCGCCTCGGCCGGTCACTCATCTCCGGCACGTCGATGGTCGACCCCGACGGACACTGCCTCGTCACCCACGGACCGATGAGCGAGACGACCGACCTCGCCCTCGCCCTCACCCGACTCGGCTGGCACGTCCTCGCACCGCGCCTCCAACCCGTCTCGTGGGACGACGGCCGACTCGTCGCCCATCCGAACGACACACCGTTCATCGTCAGCCGTGGCCGAGCCCGCCAACTCGACCTCGACGGCGAACCCGTCCGCCACGACACCGACTGCATCCGCATCGAACTCCCCACCCACGACCGGCCACGACCCGTCACCGGCATCCTCCAGGTCCGCGATCGACGGGGCAACCTCCCACCGTTCGCCCACCTCACGGGCCACGACCGGTTCGATCGATGCAGCCACCTCCTCATCGACTGGTCGGTCACCGAGCGTCCTGCCACCGGCCGAGCGGCGACACCTCCGCCACCCGAACAACGCATGGCCCGCGCCCTCCAACTCACCCGGATCCCCCACGCCGAACTGACGATCGCACCCCCGACGAACGCCACCGACGACGTCGCACCCGAGGAGATGGCCCTCGTCGAGGAATGGTGGTCCCACATCCGCCAGGACACGCCATGACCGGACGACACGCCATGACCGGACGACACACATGACCGAACCGCACACCGTCTGGCTCGCGTCGTACCCGAAATCCGGCAACACCTGGATGCGAGCGATCATCACCGGACTCGGCGTCCACCCACTGCTGTTCCGAGCCGACCAGCTCAGCTCGGGCCAACAGCCGCACCACGTCTCCGCGGCGAACCACCGGTTCGCACTCGATCCCCGCTGGTTGGCCCGCGACGAACTCGACCACGTCCGCACCGCCCTGATCGAAGATCTCGCGAACCTCGAACCCACCGGCGGACCGACCCTCCGCAAGACCCACGAGCAGCACCGCCCGGCCGCCCGACCCGACCGCCCCGCACCGTTTCCGATCGAACACACCGGCGCCGCCATCCTGATCGTGCGCGACCCGCGCGACGTCGCCAGCTCCTACGCCTCCCACTTCACGCTCGCACTCGACGACGCCATCGACGCGATGGCCCACCCGAAGTCCGGCGACTCGAAGGCATCACCGTTCCGGGGTTCCACCGAACAGGTCTGGGGCACCTGGAGCACCCACACCGACTCGTGGCTCGACCCCGCCGTTCCGTTCCCCGTCCACCTCGTCCGATACGAAGACCTCCAAGCCGACCCGGTCGGCACCCTCGCACCGGTGTTCGCCGCCATCGGACTCGAGTGCACCGAGGAACAACTCACCACCGCGGTCGAGCAGGCCCGCTTCGACCGCCTCCGCTCCGCCGAACAGGAACACGGCTTCCGCGAGGCCGGACGTCGAGCCGGCGAGTTCTTCCGGCGGGGCACCAGCGGCGGCTGGCGCGACGACCTCACCGACCGACAGGTCGCCACCATCGAGGCCGACCACCTCGACACGATGATCCGCCTCGGCTACGAACCCGTCAGCGACCCGGACCTCCGACACGCCGTGGCCGAGGCCCGGGCCTCCACCCGCCGACGCCGACTCGCCGAACGACGGATCGCCATCGCGCCCGAGGCCGGCATCACGGTTCGATTCGGCCACGTCCCCGAGACCCTCGACGGCGGCCACGACATCGGCACCACGATGCACACCACGCCGACCGCGACCATCGCCAAGATCGGGCCACGGATCCGGATGCTCGTCGAACACGGCACCGACGTCACCGTCGACTGGCCCGACGACGCTCCCGACCACCCCGCCGAGGCGACCACGGACACCGACGGCACGTCGACCGACCAGAGTTGGATCGTCCAAGGCTGGGCGGTCGTCATCGCCGGTCTCCAACGAGGCAACCTGTCGATCCACGCGTCGACGGTGCGCATCGGCGACGAGACCGTCGCGATCGCCGGACACCAGGGCGCCGGCAAATCCACCACCAGCATGGGGATGCGACGCCGCGGCCACGAACTCCTCGTCGACGACACCACGATCCTCGAGTTCCGCGACGGCCTCCCGCACGTCGTGCCCTACGCCCGCAACGTCCACCTCCTCCCCGACGCCGCCGCCGCACTCGGCGTCGACTTCGAGAGCCTCCACCTCCTCGGCGGTGGACGCACCAAGGCAGCGTTCCTCCCGGAAGCGCCCGACCCGACACCGAGACGACTCGACCGGGTCGTCATCATCCGCCGCCGACGAGACATCGACGCGCCGAGGCTCGTCCGCCTCGGTCCGGCCGAACGCGCCGCAGCACTCGCCGAACACACGGAACGACGTGGCCTCGCCGCAGCCATCCTCGGTCGGCAGCGGGTGTTCGACCAGATCATCGCACTCGCCGCCGCCACCGACGTACAGGTGCTCATTCGGCCCAGCGACGACTGGACCCTCGACACCGTGCTCGACCTCATCGAGCGCGGCCCGACACCGCAGGACGGCACGCCATGACCCCGTCGAGCATCGCCCGGGCACTCCCGATCGCCGCCGAGGCCACGGTCGAACTCACCACGGCGTCGATCCGCATCGGACGGACATCGGAGGCGCGCCTGATCAGCCTCCTCGGCCAACCCGTCACCGCCGTCACCGGGCGGATCGACCTCGAACACCTCACCGACGACCAGCGGCACGATCTGAGGCGCGCCCGACGGATCGGAGGGATCGTCACCCGGGTCGCACGAACCCTGCCGTGGAAGCCCACCTGCCTGCGCCAATCGCTCGCCACCCGAGCGATGCTGACCCGACGAGGCATCGACGCCACGATCCACCTCGGCATCGCCGACGTCGCCACGATGGATGCCCACGCCTGGGTCACCGTCGACGGATGGACCGTCGTCGGGCGACTCCCCCGGACCTTCACCGCCGTCGCATCGTTCCCGCCCCGTTCGCCGGGTGTCGGGCACCCGGCGTGACGCCGAGTGCCGCGTACGATGGCAGCGTGACCGACACCGTCTACACCCGATCGACCGAGCCGCTCGTCGCCGAAGTCGACGACGAGATCGTCATGCTCGACCCGACGAGCGGCAAGTACTTCGGACTCGGCGACACGGGTGCCCGCATCTGGGAACTGCTCGCCGAACCACGCACCATCGACGACCTCGTCACCACACTCACCGTCGAATACCTGGTCGACGACGCAACCTGCCGCACCCAGGTGACGACCTTCCTCGAGACGCTCGACGCCGCCGGACTCCTCACCACCGGATCGACACCCGGTCAGACGTGATCCACACCGTCGAGATCCTCACCGACGACGAGGCGGCAGAGTTCCGGTCGCGAGTCGAACGACTGAGCTTCGTCGACGGTGTCGCCACCGCCCGCGGTGGCGCCAAAGCCGTCAAGCAGAACCAGCAGTCGGCCGCCGATGACCCGACAGCGGCAGCCCTCGTCGCCGAACTCTCCGCACGGGTCGCCGAACACCCGACCGTCGAACGCCTGGCCCTCCCCCGCAAGGTGGTGGGCGCTCGCTGCAACCGGTACGGCGTCGGCGACCGCTACGGACTCCACGTCGACCGGGCGGTGATGGGCGACCGTCGCACCGACCTCAGCTTCACCCTGTTCCTGTCGGACCCCGCCGACTACGACGGCGGCGAACTCCACCTCGCCGCCGGAGCGATGTCACCCAGGCTCAAGCCCCCGGCGGGGCACCTGGCCCTCTACCCGACATCACTCCTGCACCAGGTGACCGAGGTGACGCGCGGGATCCGCTGGGGATTCGTGGGGTGGATCGAATCGTGGGTACCGGATCCGGAACTCCGTGATGCGATCGCGAAGGTCCGCTCGCTCCAGGCGACGCTCGGCGATCACCCGGCGAGCGCCATCGCCAGCCTGCAACTCGCGGAGATCGCCCAGACACTCACCCGGATCGGCGCCCGCTGACCGTCACGCCGGGTGTCCGACACCCGGCGAACGGTCGAACCCGCAGGCGGTCAGCGCCCGACCGATGCACCGCGCCGCTCGAACCAGCGGGCATAGCGCGACAACAGCAGCGCACGCGGCACGGCGAGTCGATAGTCGCGCATGTCCTGGCCACTCAATGCCGCACCCCGCGCCGGCATTCGACGCACCACATCCTGCAACCGGGCCGTGTCGATCACATCCCGCGTCCCGGGGTGATCGTGCGCCGCATCGACCTCGGCGACGAGTTCCTCACGAACGTCGTGCAGGCGATCGAACCAGTCCGGCAACTGCTCACCGCGCTCACGGCGACGCGCCACCTCAGGCGGCAGGCGATCAGCCATCGCCGCTCGGACGATCGCACGATCGAAACCACGCCTCCGACGCCAGCGCTCCGGCTGCCGCAACGCCACCTCGACGATCCGACGATCGCTGGTCGGATCCACCGTGTCGAACCCGTGCACCGCCCGCCCGACCACCTGCGTCTCGGCCGCCTGCTGCGCACCATCGAACAGATGCGTGGTCGATCGCAGCCACCAGGTGGAATCGAGTGTGCCCGTCTGCGGCAGCAACTCACGGAGATCGACCGACTCCCGCCGGGACCCGGCGATCGCCGTCGCACCGAACCACCGCTCGACGGGGTCGATCCGACCCTGACGGCGTCGCCGCCGCCAACGAACCCGTTCGGGCAGCATCGGGACGGCGAGGTGATCCCGCAGCACCCTGGTGGCGCCGACTCCCGTCGCCTCGGCCCACGCCGTCGACTCGGCCCACAGATCGCGAAGACGGGCGTGCACGAGGAGATCGACGAGCCAGCGCGGGCCATCGGCACTGAAGTGACGGTTGCCGCGAGCACCGGTGAGCAGCAGATCGACCCCGTCAGCGGCGGCATCGACGTCGATGGCGTGGATCCACATCAGGTTCATCGTGTTCCGCTGCGGAGGCAATCCGAGCTCCCACAACTGCTCGTACCGATCGACGAGGCCCTGACCCGTGGCCGTGACCCAACGCGGTGCGAGATTCGGATGTCGGCGAGCCAGCGACTCGACGACGTGACGCTCGTCGGCCTCCCAGCCGCGACGAGCGATCACGTTGGCGCCCGGCGGAGGCACGCTCGTGTAGGTGCGGATCACCTCATCGGGCCGGAGCAGGGCAGCGGTCGCAGCAACGGACGTGGAGTCGAGCCCACCCGACAAACTCACCCCGAGTCGACCGAACCCGTCGATGGCATCGGCCGTGACCTCGTGGAACACGTTGCGGAGTTGCTCGGCATGCGCCTCGAAGCTGCCGAGATCCCGGGCGTCGACGTCGTCGAGGCTCCACCACCGACCGCGGGACGGCACGCCGTTCGCCACCCACACGCTCGACCCCGCAGCTACGTGCTCGACCCCTCGCACGATGGAGCGAGTGCCGCCGAACGCGAGGGCGACCAGTTCGGCGAGGCGGTCGGTGTCGAGTTCGTGACCGACACCCTCGACCTCCGTGAGCGCCAGCGCCAGCGACGAGACGACGAGCCGATCGGAGTCGAGATGGAACGACAGCGGACGCTCACCGGCGTGGTCGACGGCGAGGAAGACACCCTCGCCACCGGAACGACGGTCGACGACGACGATCGCGAACCGACCGAGCAATCGATCCGGGAGATCGCGGCCCCAACGCTCGTAGCCGACGAGGATCAACTCGGCGATCGGCGTGCCAGCCGGCACACCGAGGGACGCCGCCAGCTCGGATCGCCGGTACAGCGTCGCATCCGCGACGACGACCAGGACGGGCCGGTCGGCCTCGTCGTACCGCACGGCGCACGCACCGTCGGCGGCGCCCGTGTGACGCACCAGGACGTCGAGTCGGTCGTCACCCAGGCGAGTACTGACCGACCCGTGCCCGTCGAGCACCCGGGCCGTGCCCGCCACGCTCGGCGCCGACGCGCGACCGACGGCCACGGAGACGGCGAACACACTCATGCGGAGTCGATGATGCCACGGCGGGCATGCTCATCCATCCCGGGGACCCAGGGTCACCCCGACGGACCGGTATGCAGCACGATCACGCAGTGCTCGAGCCGTCCGAACAGGGACGGCTCACCGCGAGCGACACGTTCGTCACCCGAGTGCGCCCCGGGCGACGACACCGGAACGGTCAGCGGACGATGATCGACCCGGCTCCATCGGTGAACCGGTCGGAATCACTGAACCGCTCGCTCGAGGTGAGTTCGACATCTTGCATCATCAGCTTCGGTGCGACCCACGGACGACGGTCATCGGTGCTCGCTGTATCGGTGACGCTCATGAGACGACCGTACCAGAGCCCGGGACCGTGACGCCGAGCGTTCGCCGGGTGTCGGACACCCGG
>JBMUCX010000135.1:0-6714 GCA_049458915.1 Ilumatobacteraceae bacterium
TGGTTGATGCAGGTGTCCTGGTTGGAACGGCGGAACTTCGACAGCGCGTAGGTCTTCTTGCCCAGCGTCTTGTACTGCACCGTGATCGACGCTCCGGTGACCTCGACGACCTGGCCGTCGTCGGCCGCCTGGATGAGATCGGCCGCATCGCGCGCCGCGCGATCCTCGATCCCGGTCCCGATGTACGGCGCCTCGGCCCGCAACAGCGGGACGGCCTGGCGCTGCATGTTGGCACCCATCAGCGCCCGGTTGGCGTCGTCGTGCTCGAGGAACGGGATGAGCGCCGTGGCGACGGACACGATCTGCTTCGGCGAGACGTCGAGGTAGTCGACCTCGGTCGGAGGCACGTTCGCGATGTCGGTGGTCGCACCGAAGAAGCTCTCCTGCTCGAGCATCTTGCGCAGGTCGTCGAGGCTGGCGGCCTGCGGCGACCGCCGGACGAGCACCCGCTCACCGGCCAGGCTGCCGTCGGGGTTGACCGGGGTGTTGGCCTGACCGACGACGTAGTTCTCCTCCTCGTCGGCGGCCATGTAGACGATCTCGCCGGTGACGCGACCGTTCTCGACCTTGCGATAGGGCGACTCGATGAAGCCGAACTCGTTGACCCGGGCGAACGTCGACAGGCCACCGATCAGGCCGATGTTCGGACCTTCCGGAGTCTCGATCGGGCACATCCGGCCGTAGTGCGAGAAGTGGACGTCTCGCACCTCGAATCCGGCACGCTCGCGCGACAGGCCGCCCGGCCCCAGGGCCGACAGCCGCCGACGGTGGGTCAGGCCCGACAGCGGGTTGACCTGGTCCATGAACTGGGACAGCTGCGAGGTTCCGAAGAACTCCTTGATGGCAGCGACGACCGGCCGGATGTTGATCAGCGTCTGCGGCGTGATCGCCTCGACGTCCTGCGTGGTCATGCGCTCGCGGACGACGCGCTCCATGCGGGACAACCCGATCCGGACCTGGTTCTGGATCAGCTCACCGACGGAGCGGATACGACGGTTGGCGAAGTGGTCCTGATCGTCGAGTCGGTAGCCGGGCTCCTGCTTGACGAGGTTGAGCATGTAGGTCACCGCGGCGAGGACCTCGACGCGGGTCAGGACGTGCTGGTCCTCTTCGGGCATGTCGAGCAGCGGCTCACCGGCGGCGTTCGTGCGGCCCTCGAGGCCGAAGTCGCGAGCGATCCGCTCGACCTCTTGGCCGAGCTTGCGGTTGAGCTTGTACCGGCCCACGCGGGACAGGTCGTAGCGACGGCTCTCGAAGAAGGCGTTGCGGAAGTAGGCCCGTGCCGACTCGACCGTCGGCGGCTCACCCGGACGCGCCCGCTTGTAGATCTCGACGAGCGCCTCGTCCTGCGTCGGCGCGATGTCGCGCTCTTTGTCCCACTGCCCCTCGAGGAAGTCGAACTCGGCGACGAATCGATCGAGGAACCCGGGGGCGTTCTCCTCGTCGAAGCCGAGGGCGCGGAGGAGCGTGAAGATCCCGAGTCGACGCTTGCGGGCGACTCGCGTGCCGCAGGTGACGTCCTTGCCGGGACGGTGCTCGACGTCGAACTCCATCCACTCCCCGCGGTACGGGTGGATCGTTCCCTTGACCAGCTGGTGCTTCGTCAGATTCCGGAGTCGGTAGCGCTCACCCGGCTCGAAGATCACACCCGGGCTCCGGACGAGCTGGGAGACCACGACACGCTCGGTGCCGTTGATGATGAAGGTTCCCTTGTCGGTCATCGCCGGCAGGTCGCCCATGAAGACGGTCTGCTCTTTGATCTCGCCCGTGTTGCGGTTCATGAAGCGCGCCCGCACGAAGACCGGCGCGCTGTAGGTCATGTCCTTTTCTTTGCACTCCTCCACCGTGAACTTCGGCGGCGGGCGCAGGTCTTCGTCGAAGGGGTCGAACTCGAGTTCGAGCTGCAGGTTCTCCGAGAAGTCCTTGATCGGACTGATGTCACGGAACGTGTTCGCCAGCCCCTCTTCGAGGAACCACTGGAAGCTCTCGCGCTGGATCGCGATGAGATCCGGGAGTTCGAGCGGTTCGTCCAGATTCGCGAACGAATAGCGCTCACGGGAGGTCGAGCGAGTAGCCACAGGTCACCTCGATGTCGTCGGCTCGGTCGGAACCGTGGGCGCGACGAACTGCGACCTGAACAGGGCACAGACACAGCGACACACGGCAACAGGCGATCCTATCCTGTCGGTCACAGGATCGTCAACCGCTGCGAGCGGGCGTTCGCTGCATCGTCCGACGCTGGCCTCCCGGCCGGGCGACGAGTTGACGATACGGTAGGAAATGTCGGCTGATCTGTCAAGGGTTGCCGATCGGCACGCCACATCAGCCCGGACCGGAGAGCGTCACCGCCGTGATCGTCCCGGCGGCGTGATCGGTCACCAGGATCCGATCGCCGTCGGCGATCAGGTGCTGTGGCCGGTCGAACGCAGCGAGGACGGCGTCGACGGCACCACCGACGGCATCGACATCGACCATCACGACGAGTCCACGGTTCCAGAGCGCGACGAAGGCCCTCGTCGGATCCCACGGCGCCACGGCGACGCCGGTCGGCGTCGATCCGGGTTCGAGCAGCGCCACCGAAGACGGTGTCGCCGAGCACCGGGTGTCGTCCCCACCCGCCTCGACGACGGGCGTCCGGTCACCGACGCACGCCGGGTAGCCGAAGTCGTCGCCTTCGACGGCGACGACGCCCTCGTCGGGAGGGACCACGCCGTCGAGTCGACCATCGGAGATCTCGGTGACGAGCCATCGACCGTCGCCGAGTGGTGCATGGGCGTAGGCGTGCTTGAAGCCGGTCGCGAACGGCTCGGGCCGCGCGCCGGGCTCGGACAGGTACCACAGGGTGCCCGAACCCGCCTCGAGTTCGAGCCGGCCGGAGTCGGGCCGGACGGATCGCCCCGAGGTGTCGAACAGGATCCCGCCACCGGCCACCGGGCTGATCGTTCCCTGCGACCGGCCGTTGAACGGCAGATCGTCGAGCACGATGCGGCGATCCGACGGATCACCGAGTGGCCCGACCGTGAGGCGACGGCGCTCCATCACCCAGAGACGTCCTCCCTCGACCGCGACACCCGTCGGGGTCTCGAGCCCCTCCAGCAGCACCTCGGACGGCCCGGGCAAGGTACGGAACCGCAACACCCGACCGCGGCCTTCACGCTCACCACCGTTCAACTCGGCGACGACGTACCCACCTTCGCCGTCGGCGGCGATCTGCGTCGGGCCGGAGAGCCCGGTCACCAACTCGGTCAGCTCCAGGCCCGGCTCGGCGCCAGGTGCCGTCGTGAACGAACCGACCCGTGCGCCGTCATCCGTGCAGGCCACCGCCACGAGCGCGACGAGGCCGACCAGCCGGACATCCGCGATCAACCGGTGACGCTTCGCCATCGGCCCAGTGTGTCGCACGGTGCGAACGACGCAACCACCGACGCGAACGACCCCGGGGCCGAGCCCCGGGGTCGATCATGGGTCACGTCGTGCTGACGCGTCGTCTCACTTGAGTTCGACGGAAGCGCCCGACTCCTCGAGCTTGGCCTTGGCGGCCTCGGCAGCAGCCTTGTCGACCTTCTCCAGCACCGGCTTCGGGGCGCCGTCGACGAGGTCCTTGGCCTCCTTGAGGCCCAGGCTCGTGAGCTCGCGGACGACCTTGATGACCTGGATCTTCTGGGCGCCGGCTCCGGTGAGGACGACGTCGAACTCGTCCTGCTCCTCGGCAGCCGCCTCGCCACCACCGGCGGCGGGTGCCCCGACGGCGGCGACGGCCACGGGTGCGGCGGCAGTGACCTCGAACTTCTCCTCGAACGCGTCGAGGAGTTCCTTCAGTTCGATGACGGTCATGTTGGCGATGGCGTCGAGGATCTCGTCCTTGGTGGCCATGGTGGTACTCCTTCTGATGGGAACTGATTCCTGATTGGTACGGATTCGTACGTCTGATTGGTTCGGCGACCGGCCGGATCGGCTCGGAACGCCTGGATTGATCTGGTGAACGGGTGGATGGACGGTCCGAGCCGGTGGCTCAGGCCGCTTGCTTGTCGATCAGGGCGCTGAGGCCGTACGCGAAGTTCCGCGGCAAGGCCTGGAGCAGTCCCGCGGTCTTGACGAGCGGCGCCTGCAGGGCTCCGGCGAACCGGGCCAACAGTTCCTCACGCGACGGGAGATCGGCCAGGGCGGCGACGTCGACGTCGGACAGCACGACCGTGCCGAGCAGACCGCCCTTGACGACGAGAGCCGGCAGTGTCTTGGCCGAATCACGCAGTGCCTTGGCAGCGCCGGCGATGTCGCCTCTGACGAACGTCAGCGCCGACGGACCGACGAGATGGTCGACGAGACCGTCGAGACCGACTTCCCGGGCAGCGAGTCGAGCCAGCGTGTTCTTGTAGACGACCAACTCGGCATCACTCGGCCGGAGGGCGTTGCGGACGTTGGCCAGTTGGCCGACGGACAGCCCGCGGTACTCGGTCACGAACACCGCCTGGGCCGCCTGCAACTTGCCGACGATCTCGGCGACGGTCTCGACCTTTTCGGGTCGTGGTTCACGTGTTGCGATGTCACTCATGGTGCACACCTCCTTTCGCTTCGTCTCATGGCTCGCATGTGCGAACGCCATGAGGAGCGGACGTCGGAGCGTCGTGTCCCGATGGAGCGTGCACCTCGGCTGGTGGGCGAACCCATTCTCCGACGTGAGTCGGGCCAGCGGTCTTCGGCGAGCAACCGTGTGTATGTGGAGCGGACCCTATCGGCGGTTGTCGGAGTCGACACCCACCGCGGGACCGACGATTCAGTCCTGCTCCGGCTTGAGTCGGTTGATGTCGACCCGGACGCCGGGGCCCATCGTCGCGGACAGCGAGATCTTCTTGATGTAGCGACCCTTCGCCGCAGCGGGCTTGGCTCGCTGCAGTTCGTCGAGGACGGCGCGGAAGTTCACCTCGAGCGCGTCGACCTCGAAGCTCGACTTGCCGAGGCGGACGTGCACGTTGCCGTAACGATCGGTCCGGTACTCGACCTTGCCGCCCTTGAACTCCTCGACGGCGCGACCGACGTCGGTGGTCACCGTCCCCGTCTTGGGGTTCGGCATCAGACCACGAGGGCCGAGCGTCCGGCCGAGACGACCGACGAGCGGCATCATGTCGGGGGTGGCGATCGCCAGGTCGAAATCCATCTGGCCGGCTTCGATCTCGGCGGCCAGGTCGTCGGCACCGACCTTGTCGGCACCCGCGGCACGTGCGGCCTCTGCGGCTTCACCGGCGGCGAACACCGCCACCCGGAGCACCTTGCCGGTGCCCGACGGGAGCGCAACCGTCCCCCGGACCATCTGATCGGCCTTCCGAGGGTCGACACCGAGACGGAACACCACGTCGATGTTCTCGTCGAACGACGCCTTGGCGGTCGTCCGAGCGATCTCGATGGCCTCGGTTGGGCCGTAGAACCGGTCCCGGTCGAACGCCTTCAGCGAATCTGAATACTTCTTGCCTGACATGTCGTGTCTCCCTCGTGGTCGAAGATCCCCCGGGCGAGGTCGTCCCGGGCCGGATCGTGGTGAATCGAATCGTGGTGAACCGGATCGTGGTGAACCGGATCGTGGTGAATCGGATCGTGTCGGCTCAGCCGACGGCGATCCCCATGGAACGTGCTGTTCCGCGGATCTGCTGCTTTGCCGCCTCGAGATCGTTCGCGTTGAGGTCGGGCATCTTGATCTTGGCGATCTCTTCGATCTGGGCCTCGGAGATCGTCGCGACCGTCTGCGACCCGGGTGCGCTCGACGCTTTGTCGAGACCCACGGCTTTGCGGATCAGCACCGGCGCCGGCGGCGTCTTGAGGATGAAGTCGAACGTGCGGTCCTCGTAGATCGTGATCTCCGTCGGGATCACGGTGCCGACCTGGGCCTCGGTCTTGGCGTTGTACGCCTTGACGAAGTCCATGATCGCGATGCCGTGGGGACCGAGCGCCGTACCGACCGGCGGAGCCGGGGTCGCCTTCCCGGCCTCGATCTGGATCTTGACGATCGCTGCAACCTTCTTCTTTGCCATCTTCGTGTCTCGCTGTCTGAGTGGGCTGTCTGGGTGGGCGTTCTCGACGTCGGCGGCGGTCAGAGCTTGCTGACCTGGCTGAAGTCCATTTCGACCAGGGTCTCGCGGCCGAAGATGTTGACGAGCACCTTCAGCTTCATGTGATCGGCATTGATCTCGGCGATGGTCCCGAGGAAGTCCGCGAACGGGCCTTCCTTCACGCGCACGCTCTCGCCCTCTTCGTAGTCCAGCTTGGGCTTGGCGCGAACGGGTTCGCCGCCTGCGTCGGTGTTCTTGGGAGCGAGGAACGTCTTGACCTCACGTCGCCGCAACGGGGTGGGCTTCTGACTGCGGTCGCTCTGACCGACGAAGCCGGTCACTCCGGGGGTGTTCCGGATGCAGTACCACGACTCGTCGTCCATCTCGCACCGCACGAGGAGGTAGCCGGGGAAGATCTTGCGCTGGACGGTCTGCTTCTTGCCGTTCTTGAGTTCGACGATCTCCTCGGTGGGAATCGTGACCTCGTAGATCTTGTCCTCCATGTTCATGGACTGGATCCGCGCCTCGAGGTTGGCCGTGACCTTCTTTTCGTAGCCGGACTGGGTGTGCACGACGTACCACTGCCCCGGCCGGGTCCACGGATCGTCGACCACGTCGGGTTCTCCGGCGAGCGCCTCCGACTCGGACACGACCTCGTCGGCGGCCTGGTCGG
>JBMUCX010000136.1:0-6598 GCA_049458915.1 Ilumatobacteraceae bacterium
CCTCTGGCGGGCCGACCCTCACGCATTCGGCTCGGGATGTGGGACGAGATCAGCTGCGACGACGTCGTGACAAGCGCTGACGGCGATCGTCGGGTCGCAACGACTCGACCGGCGTGTCGTCGATCACCGACGTCTCGTCGTCATCGTCGTCCGGGAGTGTCGAGTCGTCGGCGGCGTCGGCCACCGAGATCGATCCGGTGTCGTCCAAGGAGACGGGCTCGGAAACCGGTGTGGAGCGTTCGTTCGAGCGGGCGACCGAGCCGCCCTCCACGGCGAGCAGCTCATCGACCGATGCCAGCAACTCGAGCCCCTGCTGGTGCGGGACGCTCAACCGGTTGACCGTGATCTCGGCCGACGAGGCGACGTCCTGGAAGGCGGTGAACACCTGCGAGCGGAGCGCATCGATGGCGACCACGTACTCCTTGGTGATCTCGCGCTGGTGGGCGAGTTGGTTGAGCATCTCCTCGCGTCGCTTGGCGAATCGCTGCTGCATCCGGGTGTAGCGGTCGTCGAGGTCGGCCTTGAGCTGAGCGAAGTCGGCGAGGAACTCATCGCGCTCGGAACGCAACGTCTGCCGGCTCGTGGCGATGAGTTCATCCCGACGAGCCTCTGCCGTCCGTCGGATGTCGTCGGCATCGGCTTGAGCCTGCGCTCGGAGTACCTTGGCGAACTCCGCTGCCTGAGCCGTCTCGGCAGCGGCCTCCTGGCGGAGTCGGGCTGCGTCCTCGGCAGCGCTGCGCCGGTGGTCCTCGATCGCCGCCTGGGTCCGATCCCGCAGTTGAGCGGCTTCCTGGGCGGCGCTCTCGAGTTCTCGCTGGGCTTCGTCGCGGAGGCGTTTGGTCTCGAACTGGGCCTCCTCGCGGAGGCGACTCACCTCGGCGAGCGTCTCTTCTCGAATTCGAATCGCCTCGGCCTGCGCCTCGTTGCGCAACCGTGACGCCTCGGTGCGAGCGCGATCTTCGATCTGGCTCGCTTTCGCTTCGGATTGCTCACGGAGGGCCGTGGCGTCCCGGACCGCTTGCGCCATGTCGCGCTGGAGGTTGTCACGGGTCCGCTCGGTGTCGGCCTCGGTCGCCGACTTGATCATCGCTGCCGTCGACTCGGCCTCGGAGACGAGTTGCTGGGCCCGGTCGGACGCTTCGGAGAGTCGCTGGGCTGCCTCCGAGCGGATCCTCTCGGCGTCGGCTTCGGCTCCGGTGACGAGTTCCTTCGCCCGCTGCTCGCCCTGCTCCACCAGCGATGCCGACGTCGACGAGGCCTTCGAGTACTGGTTGTCGATCGCCCGCCGGATCTGATTGGCCTGGCCCTCGGCCTCCTTCATGATCGCCTCCGCCCGCTCCTGGGCGATCTTGACGATTCGAGCACCTTCGCTGCCGACGAGGGCCATCATCTCGGATTCGTTCAGCGAACGGAGTTCACGGTTGGCGAACGGTGAGGAGGCCAACTTCTGGAAACGAGCCCGCTGTTCGGCGAGCTCAGCGACCAACTGTTCGACGAGGATGTACGTCTGGTCGGGGTCGTAGCCCCGAAGCGCACGGGGAATCGACGACAGCGCATCGAGCGGATTCGTCGCTCGCGGGCTCGTGGTCGCTGCAGTGACGTCGGCGAGGTCGTGGTCGGGACCACGTCCGTTTCCGGTCCGCCGTCCGGACCGTCGCTCCTCCGAGGGGACCCGTTCGTCGTCGTACTCCGTGTCGTCGCTCACCGTGGCAGATTAGCCACCACCGCTCGGGGTCGCAACGCTGGTGCGGCCCGGTGCGGCGGGAACACGACGCTCGGATTTGAACCCGGCGACGTGCGCTGCGACATTGGAGGCGTGACCCTGCGAGACGCCAACATCGCCCGGATGCGTGACGGACTGTTCGACGTGCTGGTCGTCGGCGGTGGCATCAACGGAGCCGTGTCCGCGGCGGCACTCGCTGGCCGTGGGGCCACCGTGGCGCTCGTCGACCGAGGCGATTTCGGCGGATTCACCAGTCAGGAATCGTCGAACCTCGTCTGGGGTGGCTTCAAATACTTGGAGAACTACGAACTACCTCTGGTCTTCGGGCTGTGTCGGTCGAGGAACCGACTGATGAAGGCGTACCCGGACAACGTCAAAGAGATCGGATTCCTCGCCGCCCTCGACCGTTCCGCTCCGTATCGGCCGTGGTTCGCCGCCCTCGGAGCGACGGCCTACTGGGCGATCGGGATGTTCGGGACGAAGCCTCCACGGTTGTTCGATGCGGAGGCGATCGCACGTACCGAACCCGCCATCGACACGCGCACCGTACGCGGTGGCATCGAGTACCGCGACGCATATCTCGTCGACAACGACTCGCGATTCGTGTTCTCGTTCGTGCGGTCAGCGATCGAAGCGGGTGCTGCGGCTGCGAACTACGTCGAACTGCTCGACGCCGAGCGGGTCGACGGCCGGTGGATCGCCCGACTCGGAGACGTCGACACCGGAACCGAGTTCCGGACCTCGGCCCGGGTGATCGTGAACGCCGCCGGGCCGTTCGTCGATGCGCTCAACCGCACCTGGGGAGTGTCGACGGCGCATCGCATCGTCTACTCCAAGGGAATCCACCTCGTCGTTCCACGGCTCACGACCACCCGTCACGATCGGGTACTGGCGTTCTTCGATGACACGCAGCGCCTGTTCTACGTGATCCCGATGGGCCGTCGATCCGTGATCGGGACGACCGACACCAGGGTCGACTCGCCGTTCACGTCGGTCGACGACGACGACCGGACGTTCCTGCTGGAACAGATCAACGCCCGGATGAGACTCGAACGTCCACTCACGGTCGCCGATGTCATCGCCGAGCGCTCGGGTGTCCGACCACTCGTGGTGTCGAGCAGCGGGAGCGACCACCTCGACGTCGACTGGACCTCGCTCAGTCGCAAGCACGAAATCGAACGCGACGACGACCGTTCCGTCGTCACCGTCTTCGGCGGGAAGCTCACCGACTGCCTCAATGTCGGGGAGGAAGTGGCGGCAGAAGTCGAGGAGCTGGGCGTCCCGCTCGAGCGAGACCTCGCCAACTGGTACGGCGAACCAGCGGCGGCGACTCGCGCCGAGTTCTACCGTCAGGCGCGGTTGATGAAACTCGACGCGCTCCGCTCGAAGCCCGACACCGAGCCACTCACCGATCGACTCTGGCGTCGCTACGGGCGTCGGGCGTTCGACCTGCTCGAGGCGATCCGAGCCGACCCGTCGATGGGGGAGGACGTCATGGACTCCGCCGATTACCTGCGTGCCGAACTCCACACTGCTGCCGAGCACGAGATGATCGTGACGCTCGACGATTTCATGCGGCGTCGGTCGAAGATCGATCTCGTCGTCGCGGACGACGAGATCCGCCGCTCGCCCGGCTTGCGCGAGATCGCCGAGATCCTGTTCGGTGAGCGTGCGGACGAGCGACTCGCCGAGTATCTCGGTTCGACACCGGTCGGGGGCTGAGCGCTCCCCGGTACCACCCTCGAACTCGGGTGGATAGGGTCGTCGGGGTGCCGATTTCGTGCGTGTACTGCGGCGGTCGCCACGCTCGGGCGGCCGACGTCCGTCGGTGCTGGGCGGACTCGACCGGCGAGCCCGTGACCGACGAGTCGGCGGTTCGGTCGGTGCCCGAAGAGCGGCACGATCCTCCGGCATCGCCGGCCGGTGTCGTGCGGCCCCGTCGTGGGCCGACCGTGCTCGGCCGTCACGCGGTGGTCCGGCCCGGGTCGCCCGACCCGGTCGGTTGGGAGGGCGTACAGCGCCGCCGGGTCGATGCCGTTCGCGACCCGAGATCAGCCCTCGACGCGCTCCGGACCGCCGCTCGGACGGGAACCTCGGTCGTGGTCGAACTCGTCGGTACCGATTTCGAGCCCGGTGATCCGATCGATGAAACCGACGGCCGCGAGCCGTACGAGGTCGGTGTCGGACACCAGTTCCTCGCGGACGAACTGCACCATCTGGTCTGGTCCAACTCGATCGACCTCCGTGATCCGGAGACGCCACGCTGGTCCGCCGTCGATGCAGCAGTCCGTCTCGGAGCTCGAATCGACGGTGACGGCGACGTGCAGCTTCCCGACGGAACCGCGGTGTGGCTCGACGGTGGGCCGTTCCGTCACGTCGATCCGGTCGGCGGGATCGGTGTCGTGCACGTCGTCACGGTCGAACACGGGCACCTCGCCGTGCCCGGCGCGAACGTCACCGGTGCCGAACTCGCTCCGGATCAACTCGCCGCCGTCACGCACGCCGGTGGCGCCGCACGGATCATCGCACCGGCGGGTTCGGGCAAGACCCGGGTGCTCACCGAGCGGGCGAGGCACCTCATCCGCACGTGGCGGCTTCCTCCGTCGGCGGTCACCCTCGTGGCGTTCAACAAGCGCGCCGAGGAGGAGATGCGTCGCCGCACCACCGATCTGGTGGGGCTGCAGATCAGAACCCTCAACTCGATCGCCTTGGCGATCGTCAACGGTGTCCGCCCGTTCGCAGCGCAGCCGACGCAGTGGCGAACCGTGGACGAGGCCGACGTCCGTCGAATCCTCGGGCGCCTCGTCGAGACCCCCCGCAAGTTGAACGTCGACCCGATCGCTCCCTGGATCGACGCCCTCGGGCTCGTACGGCTCGGCCTGGTCGATCCTGCAACCGCCGAGGTGCGCTACGGCGGTGACGTCGACGGGTTGGTCGACGTGTACCCGAAGTACCTGAGTGCGTTGGATCGCGACCGGGTGGTCGACTTCGACGGACAGATCCATCGAGCGATCCGGATCCTGCTCACGCAGCCCGAGGCCC
This sequence comes from Ilumatobacteraceae bacterium, assembly GCA_049458915.1. Classification (GTDB taxonomy): domain Bacteria; phylum Actinomycetota; class Acidimicrobiia; order Acidimicrobiales; family Ilumatobacteraceae; genus Ilumatobacter. The sequence continues at coordinate 4,766 of JBMUCX010000136.1, forward strand.
GCCGGGCCGCCCAGCGGGCGAGTCGTGTGCTGCTCGTCGACGAGTTCCAGGATCTCACGCCTGCTCACCTGCTCCTCGTGCGCCTGCTGGCCGCACCCGCCGGGTCGGTGTTCGGGGTGGGCGACGATGATCAGACGATCTACGGGTACAACGGTGCGGACCCGTCCTGGTTGATCGACTTCGTCTCGTGGTTCCCGACGGCCGGTGATCATCCGCTCGAGGTGAACTACCGCTGCCCGCCCGATGTGGTGGATGCCGTCGACCGCTTGCTCCGGCACAATCGGCGTCGGGTCCCGAAGTCGGTGCGGGCATCGGCGACCGGGGCGGGTGGGCTGGTGACGCTGGTCGATCCCGACCCGGTGGGATGCACTCGTGATGTGGTCGTCCGGGCGCTCACCGAAGGTGTCGCACCCGCCGAGATCGCCGTGCTGGCCCGGGTCAATGCGTCGCTCGCCGCCGTCCAGGTGGCGCTCACATCGTCGGGTGTGGCGGTCTCCGGTGGTGTCGGCCTCGAGTTCCTCGAGCGCACCGCTGTCCGTTCGACGTTCGCGTGGCTACGCCTCGCGTCCGGAGCGCCGTTCGATCCGGTCGACGTCGGCGAAGCGCTCCGCCGACCTTCGCGTGGACTCCACCCCCGGGTTCGGGACTGGGTCGCCGAACAGCGCGACGTCGAAGGGCTCCGTCGTCTCGCCGGACGACTCACCAGCGACAAGGACGCCGCGAAGGTGGAGGAGTTCGCCGACACGGTGCAGCGTCTCCAATCGCTCGCTCGGGCCGGGATGCCGACGCGTCGACTCGTCGACGAGTTGGTCGACGGGGTCGGACTCGCCGGAGCGATCGGCACGCTCGATCGGACGCGAACCGGGATGAACCGTTCGGCGCAGGGCGACGATCTCACCGCCGTGGCTCACCTCGCCGGATTGCACGCCGACTCGGCGACGTTCGAGGACTGGCTGAGGACGCAGCTCGCCGTTCGACGGAGCGAGGACGGGGTGGTGCTGTCGACGGTGCATCGGGTGAAGGGACAGGAGTGGCCCGTCGTCGTCGTGCACCTCGCCGATCACGACCAGTTCCCGCATCGCCTCGCCGACGACATCGAGGAGGAGCGTCGGATCTTCCACGTCGCGATCACACGCGCCGCTCGCCGTGCAACCATCGTGGCGGAGCGTCCGAGCCCGTTCATCGCCGAGTTGACCACGGAGCCCACGTCGGTTCCGACCGAACAGCCGACCGGTCGTCACCTCGACGGCTCGAGAACCGATCGGGCGTCCACCGGGCGGTCATCACGTGTCGACGGATACCCGGGAGACCACCCGCTCGCGGCGAAGGGTCAGGTCATCGCCGCTCCAGGATTGGTCCTCGTCGACCAGGGTCAGGAGTGGTCGGTCGTGGCCCTCGATGCGAGCGGTGCCCGGGCGGAACGCAACGGGGCGGTTCGGACGTTCCGTTTCGGAACGCGCGTGATCACGGCCGGGCGCCAGCGAGGCGATCTGACGATGCTCCCGGCCGGTCTCCAGCCGGCGAGCGTGCGGGTGTTCGATCGTCTCCGGGCGTTCCGAGAGCGTGCTCGCGCAGGTCGTCCGGCCTACACCGTGTTCACCGACCGGACTCTCGTCGCCATCGCCGATTCGCTGCCGACCGACGTGACCGCTCTCGGATCGGTGCCCGGCATCGGCCCGGCCAAGTCCGAGCAGTACGGCGACGACGTCGTCGACATCGTCATCGACTGTCTCGACGCATGATCGGGTGACGGACGATGCCGGTCCGAGGTGCGGTACGGTCCACGGGGTGCAGACCGACGTCCTGACCGCCGAGCGACCGACCTGGCGTGGG
>JBMUCX010000137.1:0-6579 GCA_049458915.1 Ilumatobacteraceae bacterium
CCCCGCTCGGCCATCCGGGCCCGGTCGCGGTCCTGCCAGTCGCTCACCAACGCCACGAGCAGGAGTCCGGCCAGCACCACCCAGGCGATGGTGGCGAGCACCCAGGCGATCGGCACCAGCGGCACGACCAGCAGTCCGAGCAGCACACGGGACGGCCACGACGACGCCCCTGCGACCGGCCGCCAGAGCCTCCGAGTGGCCGCTCGGTGCAAGTCGAAACCCGGCCACCCGGAGCGCTGGTCCTCGGCGCGCTGGTCGTCGGCCGACGGTGCGACGTCCGGATCGTCATCCATGACCCGGAGCCTTCCACGCGTCGACGAGGGCCGCCGCCGTCCGAACCCATCGCTCGCGAAACGCCCACTCGACGCTCCGCCGGACCGATCGCCTACGATCCGGACATGGCGATCATCGACCAACCCGTCCGGACGATCGACGGCATCGAACTCACCCCCAAGACCGACCTCCGGATCGCGACCCCGCCGACGTTCGAGTCGGTCGAGGACGAGCGGGCCCACCGGAAGGCCAAGCTCGCCGGGGCACTGCGCATCTTCGGCCGATTCGGCTTCGGTGAGGGCGTCGCCGGGCACATCACGGTGCGCGACCCCGAGTTCCCCGATCTGTTCTGGGTCAATCCGTTCGGGATGAGCTTTCGCCACATCCGGTCGTCCGACCTGATCCTGCTCGATCACGACGGCAACGTGGTGTACGGCGACCATCACGTGAACCGGGCGGCGTTCGTCCTCCACTCGGCGATCCACGCCGCTCGCCCCGACGTGATCGCCGCAGCCCACTCGCATTCGGTGTACGGCAAGGCGTTCAGTTCGCTCGGTGTCCCGCTCGCCCCGATCACCCAGGACGCGTGCGCCTTCTACGAGGACCACACCGTGATCGCCGAGCAGGGCGGCGCCGTCGTGTTCGAGATCGAGGCGGGCAAGGAGTTCGCCTCCGCGTTCCCGACCGGTAAGGCAGCGATCCACCAGAACCACGGCCTGTTCACCGTCGGCTCCACCGTCGACGAGGCATGCTTCTGGTTCGTCTCGATGGAGCGCTCTTGCCAGGCCCAACTCGCCGCCATGGCGGCCGGGACGCCCGTGGAGATCCGTCCCGAGTACGCCGCCTACACGGCGAAGCAGATCGGCGGTCCGTTCGCCGGGTGGTTCTCGTTCCAACCACTCTGGGACGAGGTCTGCCGGACCGACCCCGATCTCTTCGACTGACGACCGTCGGCCAGACGTGCACGACGACCGTGCCGAAGTCGGCCACGATCCCGCCGTCGCCCTCGGGGCCGAGCTCGCCACCCGTCGTCGCCGACTGACGACGACACGGCGGCGGGTCATGTGGGCCGAACGGTCGCTCGGGTTCGCACTCGCATTCCTGACGGCCGGCATCGTCCGGTACCTGGCGGTCGGCAGCGTCACCCGTCCCCTGACCTCGCCGGCGGCCTGGGCGATCGCGGCGCCGCTCGCCGCCGTTGCCTGGGCACTGGGGCGGGGGATCGTGGCGACGCTCACGGCGTCGCGGATCCTCGCCGATCGTCGTGCGGCGTCGGACGCCTCCGCCCGACTCGCCGCCCACCGATCGACGCTCCGAGATCCTCCTCCGTGAAGGTTCGGGTGATCGATCCGAGGTCACGCGCCGATGTGCCAGAGTTCGGCGATGGCTGGATTCCGAATCACCTATGCGACCCTCTCGGCGGATGACGACGACCTGCACGACAGGTACACCCGGGCATCGTCCGACGTCCGGGCCGATCTCGGTGCCGTTCACCCGCTCCAGATCGGCGGCGAAGAGCGGTTCGGAACGACGTTCACGACCGTCTCGCCCGTCGACACCGACGTGGAGATCGGTCACTTCACGATTGCGGACGCCGACGACGTGGACGATGCCGTCGTCGCCGCCCGTGAGGCGGGACGGCAGTGGGCGTCCACACCGTGGCCCGAACGGTGCGATCTGCTCGAACGAGCCGCCGACCTGATCTCAGAGCGCGCGGTCGTCGACGGGGCGGCGCTCGGCTGGGAGAACGGCAAGAACCGACTCGAAGCGATCGGTGAGGTCGAGGAGACCGCCGACCTGATCCGCTACTGCACCCACGCGATGCGCGAGCACGACGGGTTCGAGCTGCAGATGGCCAGGTTCCACGACCTCGAGGTGACCTCGGACGTCCTCCGGCCCTACGGCGTCTGGGCGGTGATCGGTCCCTTCAACTATCCGAACGCCTTGATCGGCGGGCCGACCGGCGCAGCGCTGGCCGCGGGGAACACCGTCGTCGCCAAGCCGTCCCCGATCGGTTCGTATTCGGCGCACCTGCTCGGGCGGGCCTTCGCCGACGCCGGCCTGCCCGACGGTGTTTTCAACATCGTCACCGGTGGCGGCGACGTCGGATCCGCACTCGTCCACCACGACGGCGTCGACGGGCTGACGTTCACCGGTTCGAGTGCCGTCGGGATGTCGATCCTGGCCGACTTCTCGACCTCGCGACCACGGCCCGCCATCTGCGAGATGGGCGGGAAGAATCCGGTGATCGTGTCCGACCGCGCCGACCTCGACCTCGCCGTCGAGGGAGTCGCCCGCAGCGCGTTCGGATTCGCCGGCCAGAAGTGTTCGGCGGCGTCGAGGGTCCTCGTCCACCGGTCGGTGGCTGCCGAGTTCACCGAACGACTCGTGAGCCGGACGTCGGCGATCGACCCGCTCGGACCACTCGAGCGCGGTGGCTTCCTCTCCCCGGTCGTCGACCGTCGCGCCCTCGACCGCTACGACGACGTCGTCGCCGAGGTGCGTCACTCAGGGACGGTCCTCGTCGGCGGACACCGACTCACCGACGGACCGCTCGAAGCCGGCAACTTCGTGGCACCCACGGTCGTCCGGGTCGACGACGACTCGGCGATCCTGACGACCGAGCTGTTCCTGCCGGTCGTCGCAGTCGTCGAGGTCGCGGGCTTCGACGAGGCGATGCGCCGGGCGAACGCGACGCCCTTCGGGCTCACCGCCGGCCTGTTCTCGGACGACGAGCACGAGATCGACGAGTTCTTCGACCGGATCGAGGCAGGCGTCGTCTACGTGAATCGCTCGGCCGGAGCGACGACCGGCGCCTGGCCGGGAGTCCAACCGTTCGGCGGTTGGAAGCGGAGCGGCACGAACGGCAAGCTCGGCGGCGGTCCGTACTACCTGACCCAGTACCTGCGCGAGCAGTCACGCACCCGCGTGCACCGCTCCTGATCGCCGGGCCCGCTCGTCCCGGATCGTCCCCGGCACGAGCACCACCGACGACGCGAGCATCAGTGCGACGCCGACGGCTGCGAGCCGTCCGAGTGAGAGCCGACCCACGACCGCGTAAGCGATCAGCGGCGCAGCGACCGCCCGCACTCCGGTCAGGAACGTGTGAAGTCCCATGTAGTCGGCCGTTCGATCCACCGGGGCGAACTTCGTGACCCAGAGCATCCAGAGCAGGTCGCCACCGGCGAACGCTGTGCCGAGCACGATCGAACCGACGACGATCCACGCCAGGTCGGTCGTGGCGAAGAACGCTGCCACGTAAGCGATGAAGAGCAGGTTCACCAGGATGCGGAGCGTGAACACCGACATCCGGTCGAACACCCGGCCGAAGAAGGGCGTCGTGACGAGTCGGACGATCGACGGGATCGCCACGGTCACGACCGTGATCACCGTCGCCGAGGCGACGATCCCGTACGAGGGCTCGGCGAGGTAATCGATCCGTAACGGCAGCAGCATGAGGTTGCCGAAACCCATCAGCATCCAGGCGCCGAGCAGGACGGCCAGCGTCCGGTCCGACCGCAGCAACTCCCACCTCGGCCACGGATGGGCCCGGTCGCCGACGATCCGTCCGAGCGGCTGGCTCGGGAATCGCCGGTTGAGTGCGCTCAGCGAGCCCGCAGCGATCGCTCCCGCGAGCGTGACGACCCACCAGTTCCCGATGTCGGCGGCGAGCCAAGCCCCCATCACCACCGACAGCGGGGTCGACACGGCGACCTTGAGCACGATGCCTCGTCCGACTCGCACGCCCCGTTCGTGCGCCGGGAAGTTCGACTCGTAGGTGGCGGTGAGCAAGGGGATGTTCATGTTGATCGCCGAGATCCCGATCACGACACCGATGAGGAACGCCGTCGACGATCCGGTGGACGCGAGTGCGAAGCCGACGGCGCCACATCCGATCACCCACGACGCGACGGTCATGGTCGGCACGGGCAGCCGACGAGCGAGCGCCGTCAGGAGAGTCGACGCGAGCAGACCGATCCCCGGTGCCGCAGCGATCGTGCCACGCATCCAACCGGGCGCATCGAAGTGCCGGATGGCGATGGTCAGGAGCACGGCGGACTCGAGTGGGAGGACCACGCCCAGCGGCACGGACCGCGCCAGATCGACGAGTTGGGTCCGACGGACGATCCGCGGGTCCTCGCTCGGTCGTCCGGTCACCGGCGCAGTCTGTCGGGCGCGGTGTACGGTCGGACGCCATGGCCGACACGATGCCGACGTCCTGGTACCACGACGCTCCCGTGTACGACGCCGAGCGTCGCTCGGTGTGGTCGAGTGAATGGATCGCATTCGCCCCGGCCGGGAAGCTCACCTCGCCCGGCGAGTACGTGGCCGAGGAGGTCGCAGGATTTCCGGTGTTCGTCGTCGTCACCCCGGATGGTGCACTCCGAGGCTTCCACAACATGTGCCCGCACCGTGCCGGCATCATCGTGTGGCCCGGTGACGGGTCGACCGGCAACCTCGTCTGCCGGTACCACGGCTGGGCCTTCGGCTGGGACGGCGCACTGAAATCGGCCCGCGACTTCGGTGACGACCCCGGTCTCTGCCCGGCCGATCAGGCGCTTCGTCCGATCCACGTCGAACGCTGGCGGAATCTGATCTTCGTCCACCTCGGCGATGATCCGACACCGATCGACGAGGCACTCGGCCCCTTCGCAGCCGAGTGCGCACCGTTCCCGTTGGAGTCGTTCAGTCATGTGGAACGACGGGTACGACGGCTCGCGTGCAACTGGAAGACCTATGTGGACAACTACCTCGAGGGGTACCACGTCCCGCTGATCCACCCCACGCTGAACCGGGCCCTCGACATGTCGACCTATCGCGTCGAGGTCCCGCACGACTCGTACTGCATCCACCGCTCGGACACGCCGGACGGATCCCCGGCGGGCGGGGCATGGCTGTTCAGGTATCCGAACCTGGCGGTGAACGTGTACCCCGGCGCGATGAACGTGGAGCGAATCGTCCCGACGTCACCGACGACGTGCGACGTCGTCTACGACTACTTCGTGACCGATCCGGGTGACCTCCCGGGGATGGTCGAGTTGTCGAACGTGGTCCTCGACGAGGACCAGGCGATGTGCGAGATGGTGCAGCGCAACCTCGAAGCCGGCGTGTACCGAACCGGTCGTCTGAGCCCCCGCCACGAGGGTTCCGTCGAGTGGTTCCAGCAGCGCATCACCGAAGCGCTCGCCTGACGTCCGTGTGATTCGGGGAGACCCCGACGTCCTCACGCCGGGAGTACCGCTCCCACCGCCTCCACGAGACGGTCGAGCATCGTCGCCAACTCCGCATCGGTCGTGGACAACGGCGGGCCGAGCAGGACGGCGTCGCCCACCCGACCGTCGACCGCCGACGTGCACGGGTAGACCGTGAGCCCACGCTCGAACGCAGCCGCCACGACCCGCTCGCAGACCCGTTCCGACCGATCGAACGGTGCCCTGGTCGATCGATCGGCGACGAACTCGACCGCACGGAGCAGCCCGAGGCCCCGGACGTCTCCGACGCTCGGATGGTCGGTGAACTCGTCCGTGAGTCGCTCGTGGACGACAGCGCCGAGGGACGCCGCCCGGGCGACGAGGTGCTCTCGCTCGATGACATCCAGCACCGTCTCGGCGACGGCGGCTCCCACCGGGTGATGCGACCACGTGAATCCGTGTGCGAAGTTGCCCGCTCGGTCCACCGTGTCGTGGACCTCACCGGAGACGACCATGACGCCGAGCGGCCAGTACCCGCTCGACACCCCCTTGCCCGAGGTGAGGATGTCGGGTCGAACCCCCCAGTGGTCGACCCCGAACCAACGTCCGGTGCGCCCGAACCCGGTCATGACCTCGTCGGCGATCAGTAACACTCCGTGCCGACGACAGACCTCGGCCACGGCCGGCCAGTAGTCGGCGGGTGGAACAGCTGCGGCAAGGGTCGCACCGGCGACGGGTTCGGCGATGAACGCCGCCACCCGGTCCGGGCCCACGTCGAGGATCACCCGTTCGATCTCCTCGGCATGCTCTGCACCCGAGCGGGGGTCGCGGTACGGCTGGACGGAAGGGACGCGAACGGTCCGACCCAGCCACGGTTCGTAGCCCGCGGTGAGACCGACGCGGTCAGAGGCGTCGAGCACGCCACGACTGTTGCCGTGGTACGCCCCGCCGCGGGCGAGCACGATGTGCCGCTCGACGTCACCTCGGGCGAGGTGGTACGAGCGCGCCAGTTTCAGTGCACTCTCGTTCGCCTCGCTCCCCCCGCTCACCGGGAACACCCGGCAGTCGTCGACGGGCACCACTGAGGCGAGTCGTCGTGCGAACCCGTGCAGGG
>JBMUCX010000138.1:0-6531 GCA_049458915.1 Ilumatobacteraceae bacterium
CCCCACTCGACTCGACGCCGAGCGCTGCCTCATCGCCGATGCGCCGGCGATCGCTGGTCTGTCGGGACTCGTCCCCGGCCCGCGATCGTTCGCCACGGTCGACGTCGGCGACCACTCGGTGATCGTCACCAGGGACGACGACGGCGCCGTCCACGCGATGCTGAACGTCTGTCGTCACCGCGGTGCCGAGGTGGTGTCGGGCTGCGGCTCGTCGGCGCGCCTCGCCTGCCCGTATCACGGCTGGGTGTACGGACTCGACGGCACGGGTGTCTCACGGCGACGGAACGAGCACTTCGACGGTGGACCCGAACCGCTCACCCGACTCCCCGTCGCCGAACTCGACGGCATCATCTGGGTGAGTGCCGATCCGGATGGTTCGATCCCCGACCGTCCGCTGCACGGCGCCGAGGCAGAACTCGCACCGCTCGGACTCGGCGACCTCCGGCTGTTCGGCACGAGGTCGTTCACCCGACGGCTGAACTGGAAACTCGCGATCGACACGTTCTGCGAGGCGTACCACCTGTCGACGCTGCACCGCACGACCCTCGCCCCGTTGATCCATGACGATTTCGCCGTCTTCGATCCCTTCGGGCCGCACGGCCGGATGGTGGCGATCCGGAAGTCGTTCGACACGATCGAACGTGGCGACGACCGCCTCCTCCTCCCGCACGCCACGATCCTGTGGTTCCTCGTGCCCAACACGGTGCTCCTCCACCAGCAGGACCACGTCCAGATCTACCAGTCGCGACCAGGTCGAACCCCGGACGAAGCACACCTCTCCGTGTCGCTCTACGTCCCGCCGGGGTCGAACCGACCCGATTCGTACTGGCAGAAGAACTTCGACCTGCTGGTCGACGTCACCGACAGCGAGGACTTCGCGACCGCCGCCGGGATCCAGCGAGGGTTCCGAACACGCGCCCAGGACCGAGTCGTCTTCGGTCGGAACGAGCCCGCACTCCAGCACTTCCATCGTTCGCTCGATTCGGTGCTCGACGGGGCGCTCGACCCGTGACCCGGGGCATCCCGGTCGGGACGATGACCGGCTGGCACGTCGTCGAACGCGGCCGTGCCGAGTACCGACACGAGCTACCGATTCCCGGGCTCGGCGACGACGGGGAAGCGACACTCGTCGCCGTCGACGCAGCCGCCGCGAACTTCGCCGATCGACTCCTGATCGACGGCAAGTACCAACTCCGACCGCGGATTCCGTTCGTCCCCGGCTTCGAGTTGGCCGGCACGGTCGTCGCCACGAACTCGGCCCGACTCGCAGTCGGTGATCGCGTCGCCGGCACCGCGCTCCCGGATCACGGCTCGTGGGCCGAGTACGCCGTGGCCGACGCCCGCCACCTCACCGTGCTCCCGGACGACCTCGACACCGTCGACGCAGTCGGGTTCCACGTCAACGCACAAACGGCCTGGTTCGCGCTCCACCGTGCCGGGCGGGTTCGACCGGGCGAGACGGTGCTCGTCCACGCCGCAGCCGGCGGGGTCGGGTCGATGGCGGTCCAGTTGGGCGTCGCCCACGGATGCCGGGTCGTCGGAACCGCATCCGGGCCCAAGCTCGATCTCGTCCGCCGGCTCGGCGCCGATTTCGCCCTCGACAACCGCGACGAGGAGTGGCCGTCGGTGCTCCGTGAGATGGTCGGTGACGTCGACGTGGTGGTCGACCCGGTCGGTGACGCCGTCTTCGCACCGTCGTGGAAGGCGCTCGCCTTCGAAGGTCGCTACGTCACGGTCGGGTTCGCGTCCGGATCGATCCCGACGGTCACCGCCAACCAGGCACTCGTGCGCAACGTGTCGCTCCACGGCATGTACTGGACCCCGTACGCGACCCGGCATCCCGAACTGGTCCGAGAGGCCGCCGATCGGATCTTCGACCTGTGGCGCTCCGGTCGACTCGACCCGTGCATCACCGTGCGAGCACCGCTGCGAACTGCACTCGACCAGGTCGACGAGATCCACGCCGGCCGGACCACCGGCAAGACGGTGCTCACCGTCGACCGAAGAACCCCCTGACCGCATCGGCCATCTGCTGGCGGTGGACCCGACTCGAGATGATCACGTCGACCGCCGTCAACGAGGTGTGGATCTGCCCGCGGCAGGGCACGTGCTCGACCGGCACACCGGCCGCGGCCATCGCAGCGGCGTAGGCGTCGCCTTCGTCGCGCAGCGGATCGAACTCGGCGGTGAACACCGCTGCCGGTGGCAGACCTGCGAGCGACGGCGCCAACAGCGGCGATGCCGTGGGGTCGTGCCGATCGGCCTGGTCGGCGTAACAGTCCCAGAACCACGACATGACCGAACCGGTGAGCACGTAGCCCTCCGCATTGTCCCGACGCGACGGGTGCTCGACCGATCCGTCGGTCACCGGGGTGACGAGCAACTGTCCGACGAGGGCGGGGCCGCCCTCGTCGCGGAGTCGCTGGGCGACGACGGCCGCGAGGTTGCCACCCGCACTCCATCCGGCAACGGCGATCGAGCCGGGCACACCGCCCAGCTCGGCGGCGTGATCGGCGAGCCACCGCACGGCGGCGCAGGCGTCGTCCGCCGCTGCCGGGAACCGCTCCTCGGGGGCATGGCGGTAGTCGACCGAGACGACGAGCGCGTCGGATCGCAACGCCAGGTCACGGCAGAACGGATCGTCCGAATCGTGTGAACCGAGAACCCAGCCTCCTCCGTGGAAGTAGCACACCACCGGGTGCGGACCCTCCGTCGGCGGGCGGTAGAGCCGGTACGCCAGATCGCCGACCGCTCCGGGGAGCACGCCGTCGACGATCTCACCGACCTCGGGCCCGGGTGGACGCATCGCCGCCGCCATCGTCATGAACTGCCGTGCACCGTCTGCACCGAGCGACTCGAGCGGAGGGAGGCCGAGTTCGGCCATCGCCTCGAGCAACAGCATCACGTCGAGGTGCAGTCGGTTCACGACCCCGTCGTTGCAGACCTCGCCGGACGGACCGGACCGACGAAAGCCGAGGTAGCCGTCGGCGGCGACGTCGTCGCACGCCCGACGGTAGGTGCCGACGCCGCCGACGTAGGGCAGGAACACGCGCGGCTTTCCCGGGACGTTCGCCCCCATGTACCAGCTGTTCGCCTTCGGGAACAGGGTGATGTCGGCACAGTCGTTGACGTGTCGTACCCAACCGTCCTCGGCGGTCGGCGTCGGCTCGATCGTCGTGTGACCCTCGGCGCGCAGTGCCTCGAGCGCGTCGCAGATCCAGTCGACGTGCTGCTCGATCGACACCGCCATGTTCGACAGGACCGATGGGCTCCCCGGACCGGTGACCATGAACAAGTTCGGGAACCCGACACTCGTCAGCCCGAGATAGGTGCGTGGCCCGGCCGCCCACTTCTCCTTCAAGGTGACCCCGTCACGCCCGCGGATGTCGACACCGACCAAGGCACCGGTCATGGCGTCGAACCCGGTCGCGAACACGATCGCGTCGAACTCGAGCGACTCGACGCCGTCGACACCGGCGACGTCGATCCCGTGCTCGGTGATCGTGACGATCGGCTGCTCGCGGAGGTCGACGAGTCGGACGTGCGGCAGGTTGAACGTCCGGTAGTACCCGGTGTCGAGACACGGCCGCTTCGTACCGAACGGGTAGGACCTCGGGCACAGTCGCTCGGCGACGACGGGGTCGGTCACCGTCGCCCGGATCTTGTCGCGGACGAACTCGCACCACAGGTCGTTCGCCGCCTCGTTCACCCCGAGGTCGTTGAACGTCGCGCCCGGAGCCAGGAGTTCGCCGGCCTCCCATGCCTCCTCGAACCGACGGAGTCGCTCCTCGGGCGACACGGCGAAGACGCTCTCGGTCGCAGCGGGCATCGGCACACCGGCCCGCGACCACCGGGCCTCGTTCCGGTAGGCGTCACGATCCGCCGCGATCGTCGACCGCTTCGCATCGGGGATCGGACCGTTGCCGGCCGGCATCGAGAAGTTCGGGGTCCGCTGGAACACGGTGAGCGCCGACGCCTGCTCGGCGATCAGCGGAATCGACTGGATCGCCGACGAACCGGTGCCGATCACGGCGACACGCAGCCCGGTGAAGTCGACCGGTTCGTGCGGCCACTTGCCCGTCAGGTACGTCGCTCCCCGGAACCGATCGGCACCGGCGATGTCGGGGTCCTTCGGGACCGACAGGGTGCCGGTCGCCATGACGTAGTGACGAGCGGTGAGTTCATCACCGTTCGCTGTGTGGATCCGCCACATCGACTCGGCGTCGTCCCACTCGGCCCGATCGACCGGCGTCTCGAATCGGATGTCCCGGCGAAGGTCGTAGCGGTCGGCGACGTGGCCGAGGTACCGGAGGATCTCGGGCTGGGTGGCGTACTTCTCGGACCACTGCCATTCGGCTTCGAGTTCCGGGTCGAAGCTGAGTTGATAGTCGAGGCTCTGGATGTCACAGCGGGCCCCGGGGTACCGGTTCCAGTACCAGGTGCCACCGACGTCGTCGGCGGCCTCGAGCGCGACCGCCGACATCCCGAGTCCACGGAGCCGGTGGAGGAGGTACAGCCCGGCCATCCCGGCACCGACCACCACGACATCGAACTCCGGTGTCCCGACCGACCCGCTGTGACGCTCCGCCGACATCGTCTCCGCCGACATCGTCTCCGCCGACATCGTCTCCGTGGACATCGTCTCCGTGGACATCGTCATGTTCCCACCTCCGTGACACCCGGCCCGTGCCGGCCCCTCGGTCATTGAACCACGGCACGACCTCGCGGTCGGAAGCGGGCAGCGCTGCCCGACCAGCACCGTAGGCTGCTCGTCCGGTATGGACGCGCACACGGACCCCACCTCGACGGACCAGCACAGTTCGAGCCCGAGCGGCCCGGATGCTCCACCGTTCCGGTACTCGGCGGCACTCGCTCGGGAGATCGAGGTGCGGTGGCAGGACTGGTGGGACGAACACGGGACCTTCGAAACCCCGAACCCGTCCGGTCCGCTGGGCGACCCCGATCTGGCCGCCGAACGGGGCGAGAGGTTGTTCGTCCTCGACATGTTCCCCTACCCGTCCGGAGCCGGCCTCCACGTCGGCCATCCGCTCGGGTTCATCGGCACCGACGTGTTCGCCCGGTTCAAGCGGATGACCGGACACAACGTGTTGCACACGATGGGCTTCGACGCCTTCGGTCTGCCGGCCGAGCAGTTCGCCGTCGAGACCGGGCAGCACCCGGCCGTCACCACCGACCAGAACATCGCGACGTATCGCCGACAGCTCCGGCGCCTGGGGCTGGCCCACGACCAGCGACGGAGCATCTCGACGACCGATCCGGACTACTACCGGTGGACGCAGTGGATCTTCACGCAGATCTTCGAGGCCTGGTTCGATCCGGAGGAGCCGAACGCCACCGGTGGTCTCGGGCGGGCCAGACCGATCACCGAACTGATCGCCGACTTCGAATCCGGGAACCGATCGACTCCGGACGGTCGAGCCTGGGCCGACCTGACGCCGGCCGAGCAACGGTCCGTCGTCGACTCGCACCGACTGGCGTACGTGAGTGACGCTCCGGTCAACTGGTGCCCCGGGCTCGGCACCGTCGTCGCCAACGAGGAGGTCACCGCCGATGGCCGGTCCGACCGGGGCAACTTCCCGGTGTTCAAGCGGAGCATGCGCCAGTGGATGATGCGGATCACGGCGTACGCAGATCGACTCATCGACGACCTCGAGACGCTCGAGTGGACCGATGCGATCAAGGCGATGCAACGCAACTGGATCGGCCGCAGCCACGGGGCGAACGTCCACTTCGAGTCCGAAGCCGGACCGATCACGGTGTTCACCACCCGGCCGGACACGCTCTTCGGAGCGACCTTCATGGTGCTGGCTCCCGAGCACCCGTTCGTCGAGGCGCTCACCACGCCCGACCGCGCCGACGCCGTCGAGGCGTACCGCCGCGAAGCGGCTTCCAAGAAGGACGTCGATCGGCAGGACGAAAACCGCGACAAGACCGGCGTGTGGACCGGCTCCTACGCCACGAACCCCCTGAGCGGCGACCGGATCCCGATCTGGATCGCCGACTACGTCCTCATGGGCTACGGCACCGGGGCGATCATGGCAGTGCCGTGCGGCGACCAACGGGACTTCGAGTTCGCCCGCCGATTCGACCTCCCGGTCCCGGCGATCCAGCAGCCGACCCAGCGCTGGCTCGACGAGGCCGGGATCGTCGGTGACCCGCTCGACACCGCCCTCTGGCCGAGCGCCTTCGTCGGCGATGCGCCCTACGTCAACTCGGCGAACGACACGCTCGACCTGAACGGGATCGACAACAAGGCCGATGCCATCGCGACGGTCAACGCTTGGCTGGAGCGCACCGGAGCCGGCGAGCCGACGATCACCTACAAGTTGCGCGACTGGCTGTTCAGTCGGCAGCGGTACTGGGGCGAACCGTTCCCGATCGTCTACGACGAGCACGGTGCGCCGCACAGCCTGCCCGACGAACTGCTCCCGGTCGAGTTGCCCGAGACCGACAGTTTCTCGCCGCGCACGTTCGACGCCGACGACGAGTTCTCCGACCCCGAGAGTCCGC
>JBMUCX010000139.1:0-6504 GCA_049458915.1 Ilumatobacteraceae bacterium
CGGGGGTGGGATTTGAACCCACGACCTTCGGGTTATGAGCCCGACGAGCTACCGAGCTGCTCCACCCCGCGTTGGAGATTGGTCACTGTAGGCCCGATGTCGGGCGATGACAACCGGCCGTTCAGCCGTTGATCCGATCGCGCTGTTCGATCAACGACTCCAGCGCCCCCGTGTCGTACGGGTGACCGGTCATGACGATCACGTGGCTGGCGCCGGCCTCGACGTACCGCTCGACGTCGTGGACGTCGTTCTGCTGCACTGCGACGGTCCGCTCGATGGCGGCCGGATCACGGCCGACCTTCGCGCACCACTCGTCGAGGATGGCCGACTTCCGGGCGAAGTTGTCGGGGGGACCGAACGTGTTCCAGGCGTCGGCGTACTCGGCGACGAGGCGCAACGTGACCTTCTCGCCGCCTCCACCGACCAGGATCGGTAGCGCACCGACCGGTGCCGGGTTGAGCTTGGCGATCCGTGCCTTCATCCGGGGCAGGTCGACACCGAGCTGTCGCAACCGACTCCCGGCTGTGCCGAACTCGTAGCCGTACTCGTCGTAGTCCCGCTCGAACCAGCCCGCGCCGACGCCCAGGTACATGCGGCCGCCGGTCACGTGGTCGAGGGTTCGGGCCATGTCGGCGAGCAACTCGGGGTTGCGGTAGTTGTTGCCCGAGACGAGCATTCCGACCTTGGCCCGGGTCGTGTCGGCAGCCATCACCGACAGCAGCGTCCACCCCTCGAAGTGCGCAGCGTCCGGGTCACCGTAGAGCGGGTAGAAGTGGTCCCAGGTCCACACCGAATCGGCGCCCATCTCGTCGGCGGTCCGCCACGCACGGCGCATCTCGTCGACGGTCGTCGCCTGCGGATGGAACTGGATACCGACCCGGAGCGGGACGTTCGACGATGCAGAGGAGGTCATGGCATCACGGTACCGGCGGGTCAGGACGACCTGCGTCGGCCGTACATCCCCATCCCACGCATCGTCATCACCACCACTCCGTCCTGGTTCGTCATCTCGGTGAGCAGGGTGACGGTTCCACGATCGGGCTTGGACGACGAGGGCCGGACCTCCTCGACCGTCGAGCGGGCCGTGAGTCGGTCGCCGGGCCGAACCGGCGCCAGCCAGCGGATCTGCTCCATGCCCGGCGATCCGAGACTCGTCGAATCGGCGAGCAGGCCGTCGACGAGGAGCCTCATGCACATCGAGCAGGTGTGCCACCCGGATGCGATGATGCCGCCGAACATGGTCTCGGCCGCGGCGACCGGATCGATGTGGAACGGCTGCGGGTCGAAGCGGGTCGCGAACTCGACGATCTCGTCGTGTGTCACCTCCACGGCGCCGAGGTCGAAGACCCGACCCGGTGTGAAGTCCTCGAAGGTGATGGTCGACGAAACGGTCACGCTCGCGAGTGTGGCCGACGCCGATCCTCCGTGTCGGGTCGGATCAACCCGAGCAGTCGGCGCGATCGGCGTTCGCTGCGATGGCGTCGGCCATCTCGGCCCAGCGGGTCGGCGGCAGGTCGTGCGCCATGTCGTTGAACATCAGCAAGCGGGACCCGGGGACCGCCTCGGCGGTCGCCCGGCCACCGCTCGGCTGCACCAGCGGATCGAGCATCCCGTGAACGACCAGCGTGGGCGTGGCGAGGCGTCGCAAACCGGGGGTCCGGTCGGGGCTCGCCATGATCGCCGCTGTCTGGCGGGCCGTGCCCGCCGGGCGGAAACTCCTGGCCACCGATGCCTCGACGAGGCGGCGGGTCTCGACCGGGTCGAAGGTCGGACCGCTGATCGCCCGCAACGTCTCGACGCCGACGTCGACCGCCGTCTCCCTCGTCGGCACCGGCCGACGGGCGAACTTCCGAATCAGGGCCAGCGTCGGTCGGCCGACCCGGCGACTTCCGGTGGTCGACATGATCGACGTCAGCGATCGGACCCGACCCGGATGCTCGATCGCCATCGTCTGGGCGATCATCCCACCCATCGACATGCCGACGACGTGCGCACGATCGATGTCGAGTGCATCGAGCAGGCCCACGGCGTCGCGAGCCATGTCCGTGAGCAGGTACTCGGCCGGAATCCGACGGCGCAACAGGACGGCGCGCGCGATCTGCGCCGTGGTCGGCGGCGGCGCCGTGAACTCGGTCGAGAGTCCGATGTCGCGGTTGTCGAAGGTGATCACCCTGAAACCACGCCGGACGAGTTCGTCGCGGAAGCCCTCCGGCCAGTCGACGAGTTGGCCTCCGAGCCCCATGACCGCCAGGAGCGGTCGGCCGACGCCGCGCTCTTCGTACTCCACGTCGACCCGACCGAGGGACACCGAGACCATGGTGCCAGGCTACGCCGCCGTCGGTCGGCGACTCCTCGGCTAACGTGCGGGCGCGCCATGGGACTGTTCAGACGTACACCCAAACCGACACCCGGACCGACGACGACCGAGCCGTCCTTGACATCGCTCGGTGCCGAGGTCGAGCGGCTCAACCGGGAGGTCACCCTGCTCCTGCAACGTCTGCACACGACGGAGTTGGAACACGAGGGCGTGCTGCAGTTCCGGCTCGACCTGAACGGCATCGAAGAACGTCTCACCGAGTTCGAGACCAGGATCACGGCGGTTTCGACCGAACTCGCGAACCAGATCACCGAACTCGGCACCGAACTGGCATCGCTCGATCGACCACCGGCCCACGAGGCCGAGGCGATGTTGACCGACCTCCGTGATGCGCAGACGAGGCTCGCATCGGAGCAGGCCCGCTACCAGATCGCGTTCCGTCAGGACCTCGCCGAACTCGCGGATCGTCTCCGACCCCGTTGACCGCTCAGGGAGCCGATTCGCCGAGCAGCGCGTCGAGCCGCCCGATCAACTCACCGACCTGATCCATCCGATCCTGGTACCCGCCGAGGTCGCCTTGCCGGAGGAGGTCCTGGCCCTCCAGGTACAGCACCTCGGCCTCGGCGACGATCGCCGCCGGGTCGTTCTCGGTGTCCGGCCGCTGATCGTCGACCTCGCCTCCGGACGAATCACCACTGTCGGGCGTCCCGTCGGCATCGGCACCGTCGTCGGGATCGTCGACCCGATCCCCGATGTCGGCGTCGAAACCCGGGAACAGTCGAGCGAACGCCGACGAGAGATCGGTGTCGAGCACGGCATCGTTGTCGTTCGAGACGATCACGAACCGGAACTCCGTCACCGCACCGGACACGACGTACACCGGGCGGATGTACACCAGACCATCGGCGACCGGGAAGAGTTGAAGGTCACCGAACGTGACGTTCGTCTGGGTTTCTTCGTTGGCCTGCAAGCTGAGTTCGCGGCTGATCGCCTGCTCGGACTCGGCCTGGTCGGCGACACGGAGCGGACCGGCCGGCAGCGTCTCTTGGTCGACGACGTACGACACGAGTTGCCCGTACGTGTCCGGATCGCTCGACGCCGTCATGTACGCCTGCAACTCGGTCCGTCGGTCGTCCGTCGAGAACGGGACGAACGGCCGGAGGATCACGAACTCCTCCTCGCCGGAGATCCCGCTCCTGAACAGCGAGTAGTAGGGGACGAACCGGTCGACGTTGGACTCGACGGCGAAGTCGGCCCGGTCGAGGGCCGGGTCACCCACCACGCTGGTGACGCCCGGATTCGAGCGGCGGTCGACCGAAGGCGCCTGGGCGACGGACCACGCACCCGTCCGGGTGAAGAATCGTTCCGGCTCGATCTGGTACTTGGAGTACACGTCGGTCTGGACCCGGAACAGGTCCTCCGGGTAGCGCAGGTGAGCGCGGATCTCTCCCGGCATCTCGCCGCCGGGCGTGAACAGATCGGGGAAGGCCGACTGCCAGACCTGCAGGATCGGGTCGGCATCGTCGACGACGTAGAACCGCACCTCACCCGAGTAGGCGTCGACCGTCGCCTTCACGCTGTTCCGGATGTAGTTGGCGTCGCGTGACAGTCCCGTCGATCGACTCAGTTGCACGTTGCCGATCCGCTGGGCATACGGGTAGCGACTCGTGGAGGTGTAGGCGTCGATCACCCACTGGACGCCACCATCGACCACGACCGGGTACGGATCGCCGTCGTATTCGAAGAATGGCGCGAGCTTCTCGACCCGTCCGAGCACCGAGCGGTGCCACAGCATCTGCGAGTCGCTGTTGACCGCTCCCGAACCGATGATGTTGTAGTCGAGGAAGGCGAGTGCGAACACCGCCCGCCGGAACACACCACCCAGCTCGACTCCTGCGTCGCCGGCATAGTCCGAGTTGTCACCGCAGGGAGCCTCGGCGACATCGGTGCCGGAGATCGCGTAACCGCTCATCGCCGGGCTGAAGTACAGCTCGGGCCGCTCGAGATCTACATCGCGATAGTCGGGTCGATCACGATCGGTCACCGATCCGACCGGCGCCATCACGAGTCCACATCCGCGGGTGCTGACGAGGTGCGTCCCCTGCCAGCTCTTGTTCGGGATGTTCCGCAGGTCGAGCTCACGAGCCGTCACGAGGACCTGCTCCCGCTGGCCGTCGATGTCGTACCGGTCGACGTCCAGGTCGTCGATCTGGAGCCCCGCTGTCTCGCCGCGGTCGAACGAGAATCGCGCGAGCATCTGCGTCGGATTGAGGAGCCGAACATTGCGAATCGGCTCGAGATCCGACTCGACCTCGTCGGCCGACAATCGCGAGAAGCGGACCGGTTGGGTCACGACGTCGTCGATGCCCATTGCGAGTCGGGTGGCGACGACGTTGCGTTCGATGTAGGGCGCTTCCCGCTCGGCCTGATTGGGTCGCACGACGAGCGATTGGACGAGCGCCGGATAGACGAGACCACCGACGATCACGACGACCAGCCAGAGCGCAGACGCGATGAACGCGAACCGCCAGCGGTCGGTACGAATCGTCGCGAGATACAGGACCGCCGTGAGCAGTGCCACGAGCGTGAGCAGCATGAGTGCCGGGAGTTGGGCGTTGACCACGGCGTAGGTGGCACCCTGGACGAAGCCCCGGGTCTCGTTCGTGAGTTCGTACCGAGTGAGCCAGTAGTCGCCGGCCTTGACGACCGCCAGGACCGCGAGCAGCACGGCGATGTGTGCCTTGGACTGTGGCCGCACGACCGGAGTCGACGACGTGAAGAGCACGCCACCGTTCAACAGGTGGGCCACCGCGGTGAGCAGGAGCACGACGATCAGCGCAGCGAACGTCCAGTCGAGGGCGAAGGTGATGAACGGAAGTCGGAACACGTAGAAGCCCACGTCGACCCCGAACTGTGGATCGTCGACGCCGAACTCCTGGCTGTTCCGGAACAGCAGCCAGTCCTGCCACTGGGCGATCGCCGGGAGCGCCAACATCACGGCGAGCACGAGCGCCGTCCCGTATCGAACGAGCCGGAGCCGCTGGCCGAACACCTCGTGGAACCGCTCGACCACGGGGTGCACGTTGGCCGGGAATTCCTTCGGAGCGACCCGGTCGGCCACGAACAGGTTCACACCAGCGAGCACGACGAACGCCAGGAAGAACAACGCGAACAACGTCACCTTGGCCCCGAGTTGCCCCCAGAAGATGTCGCTGCGATCGAGCGCCGAGAACCACATCGCGTCGACGGCGAACTGGGCGATCGCCCGGCCGAACACGACGAACAGGAACACGACGATGCCGAGGACGATCACGACGGATCGACCACCGGTCAGCGAGCGGGCAGGACGGGGGAGGTCGGATGCGGGCCGCATGGCGAGGGTCAGGCTACTGGCCCGACCCGAGAGTGCCGGATCGAGCCCGCCGAAGTCGGCGGGCCTGGTCGTCAGTCGGCGGGCAGCACGAGGCACCGACATCCGGGGTGCGTCGGTGGTGCCACGTGTCCGGTCGGGAACGTCGAACCCGCAGGAACGGGTTCGGACAACGAGTTGTCCTCACACTCCGGGCAAGCGACCGCTGCCGGATCGACGATCCACACCATTGCCGTGCCGGGATCCACGGCGGTGGCGAGTCCACCGCAGAACGCTGCACGGAGCACATCGTCGACCTCGGCGTCGATGTGCTGCGTCTTCCACTCCCGATAGATCGACCGGACCCGCTGGGTGATGGCTTCGTTGTCACCGTCGCCGTCGAAGACCGCTCGCTCGATGCGGTCGCGGAGCGGTGCGATCAGGGCCGAGCGCAGAACGGCGATCGCCGACTCCGCCGCCCCGGCGCCGGCGAGGCGAGCTCGGAGCCCGCGGTCGTCCTCGAAGCCGACTTCGGCCGCTCCGGCCACCATGGCAGCGGCGAGCTCCTCGTCGAGTGCCGACGAGTACGACGCCAGGTGATCATCCGGTCCGGGGAGCAACTGATCGGTCGTGAGGTGGGGAGTGCGCTGGCGCAAGGAGTCGAGCACCAGGTTCTGCTCGTCCGCGAGCACTCGCTTCATCTTTCGAGCTGCAGCGACGATGAGCGGGACCAGCGTTTCGTCACGCCGTTCGAACGGAGTTCCTTCGACCACGTCGGCGGGATCGTCGTCCGACCGGGACGGGTCCGGCACGTCGTCGACCGACACGTCGTCGACCG
>JBMUCX010000140.1:0-6373 GCA_049458915.1 Ilumatobacteraceae bacterium
CTGGCGGACGGTGCTGTTGCTGCCGATGGTGCACGAGTCGAGTTGGGTGTGCGGGCCGAGGTCGCAGCCGTCGCCGACGACGGTGGAGCCCTGGAGCACGGTGCCGGGGTAGATCGTGATGTCGCGCCCGAGTCGGACGGTCACGTCGATGAAGGTCTGGCGTGGGTCGAGCATCGTGACACCGTTGAGCAGCCAGTGCCGGTTGGTGCGGTTGCGGAACTCTCGTTCGGCGAGCGCGAGTTGCCAGCGGTCGTTCACGCCCTGGGTCTGCGATGCCGGGGCACGCACGGCGCCGACACGGTGTCCCATGGCAGCGAGTCCGCCGATCACGTCGGTGAGGTACAACTCGCCCTGGGAGTTGTCGGTCGTCAGGTTCCGGAGCGCCGGTCCGAGCAGGTCGCGTCGGAAGGCGTAGATGCTGGTGCAGATCTCGGTGACGTCGAGTTCGGCGGGGTCGGCGTCGCGCTGTTCGACGATCCGGAGCACCCGTCCGTCGTTCGCCCGGATGACCCGGCCGTAGCCGGTGGGGTCGTCCATGATGCTGGTGAGCAGGGTGGCAGCGTTGCCGTTGGCGACGTGGGTGGCGACGAGTTCGTCGAGTGTGTCGGCGGCCAGGAGCGGGGTGTCTCCGGGGAGGACGATCACGGTGGCGTCGTCGTCGTAGTCGTCGCCGCCGAGAGCGCCCATGCCGATCGCCGTGGCGTCACCGGTGCCGTTCTGTTCGAGCTGTTCGACGAAGTCGATGTGCGCCCACGCTGGCGCCTCGGCGCGGACACGCTCGCTGACCTGGTCGGCGCCGTGACCGACGACGACGACGGTCTGGTCGGGGCGGAGTCGCTCGAGCGCGTGGATGACGTGGAGGACCATCGGTCGGCCGCAGATCCGGTGGAGTGGCTTGGGGCGCTCGGATCGCATCCGGGTGCCGGCACCGGCGGCGAGGACGATCGCGGCGACGCTCATCGGATGCCGCCATGGCCGATGCTGCGGTGGCGCGGAGTCGGGGCGGCGGCACGGGCTTCGGGGGCGCGGGCGAGGAGCGGGCTCATCGTTCCGGGGAGAGGATTCGAACCCCTATACGCGGCACCAAAAACCGCTGTCCTACCATTGAACGACCCCGGACGGTCGGACGCCAACGGTAGCGCCGGGCCGCTCGATCGACCATACGGGTCGGTGCTCGTCGGGGTCGGTCGACAGGATCTCGTCGGGCGCCGGAGGTGGCATTCGACGGATCGCCGGTAGCGTTGCGGCCCGTATGGGATCGCTGATCAAGAAGCGCCGGAAGCGGATGCGGAAGAAGAAGCACAAGAAGATGCTCCGCCGTACGCGCCACCAGCGTCGCAAGTAGTTCCACGGCGAGTCCGTGGGTCCGAGGGCCCGTCCGTTCCGACGGCCGTGCCCACCGAAGCCGCTCCGCTGACCACTTTGTGGCAGCGATGTCGGCGTGGTGGCGCGGGTGTGCTGCCACAGAGTGGGTGGTTCGGGTCGGCTGGTGGGTCCGGGATTTTGTGGCAGCGATGTTGGCATTTTTGGGCGTTGTTGCTGCCACAGAATTCGAGTTGCTTCCGCTGACCACTTTGTGGCAGCGATGTCGGCGTGGTGGCGCAGTTCTGCTGCCACAGAGTGGGTGGGGTGCGGCAGGGCCGTGGGGTCAGGCGGCGACGGTGCGGGTGACGACGATCCGAGCGTCCGACCGGGTGAGGTGTTCGAGTGCCTCCGCATGGTGACCGTGGACGAACCACGTCGCTCCGCTCCCTGCCAGGACCGGGCAGCGTCCGGTGGCATCGCCGATCGAGTCCCGCCACCGTGCCAGTTCCGGCTCGAGGCTGATCGCCGCCGGTTCGAGGTCGTTCGGCCCGGCGGCGGTGGGTCCACCGAGTTCGTCCCATCGCCGGTAGGCGGCCGGAGTGCTGACCCGCACCGGCGGGATGACGAGGGTGAACTCGCGGTCGAGGTGCGGAAGCGGTGTGATCTGCTCACCGATGCCCCGTACCCTCGCCCGACCTCCGGCGAGACAGAAGGCGATGTCGGCGCCGAGCGAAGCCGCCGCCGTGAGGCGTTCCGGTGTCGGCGTCCATCCCGCCCATCTCAGCACGGCCGCAGCGTCGGCCGAACCGCCTCCGAGTCCACCCCCGTGAGGGATCTGCTTGTCGAGGTGCACCGAGGCGTTCCGGCCGGTGAGGCGGAGCGCTCGGATGACGAGGTTGTCGTCGTCGGTGGGGACACCGTCGGCGTATCGACCCGACACGTCCATCGACCCACCTGATCCACCCGACCCACTGGAACCACCCGACCCGTCCGATTCGTCCGACCCACTGGATCCACCCGACCCGCCGGCCGCCGCCGACCCGCCGGCCGCCGCCGACCCGCCGGCCGCCGCCGGCTCGGTGATCGTCAGCGTGTCGGCCAGGGCCAAGGTCACCATCTCGGCATCGATCAGGTGGAAGCCGTCGTCCCGGACTCCGGTGATCCGCAGACCGATCGTCAGCTTGGCATGTGCCGTGAGCCGGGTCACGTGGTCGGCGGGCGCCGATGTCACGACGACCCCGCGTCGGTGAGGACCGCGTCGGTGAGGACCGCATCGGTGAGGCGGCACCAATCCTCGACCGACAATCGTTCGGGCCGCGACTCGGGCGCGATCCCGGCTGCTTCGAAGTGATCGCTCGACACACGGTCGGCGAGCGAGCGTCGCATCATCTTGCGCCGTTGCCCGAATGCGGTTCGGACGAGGTCGAACAGCGGGCCCGGAGGCGTGGCAGGCGGTTCGTGGCGATCGATGCGGACGAGCACCGACTCGACGTTCGGACGCGGGACGAAGACCGACGCGGGGACGGAGGCGACGACGGCTGCCGATGCCCAGTAGGCGACTTTCACGCTGACCGATCCGTACTGCTTCGTGCCGGGGCGGGCGGCGAATCGCTCACCGGCTTCGCGCTGCACCATGACGAGCATCGACGTGATGGCCGGGACGTCGTCGAGGAGGTCGCAGACGAGCGGGGTGGCCACGTTGTACGGGAGATTGGCGACCATCGTCCACGTCGGGGACGGAGCGAGGATGGTCGACCAGTCGGCATGCATCGCGTCGGCTTCGACGACGGTCACGTTCGGCTCGTCGCGCACCACGTCCCGCAGGATCGGGACGAGGTGCTGGTCGACTTCGACGGCGGTGACGTGTGCTCCGGTTTCGACGAGCGCCAGCGTGAGCGAGCCCAGACCCGGACCGATCTCGACCACGTGATCACCTCGTCCGACCCCGGCCAGCGCGGCGATGCGGCGCACGGTGTTCGGGTCGGCGACGAAGTTCTGGCCGAGATCGCGCCGTGGACTCCGGCCGGCCGAGTCCAGGAGCTCGTCGATGCGGGTGCGCGAGTGTGTCACCAGGTCAGCTGCACGGGCAGCGGTGCATCGGTGAGGTCGCCGATTTCGGTGAGGGCGTCGGGGTGGAGGACGATGTCGTCGTCGGTGTCGATGCCGGTGATGTCGAAGAGGCATCGCACGCTGCGGCTGTTGTTGCGGTTCGTCACGGTCACCTCGGCGCCCGGTGGGACACCGACGTCGGCGTGGACCATGCACGAGGTGGTGCGTGGCATGTCACGTCGGAAGGTGGCCGTTCCGGTGACGAGTTCGGGGAGTCGCGGAATCGCGATGGTGGCCGGTTCGGCGGGCGGGAGCGTGCCGGAACCTTGGAGGAACGCAGAGACCGACGTGCCCATCGGGTCGGTTCCGTCGGTCGCGGGTCGGGCCGAGGCGAGGTCGGCATCGGAGCTGACGTCGGAGCTGACGACGCTGCCGACGGTGGTGCTGAACGATGGTTGGGGGTCGGTGTCGCCGCCGCCGAACACGAGCAACGAGGGCACGGCGATCGCAGTCACAGCGACGGCGATGGCGGCCCGACGGCGTTGAACGGCTTGGAACTGCATCAGGGGTGTGCTGAGAACGCGGCTGCCTGGAGGCACCCGGTCACGCGTGGATCAGGCTATCCGTGCGGATGGTCGCTGCCGGTGGACTTCGGGAACCACGCCGCACCGTTGCGGCTGGTGTGCTCGGCGATGGTGTCGACGGGGAGGTCACGCAGGTCGGCGACGAACCGTCCGACGTCGGTCACCCACGCCGGCTGGTTGGTGCGTCCCCGGTGAGGGACGGGAGCCAGGTACGGGGAGTCGGTTTCGACGAGGAGCCGGTCGAGGGGAACGAGGCGGGCGGCGTCCTGGAGGTCGGTGGCGCTGCGGAAGGTGACGATGCCGCTGAAGCTGAGGGCGGCGCCGGTGTCGAGGCATCGGCGTGCCTCGTCGGGGCCGCCGGTGAAGCAGTGGAAGATCGTCCGGTCGGGGACGCCTTCGGCCGTCAGGATGTCGAAGGTGTCGTCCCACGCGTCGCGGGTGTGGATGACGAGTGGCAGGCCGAGCTCGTGGGCGAGGTGGATCTGGGCGGCGAAGGCCGTGCGCTGCGCGTCGCGTGGCGAATGGTCGTAGTAGTGGTCGAGGCCGGCTTCGCCGACGGCGACCACCTTCGGATGGTCGAACAGGTCGGTGATCGTGTCGACGCCGTGGATCGCTTCGTGGGGGTGCAGGCCGACGGTCGCCCAGACGCCGTCGTGGGATTCGGCGGCGGCGATCGCGGCGAGGCTCGTCGCCCGGTCGCATCCGACGGTGACGAGGGTGGTGACACCGGCGTCGCGAGCGGCGGCGACGGCGGCGTCGGTGCCCCCGGGCATCCGCTCGTCGTGGACGTGGCAGTGGGAGTCGAACCAGGTGGGACTCGTGCGTGGTGTGGCGTTCACGGCACGGTCAGGTGCGGATGCGGGGGAAGAGCGGGTCGCCCTTGGTGACGGTGAGCCCGCCGGGGTAGCCGCCCCATGCGGCGGCATCGGGGAGGCGTTGGTCGGCGATGTCGCCGTCGAAGCCGATCCGTTCCCACACCGCCTGTGCGGTCTGGGGGATCGCCGGGAAGGCGAGGATCGACACGATCCGGAGCGCTTCGAGTGCGTCGCCCATCACGGCGTCGACGGCGGGGCCGGGCTCGGCCTTCCAGGGCTCGTTGGCTTCGAGGTGGGCGTTGGTGGCCCGGATGAGCGACCAGGTCGCTTCGAGTGCCTTCGACGGCGCGACGTCGTCCCACGCCCGGCGGGTGCCGTCGAACGCGGCCGCGGCGGCATCGGCGAGCGGGCTGTCGCTGCGGGGTGCCGGCCCGAGCCCTCCGCACTTCTTCTCGACGACGGTCGCCACGCGTGCGGCCAGGTTGCCGAGGTTGTTGGCGAGGTCGGCGTTGTAGCGGGCGACGAGGCCGTCGTAGCTGAAGTCGCCGTCTTGGCCGTACGGGGTCTCGGCGAGGACGTAGTAGCGGAACCCGTCGACGCCGACGGTGTCGATCAACTCGAGCGGGTTGACGGCGTTGCCGCCCGACTTGGCCATCTTCTCGCCGTCGACGAGCAGCCAGCCGCCGACCCCCCACCCGGCGGGCGGCTCGACCCCTGCCGACATGAGCATCGCCGGCCAGTACACGCAGTGGTGCCGGATGATGTCCTTGCCGATCAGGTGGTAGTCGACCGGCCACCACTCGGTGTGGTCCTGGGCGGGGTCGCCGAAGCCGACCGCCGAGAGGTAGTTCGTGAGGGCGTCGAACCAGACGTAGGTGACGTGCTTCGGGTCCCACGGCAGCGGGATGCCCCAGTCGAGGCTGGTCCGGCTGACCGAGAAGTCGCGGAGCCCGCCGCGGATCAGGCCGAGTGCTTCGTTGGCGCGGTGCTCGGGCTTGATGGCGCCGGGGTGGGCGGCGTACCAGTCGAGGAGGCGGTCCTGGAACCGGCTGAGGCGGAAGAAGTAGTTCTCCTCCTCGTAGTGGTCGACCGGGCGTTTGTGGATCGGGCAGAGGCCGCTGCGTCCGTCGACCGTGATGAGTTCGTCGTCGGTGAAGTACTCCTCGCAGCTCACGCAGTACTTGCCGGAGTAGACGTCGAGTTCGATGTCGCCGGCGTCGTAGCAGCGCTGGAGGAGTTCGACGACGGCGGCCTTGTGGCGGGGCTCGGTGGTCCGGATGAAGTCGTCGTTGGCGATGTTCAGGCGATCCCAGGCGTGGGCGAATTTCGGGGCGATCTCGTCGCAGAATTCCTGCGGCGTCTTGCCGGCCGCCTCGGCGGCTTGCTGGATCTTGAGGCCGTGCTCGTCGGTCCCGGTGAGGTACTTGACGTCGTCGCCGAGGAGGCGGTGCCAGCGGGTGAGTGCGTCACCGACGATGGTGGTGTAGGCGTGGCCGAGGTGGGGTTCGGCGTTCACGTAGTAGATCGGGGTCGTGACGTAGAACCTGCTCACCCCGGTGACGCTACCCGGCGCCGTCGACGGGTGCGGGTGGCGCCGTGGACGGGTGCGGGTGGCGCCGT
>JBMUCX010000141.1:0-6251 GCA_049458915.1 Ilumatobacteraceae bacterium
GCACCACCCTCGCACCGGATGGCAGGGTGTGCCCGCCGATCTCGACCTCGCGAGTCGTCGAACGCGAGAAGCGCTGCACCGGCGGTTCGATCCTCAGGATCTCGTTCGTGGCGCTGGCGAGCAGGGACCGGTCGGAGCGGAGCAGATCCCACTGGTCAGGGTGGTCGGCGAACAGTGACACGGCGCTGCCGATCGAGTTCGCCGTGGTGTCCATGCCGGCCCAGAGCAGCGCCATCATCAGGCCGGGACGGTCCTCCCGATCGACGACACCACGCTCCCCGGCCTCGTGGATCCGAGCACCCCAGGAACCCGGCGGGAGGCGATCCGGATCGGACACCGAAGCGGCGTACCCGAACAGCGCAGCGAGGCCCGGCCATGCGGCGTCGGTTCGAGGGTTGTCCGGTCCCAATGTGTCGAACGCCGCCGTCGCCCAGTCGATCAGGTGCTCCCGTCCGGCCTCGGGGAGGCCGATCAGGTCGCCCACCACACCGACGCTGTACCGCTGCGCCAGTTCGGTCACGACGTCGAACGATCCACGACCGACGAGGTCGTCGACGAGGGCGTTCGCCCGCTCCACCAAGAATTCGCGATGGTGCGCGATCTCACCGGAGACGAGCGGAGCACCGAGTACGGCACGGCGGGCGTCGTGCACCGGTGGGTCGGCGGTCAGGATCCCCCGGCCTCCCATCTTGTTCGCCCGGTCGTTGACCGCCACGCCATCGGCAGAACTGAACGTCTCCCAGTCCTGGAGGGCGAGCCGGACCTCGTCGTAACCTGCGAGGACGTAGGCGTTTCGTTCGGAGTCGAACAGGACCCGCCCGAGGGCCCGGAGGCGGGCGTACGTGGGATAGGGATCCCGCAAGACCGCTTCCGACCACAGGTCGACCTCGATCTCGGGGACCCGCATCGTCCGGAGGCTAGCGAGCGGCCTTGACCGCTTCGTAGCGCGCCAGGGCCTCGAGGCGTTCGGCGGAATGGTCGACCATCGGCGCCGGGTAGGTCGCCGTGTCGAGTTCGGGGATCCAGCGGTGGACGTACTCGCCGGTCGGATCGAACTTGGCCTGCTGCGACGTGGGGTTGAAGACCCGGAAGTACGGGGCGGCGTCGGTGCCCGACCCGGCCGCCCACTGCCATCCGTGGTTGTTGGAGGCCAGGTCACCGTCGAGGAGGTGCTGCAGGAAGTGCCGGGCACCCCAGGTCCACGGGAGGTGCAGGTCCTTGACCAGGAAACTGGCCGTGATCATCCGCACCCGGTTGTGCATCCACCCGGTGGCACTCAGCTGACGCATCCCGGCATCGACGATCGGGAACCCGGTGCGGCCCTCGCACCAGCGTCGGAACTTCTCCTGCGCATCCGGGCCGGTGTCGTACCTGATCGCGTCGTACTTCGGGTTCCAATGCCCCCAAGCGCTGTCCGGGCGCTGGAAGAGTACGTCGGCGTAGAAATCCCGCCAAGCGAGCTCGGATGCGAAGACCCGGTGTCCGTCGATCCGGTCGTCGAGTTCCGCCAACAACTGCCGAGGGTGGACGACGCCGTATTTGAGCTGGGGCGACAGGCCGCTCGTCCCGGCGACCGCCGGCAGATCTCGACGTGTGTCGTAGCGGTCGAGACCGTCGTCGCGGAACGAGCGCCACCGGTCGAGCACCGCCGACTCCGACGGGTCGGGCAACTCGAACGGCAGGTCGGGCCGGTCGAACAGACCGTCACTCGGCGCCGCGACCCAATTCGGGTCGACCGGAGCGGGGGTCGGGAGTGACCACCCGTGCTCCCGCCACCGTCGCGAGAACGGCGTGAACACGGCGTACGGAGTGCCGTCGGCCTTCACCACGGAGCCAGGGTCGACGGCATACGGGGATCCGACGCCTCGGAGCCGTCGGCCCGCACCTCGCAACGCATCGGCCACTGCCGCGTCCCGACGACGCCCGTACGGTGTGTAGTCGCGCGACACGTACACCGTCGATGCATCGATCGCATCGGCCAGGGCCGGGATCTCGTCGATCGGGTCGCCATGGCGGACGACGAGCGCCCCACCCGATGCTGCGTGCAGCGCCCTCAGGCAATCGTGCAGCAGCGCCCGACGAGCATCACCGGCAGCAGCGAACACGGGATCCACCACGAACAGTGGGAGGACCTCACCCGCTGCACACGCCTCGGCCAGCGCCGGGTTGTCCGCCACGCGGAGATCCCGGCGGAACCACACGATCGACCGGGCGCTCACGGTCGCTCCGTCGGTGCGGGCGCCACGGCCGTCGGGGACCCGAGCAGGGTCCGGAGAACTTCGAACCGGGTCTCGTCGGGCCGACTCCCGAGCGCCCACCACACGAGACCGGCGACCGCCACGAGGCTGAGCACCGCGCCGTAGCCGAGCGACCACTCGAGTCCGACCTGGTCACCGATCAAACCGGTGATCGGACCGCCGATCGGGTACGACCCGAGGAACGCCACGGCCGTCAGTGCGAGGATGCGGCCTCGCATGTCGGGTGGACATGCCTGCTGTGTGATGGCGTTCATGCTGGCCACGAACCCCGCTCCTCCGAGGCCGACCAGCGGAGCGACGAGCAGCGCCGACCTCGCCGTCGGAGCCCAAGCCAGTCCGAGACCGGCGACACCGAGCACCACGCCGTTGACCGCCATCCACTGCAGTGTCACCCGCTCCCGCCCGGCAGTGGCCAACGAACCGAGCAGGCTGCCGATGCTGTTCGCCGTGAGCACCCACCCGTACCAGGACTCCGATCCCCAGATCTCGCTCGCCATCCTCGGCAGCGAGACGTTGTAGTTGAACCCGAACGTCGACACGACCGTGAAGACGACGAAGGTCACCCACATCAGCGGCGTTCGACGGACGTACCGCAAGGCGTCCCTCACCGGTGTGCCGCCCCGGGGCGCCCTCGGTGTCGGATGGAGCGCCGCTCGATCGATCAGGACGAGCGAGCCGAGGATCGCGAGGAAGCTCACTGCATTGGCGGCGAACAGCCAGGTCGTGCCGATCCGACCGACGAGCAAGGCGGTGATCGCCGGGCCGAAGATCCGCGACCCGGTCATGACCGCCGTGTTCAGCGAAACGGCGCTCCCGATCTGTGACGGCGGCACCAGCTCGGTGACGAATCCGCGTCGGGCGGGGTTGTCGAGCGCACTGACGATCCCGAGGACGAACGTCAGCACGTACACCGTACCGAGGTCGAGCCGACCGGCTGCGTCGAGAACGGCCAGGGTGACCGCCTGGAGCGCCAAGCCGGCCTGGGTCAGCGTCGCCATACGACGTTTGTCGACGCGATCGGCGACCCCACCGGCCCACGCTCCGAGGAACAGCATCGGGGCGAACTGCAGAGCGGCCAACACCCCGATCGCCGTGGTGCTGCCCGTGAGGCGATCCACGACGATCGCGACGGCCGTGAACTGCACCCAGGTCCCGATGTTCGAGATCATCAGACCGGCGAAGAAGAGCTGGGCGTTCCGATTGCCTCGCACCGAACGGAAGGTCGCCGTCATGAGGGACGGCGCGCCCCGCGCACGAGGCGCCCCGGCGTCGCACCGGTCGGCTCCCCATCGGCCATCACCTCGGTCCCGGCGACGAACGTGTGTCGGTACCCGGTCGCCCGCTGGAGCATGCGGCGGCCGCCGGCCGGCAGATCCCTCACGATCTCGGGGGCATGGAGGCGGAGTCCGTCGAAGTCGATCACGTTGAGATCGGCACGGAAACCGGGGGCCAGAACACCTCGGTCACCGAGGCCGACCGTCTCCGCGGTCATTCGGCACTGCTTGGCGACGAGGGTCTCGATCGGGATGCGCCCCGTCGGCCGATCACGTCCCCACCACTGGAGCAGCGTCGTCGGGAAACTGACATCGCAGATCGTGCCGACGTGGGCCCCACCGTCGGACAACCCCGGAACCGACGCCGGATGGCGCAACATCTCGCCGACGACGTCCAGGTTCTGTGCCGCCCAGTTCAGCACCGGCTGGTACAGGAGGGCCGTGCCGTCGCCCTCGAGGAGCCAGTCGTAGGCCACCTCGATCGGATCACAGCCTCGCCGGACGGCCTCTGCAGCGACCGAATCGGCCGGATCCGGTTCGTAGTTCGGTGGGTCACCGAGGCGGAACATGAATCCGAACCGGTGGATCGCCCGGCTGCCGAGCAGTCGGTCCTCCACCCGCGCTCCGTCGATCACCGCTCGCCTCACATCGGGGTGCCGGAGATGGGCCACACGCTCGGCGAGCGGTAGCCCGGCGATGTCGACGTAGGCGGGACTGAAGAGGAACGGATGGAGAGTCGCGTCCAGGCCCAGCACGAGTCCGACCGCGCGAGCGGCGACCTGGCCTCGCATCGTCACACCGGACGCCGTGGCCTCGGCGAACGCGTCGAGTTCGCTCCGCCAGTCATCGGGGGTCCGCGGCCCCTGGGCGATCGACACCGAGATCGGACGGCCGGACTCCGACGCCATCCGGCGGAAGAGGTCGATCTCTCCGTCGAGATCGATGAAGTCACTGACGACCTGGAGGACACCGGCCCCGGCAGCACCGAGCGCCCGAGCGATGCCGACGAGTTCATCCGCCTCCGCCTGCAGCGTCGGCGTCGGCTCGCCGAGGCTCGTCCGGTGGTTGAGCGTTCGGCTCGTGGTGAACCCGAGGGCCCCGGCCTCGACGGCCTCCCGCGCCAGCCGGGCCATGTCGACGATGTCGTCGGGCGTCGCCGGTTGCTGCGTCGCGCCCCGCTCCCCCATCACATGGAGTCTGAGCGCCCCGTGCGGCACCTGAGCAGCCAGATCGATGTCCCGAGGACGGCGATCGAGGGCGTCGAGATACTCCGGGAACGACGCCCAATCCCACGCCAACCCCTCGTGGAGTGCGGTACCGGGAATGTCCTCGACCCCCTCCATCAACTGGATCAGGCGCTCACGATCATGGACGTGCACCGGGGCGAATCCGACGCCACAGTTCCCCATGACCGCCGTCGTCACCCCGTGCCAACTCGACGGGGCGAGTGCGGAATCCCAGGTCGCCTGCCCGTCGTAGTGAGTGTGGATGTCGACGAAGCCGGGAATGACGAGGTGCCCGTCGGCATCGATCTCCCGACGACCCCGGCCATCGAGCCGCGGCATCACATGGGTCACGACCCCGGCGCTCACGGCGACATCGGCGACACGGCGCGGCGCTCCGGTGCCGTCGACCACCGTTCCGTTCCTGATCACCAACTCGTGCTCGGCCATGCCGCCTCCTCGATCCGGATCGTAGACGGGACGGAACAGCACTGGCCTGCCGTCCTGATCGGGTCTCCAATCGACCGATGACGACCGACACCAGAACCACGACCCACACGTTCACCGATCGCGCCGATGCAGGCCGACGGCTCGCCACGCTCCTGTCCGCCGTGCTCGACGTCCGAGACGACCTCGTCGTCATCGGACTCCCCCGTGGAGGCGTGCCCGTGGCGGCCGAGGTGGCCGAGGCGCTCGGTGCCCCGCTCGACGTCATCGTCGTGCGCAAACTGGGTGTGCCGTTCCAGGAGGAACTGGCGATGGGTGCCATCGGCGAGGGCGGAGTCGTCGTCCTCAACGACGAGGTCGTCGCCCACGCTCACGTCACGACGGAGGAGATCGGCGCGAGCGTCGAGCGCGAACGGACCCAACTCATCGCTCGCGCCGATCGGCTACGGCGTGATCGGGCGCGTTTCGCCCTGCGAGGCACACGCGTCGTGATCGTCGACGACGAAGCCCCCGTCTTCACCACGCCGGACGACGGCGTCGTGACCGGTCGCCAGATCGGTGAACAGGTGGAACTCGTGATCGAGTGACTCGAGGTCGAAGATCGCCTCCTCCACCGTCGCCTCGGCCGGCGCGAATGTCGTGCGGCGGACGATCTCTCGTTCGTCGACGGGCCGTTCGAAGAACCGTGCTCGCTCCGTCGGCCGATCACCGTGCCGCCATTCACCGGGCACGTGCTCGGCCCCACGATGCCGCACCGCCAGTCGCCGATCGGCCAGGTGTCGGAGCCGGTCACGCAGCCGCGCAGCGAGCCGATGTATCGCTTCGTCCATGTCGGCCGCCTCACCCCTCGCTCGGACCGGTACTCCGTCGAGATCGACCATCGCCGACGCGATCGCTCCACGCTCCCGTGCCGGATCACCGACCCGTTCGAGTCGGATCGTGGCATGCAGGATGTCGGCATCGGTCCGGTCGAGCACGGCACCGATCTCGTCGACGGCGGTATTCCACTCGAGGTCGGTCACGTCACCGGCCGAGGACACGGTGAACAC
>JBMUCX010000142.1:0-6237 GCA_049458915.1 Ilumatobacteraceae bacterium
CACGACCGAGACCACGACCGAGAAGAGGTACCGCATGTCCCGACTCCACCGTCTGTCGACCGACTTCGGACAGAGCCCGTGGCTCGACAACCTCCGCCGTTCGTACCTCACGTCGGGTGCACTCGCCGACCTCCGTGATCGTGGCGTTCGCGGCCTGACGAGCAACCCGACGATCTTCCAGAAGGCGATCCAGGGTTCGACCGACTACGACGAACAGTTCGGCGCGCTCGTCGCCGAGGGCGCCTCCATCGACGATGCGTATTGGGCGATGGTGGAGTCCGACATCCACGGTGCCTGCGATGTGTTCGAGGCCGTCCATCGCGAGTCGTCCGGCGACGACGGTCACGTCTCGGTCGAAGTCGACCCGACGCTGGCCCATGACGGTCAGGGAACCGAAACAGCCGCCCGTGCGCTCCACGAACGGTTCCGCCGGGACAATCTCATGGTCAAGATCCCGGCGACGCCCGACGGCCTCCCGGCGATCGAGCAGATGATCGCCGAGGGTCGCAACGTGAACGTCACGCTCATCTTCTCCCTCGAACGCCACCAGGCGGTCATGGACGCCTACCTGCGAGGCCTCGAACGATTCGCTCACGACCCGTCGGCGGATCTCGGGCAGGTCGCCTCGGTCGCCTCGTTCTTCATCAGTCGGGTGGATGTCGAGGTCGATCGTCGACTCGCGACCATCGGGACGGAGCAGGCGGATTCCCTCCGTGGGAAGGCGGCCATCAGCCAGGCCCGACTCGCTTACGCCCAGTTCGAACGGACGTTCAGCGGACCTCGGTGGGAGGCCCTCGCCCAGCGGGGCGCCCGGGTCCAGCGACCTCTGTGGGCCAGTACCGGTCGGAAGAATCCGGAGTACTCCGACGTCATGTACGTCGACGAACTGATCGGCCCCCTGACCGTCAACACCCTCCCGGAGGACACCCTGGAGGCCTTCGACGACCACGGCACCCTCGGGCGTACCATCGACGGTGACGGCGACGACGCCCGCCGGGTGTGGGACGACCTCTCCGACATCGGCGTCGA
The DNA here is from genome assembly GCA_049458915.1 of Ilumatobacteraceae bacterium. Taxonomy (GTDB): domain Bacteria; phylum Actinomycetota; class Acidimicrobiia; order Acidimicrobiales; family Ilumatobacteraceae; genus Ilumatobacter. Next base: position 1,030 of record JBMUCX010000142.1, read on the forward strand.
CCTGGACGACGTGGCGCTCCGCCTCGAGCACGACGGCGTCGCTGCGTTCATGGCGTCGTTCGACGACCTGCTCGACACCCTCCGGGTCAAGGCGTCCGAGCTGGGTCGCGCATGAGCTGACGCCCGCCCATCGCACCATCGGGGATCATCCGCAGCACGTCCCCGATCGCGACCTGCATCTCGGCGTGGGCGGGATTCGAGCCTGCGCAGCGGTGGATTCCCGAAGCGATGTCGCGGCGCGCTCCCGGGCGGCCCGATTCAGGCGGTGACGTCGAACTCGATCCGGTGGTAGCCCTGCGCGCCGTCCGGTGCCGGACGTCGCGGTTCGGCCGGTTGAACCACACCGTCGCCGTCGAACGCCCGCACACGGACCTCGTGCGAGCCCGCACGCGCCCCCGTCCACCGGTATCGCCACTGCCGCCACGTGTCGTCGCTCGGTACGCCGGCGAGTTCGCACTCCGTCCAGTCGCCCCCGTCGATGGAGACCTCGACCCTGGAGACGCCACGATGCACGGCCCACGCCAGTCCGGCGATGTCGACGACACCTGCAGCGGATGGCGACTCCGATCGCCCGCTGCGAGGACGATCGATGCGAGCCATGGTCTTGACCGGCCCCTCCTTCGACCAACCTCGCGGCACCCAGTATCCGTCGAAGTCCTCCCACCTGGTGAGCTCGATGTCGGTGACCCACTTGGTCGCCGACACGTACCCGTAGAGACCCGGCACGACGAGTCGTACCGGGTAACCGTGCTCGGCCGGGAGCGGTTCGCCGTTCATGGCGACCGCGAGCATGGCATCGCGACCATCCATGATCACCGACGTCGGGCTCCCGCAGTTCCAGCCGTCGATCGAACGGCTCACGACCTGCGTCGCCTCGGGGTCGAGTCCCGCCTCCTCCAACAGTGGAGCGAGCAACACACCCTGCCACAGCGCGTTGCCGACCAGTCCGCCACCGACGTCGTTCGACACGCATGACAAGGTGATGTGCCGCTCCACCTGGTCGCGGGCGAGCAGGTCGGCGAACGTCAGCTCCATCTCGCGCTCGACCATGCCGTGGATCCTCAGCCTCCACGAATCGCGCGGAACCTGTGGGACGGACAGCGCCGTGTCGATGCGGTAGAAATCGTCGGTCGGGACGATCCACGACTCGACACCTTCGATCCCGAAGTCCCACTCGTCGACGACGGATCCCTGGACGGGGCCGTCCTCCACGCTCGGGAGCTCGACCGAAGCACGCTCGTCGGCGACGGCGAACCGTCGCCCGGCGAGTCGTCCGATCACTGCGGACATCGCGGCCAGCGCGGCCGTCACACCGACAGCCCGCACGACCGACCGGCGATCGACCGCAACCACCGGGTCGTCGCCCTCCTGCTCGCCGCTGTCGATCGCCGCGCGAACGGCGAACCACCACAGCACACCCACCGAGCACAGTGTCCCGAGCACCGGTGGCAGGACCTTGCCCACGGTCGGTGCGGGCCGTGCGAGCACCGCCGCCACCCCGGCGACCCCGACGATCGACGACACCATCACGGCAGCGGCGAGGCGACCACGCATCGCCATCGCACCGACGATCGAACCCACGACCAGCAACACGAGCAGTGTCCCGAGGATCAGCACGGCCTTGTCCGCCGTCCCGAACCACGCGATCGCCCAATCCTTCACGGCCGGCGGCACGACGTCGATGACCTCCTGCCCGACGGGGACGACCGGCGAGGAGGCCTCACGGACGAGCCCGGCGACCAACTCCCCGACACCGAGACCGAGTGCGGTCGACACCACTCCGACCAACGGGCCGATTCCGATGGAACGCGCTGCGGCGTACAGTCGTACTCCCATGGACCCCAGTGTGCACGAAACGAAGATCGATCCGGTCGATCGCATCCTGGAACACCTCGGCATCGACCGCGACCAGCGAATCGCAGCGGAGTTCCTCACCGAGGCGATGGGACTCCTGTCCGACCGACCGGACACGCTCGACCTCAAGATCGCGAGCGCCGCACTGGCCGAGATGCGCGATGCGTTCGAGATGTTCCGGCCGTACCGCTCGTTCCCCAAGGTCTCGATCTTCGGCTCGGCACGAACCCGGGCGGACGACCCCCTCTACGAGCACACCCGGCGGGTGGCTCACGAGCTCGCCCGGGCCGGGTGGATGGTCGTCACCGGCGCGGGTCCGGGCATCATGCAGGCCGGCATGGAGGGCGCAGGCCGCGAGCGCAGCATCGGCGTCTCCATCCGGCTGCCGTTCGAGACCGGAGCGAACGACGTCATCGCCGGCGACCCGAAGCACGTGTCGATGAAGTACTTCTTCACCCGCAAGCTGATGCTCGTCAAGGAGAGCGCTGCCTTCATCTGTCTGCCCGGGGGCTTCGGCACCCTCGACGAGACCTTCGAACTCCTCACCCTGACTCAGACCGGCAAGGGGGCACCCGTTCCGATCGTGCTGCTCGACACCCCGGGTGACCCGTACTGGGAGCAGGTCGACGAGTTCATCCACGGTCAGCTGGTGAGCCGTGGACTCGTCTCGGCCGATGACGTCCACCTCTACCGGATCACCGAGTCGTGCACCGAAGCCGTCGACGAGATCACGTCCTTCTACGCGAACTATCACAGCATCAGGTTCGTCGGTGACGACCTCGTCGTCCGGATGCGGCGCGGCCCCGATCCCGTCCAACTCGAGCGACTCCGGGCGGAGTTCGCCCACCTGGCCGTCGATGGCCACATCCGTCCGACGGCACCGCTCGCCGTCGAACGACGCCAGGACGACCACGTCGATCTCGATCGGATCGTGCTGCGCTTCGACCATCGGGCCCACGCCGGCCTGAGAGCCCTGATCGACGAGATCAACACCTACGGCGGCGACCCGGCGGCTTCCCAGTGGTCACCGCCGTGACCCGGCCCAGTGCCGCTACTCGACCTCGGACAGGCTGCGCAGGATGTGGGCGGCCTTCTCGACGGCCCGACGCGCCTTGACCAACTCACGATCCGATGCCGGGCGTTCCCGTCCACCATCGGCCGCCGCCTCGCGCAGCCGGTCGAAGGCCAACTCGTCGAGGTCGGCCACGATCGCATCGAGTCGGTCGGCGAGCTCACCGGTCACGCTCACGGGAGACCCTCGGCGATCAGATCGATCGGGTGCACCACGTGGACACCACGCGCCCGCAGATGTCGCTGGAGATGGCTGCTACAACCCGGGTTGGCGCTGGCGACGATTCGTGAACCAGATCGCTCGACCGCACGGTCGATCGCTGCGAGTTTCCTGTCCCTGATCTGATCGGCGAGTTCGGGCTGGAGCGCCGAGTACGCACCGCCGGCACCGCAGCACAGGCCGTCATCGTCGAGTTCGACCACATCGGCGACCAGCGAGAGCAACTCCCGCACGGGGAGGTGCGCCCGTTGCACGTGTCGGAGGTGACACGGGTCCTGGACGATCACCGGTTCGGATCGACGAGTGAGCGTCGGGAGGTCACCGGCTCGGGCGGCGATCCATTCGTGGACGTCGAACACGCGGTCGGAGAAGCGGCGGGCCTCGTCGTCTCCGAGCAGGTGGCCGTACTCCTCGAGTGCCGCTCCGCAGCCGGCGGAGTTCACGAGGATCGGGGCGTCACCCGGCATCGATCCCATCACCGCCCGGGCGAGTTCGGCGGCCTCCCCGCTGAGCCCGGCATGGACGTGAAGGGCGCCGCAGCACCCACCCGCCGCCGACGGAACGGCGTATCGGACGTCGAGGGCGTCGAGCACGGCGGCCGTCGAGCGGTGTGTGTCACGCATCCACGCATCCATCACGCAACCGATGAAGAGCCACGCACCGGCATCGGTCGGTGACCCGGTCGGCTTCACCGCCGGACCGCGCCGGAGCGGGAGCTGCGGGAGGCCGAGTCGACGCGGAACCGTCCCCAGCCGCTGGGCAACCGCGAGCAGGGTCGATCCGACGAGCACGAGCCGGTGATGCCGGAGCACCCGGAAGCCGAGCCGCTGCCACCACGGCGTCATCCGGCCGGTCTCGGCGAGATGCGTTCGCGTGCCCTCGATCAGCCGCCCGTACGGAACCTGACTCGGGCAGGCCGGCTCACAACCTCGACACTGCACACACGTCGCCATGAACTCGACGAAGTCGTCGTCGACGGCGGCGCCACGCCACTCGACGTTCCGCATGGCGTCGATGCGACCGCGAGGTGACAGCGCTTCGTCACCGGTCACGCGGAACGTCGGGCAATGCGGCAGGCAGAGCCCACAGGCGACGCACGTGTTGAGATCGTCGGGATCCAGTCCGAGGCTCATACGGCCCCCCATCTTAGGAACGTGCCCATCGGCGACTCACTGCGCCGACCAGGGCGAGGTGGATTCGCCTCGCCAGAAGGCGAGTCGACGCGCCGCCTCCGGACGGGCGGTCGCGTCGGTCCCTGCCGCGCGAACGCGGAGGAGGGTCGCTGCGACGTTGCGCAACGCTCCGAGTGCGCCGACCAAGTCGGTCGACGCAGCGGGCTCTCCGTACCCGGCGACGAATGCGTCGTGAACCGTCGGATCACCACCCCACCGCGAAGCGAGCGTCGCCAACATCGCCTGATCCCAGGCCGGGTCGGCGAAGGCCAGGAGGTCCCAGTCGACGAGCAGCGGTCCCGACGACGACATCAACACGTTGCCGGGATGGACGTCGCCGTGACACAGCACCGGTTCCCGCCGGACGGCGTCCTGCCACCCTCGGTACCGGTCGGCCGCTGACCGCATTCCGGCCAACGACCGATCGTCCACGTGGTCGGCCGCCTCGTCGAGCAGGACGTCGAAGTTCCACCACGGGAGCCGCGTCGGATCGACGATCGGATAGTCCGTCGGGACGACCTCCGGACCGAGCGAGTGGACGAGCCTGACGATCTCGCCGATCATCCGCCAGTCGACCGGCCGATCCTCGACGGCGATCGCTTCCCATCCCGTGACCGCGAACCCGTCCACGTCCACCGCCATCCCGTCGATCGGGCTGACGGTCGGAACGCCGTGACGGAGCAACCGCCGGGCGAGTTCGTGCGATGCCGTCGAGGGCGCCGTCGCGTGTCCGACCCGGATGACGACGCCACCCGCTCGATACAGCACATTCATGCCGTGACGGATCAGCACCGGTTCCGGCAACGCCCATGCCCTCGCCTGCCGTGCTGCGACCGACGCAGCGGCCTCGCGATCGGAGACCGGCCGATCGACGTACGGCCGATCGGCGGG
>JBMUCX010000143.1:0-6234 GCA_049458915.1 Ilumatobacteraceae bacterium
AACCACTCCAGCTCGAACCACTCCAGCTCGAACCACTCCAGCTCGAACCACTCCAGCTCGAACCACTCCACACCTGACCGCTCCAGCTCGAACCGCTCCAGCTCGAGCCGGACCACTCACCACCGGACCACGACGAGCCGGTCGGAACGGTCATGCCACCCCGACCACCGCCGGAGGCTGCGCCGGGGAAGTTCTGCCGCATCGTCCACGGGCGGCCGACCAGCGACATACCGGCATCGAGGTGCCCGTAGCCGTCCTGGACGGTGTCGACGTGGGGAAGATTCACTGCGTAGCCGAGCAGCGTCGCCTTGATCTGGTCGTTCGACATCGAGGGATTCGAACCGATCAGACGAGCAGCGACACCCGAGGTGACGGCGGCTGCTTGCGACGTTCCCGTTCCCACGGTCGAATCAGCGTCGATCGCCGCATTCGGCGCCAGCTGGTCGATCGTCGATCCGGGCACACGGTACGAGGCGATGGAGCGGCCCTGGGCGACGACGTCGGGATTCCGCTTTCCGTCACCGACGCCGGACCACGACGGGACGACGCGGGAGGCGAGGCTGTCCGGGGAGGACAGGGCGTCGGCGGTTCCGACCGCCACGACGTACGGGTCGATCGCCGGGCTGTTCAGGCAGCGCTGGGTCTCTCCGTCGTTCCCAGCGGCGACCACGACCACGATCCCGGCCTGCCACGCACGCTCGACCGCCGCCGACAGGTAGTCGCCGCGGTAGTTGCAGATGTTCGCCTGACCCAGCGACAGGTTGAGCACTCGGATGTTGAGGCCTGCCTGGTCGTGGTGGTCGACCACCCAGTCGATGGCGGCGATGACCTGCGGGACCGTGGTCACGCCGTCGTGGCCAGCCGTCTTGATGCTGATGATCCGGGCACCCGGAGCCACACCCTCGTCGCCGTCACGCTCACCGGCGATGATGCCCGCCATGTGAGTTCCGTGACCGTAGGTGTCCAGGTACGCCGTGTTGGCGAATGCCCCTTCGAACGACAGGTCCGGGCCGTGCATCACCTTGTCAGCACCGTCGAGACCGTCGACCGGAGCCACGCCGGTGTCGATGAGTGCCACGTCGACGCCGGATCCGTCAGAGTCGCCGACGCCCGAAGCGAAGAGGTCAGCGGTCAGGTCGGACAGCGACATCGAGCCGTCCGCTGCGTCCCACGACTGGAGCTCGACGATGTCCGCCGTCATCGGGCGGAGCGTGCCGACCGCCATCGGCACGGCCGATGGAGCGACGAACGCTCCACCCACGAACATCGACGCCGCGCCGAGTGCGGACCAGCGAGCGATACGTCGCCGTTCCCACACTCGTCCAGCAGCCCGCCTCTGCAGAAGTTCTCTCATCATGACCTGATTCCCTCGTTGTCGGTTCCGAGATCGGTGTGAACGACCGGTCTCGCTCCGTGTTTTCCCTCGATCAGACTACTCGACCCGATGGCCGAGGAGCAACTGATCACCACAGAATGTGGTGTTCAGAATACTCAACGCGGTTCACCAAGCGCAAGTCGAATCTAGATCAATTTTCAGTCAAAGATCCGGTCGAAGCACGGCGATCGAGTGACGGGATCGTCACCCTACGCACCATCATCCTCGACCCTGGTGGCGAGCACCAGGAACTCCGGACGGTCGAGACCGGGTGGGTCGAAGCCGTAGGACCCGGGCTCGACCGACGAGATCGAGTCGACCCTGAACCCGTGTTGGCGGCACATCAGACGGAGTTCACGGGGTGTGTAGCACCCGGTCCACAGACTCGACTCGAGGACCGGGCCCGATTCACCGCGAAGTTCGGTCCGTTCGTGGTTGACGCCGGTCGACGCATCGAAGTCGGCATCGTCCCAGTGACGAACCACGAAATACGACGAAAACGCCGTCAGGGCGAGGCGGCCCCCGACCCGGAGCACTCGGGCCATCCCGGCGAGAACGCGATCGTCGTCCCCGTCCGCCGTCATGAGTCCGAACGCGCCCTGGCAGAGGCAGATCACGGCATCGAACGATCGTTCCATCGACACCCGATCACCGAGGTGACGTGCATCGAGTCGTTCGAAGGTCGCTCCCGGCACGGCTCGCGCCGCGGCCAGTTCGACGAAGCGGGCGCTGATGTCGATCCCGTGCGTCGGGAATCCACGCTCCGACAACAGCAACGCATGACGACCCGGCCCGCACCCCACGTCGAGGACCCGATCTCCGGGTGACAACCCGAGAGCATCGACCAGGAAGTCGACCTCGCGACGAGTTCCCTTCGTGAACGAGTACCTCAGGTACGCCGATCCGAGGTGAGCCGCCAGTGGCTCGAACCAGTGATCGGGTTCGGAGACGTCCACGATGGTCGGATCAGCCTTTCGCCTCGGCCCACGAACGACCCCACGCCACGTTGACGGCGAGCGGGACGTCGAGTTCGGCAGCCCCTTCCATGATGCCGATGACGAGTGGCCCGACCACCTCGCGCTCGTCCTCGGGCACCTCGACGATCACCTCGTCGTGGACCTGGAGCACCAGTTCGGCCCCGATCCCTGCCTCGTCCAGCGCCGCATCGACGCGCACGAGGGCGACTTTGAAGATGTCGGCGGCGAGTCCCTGGATCCCGGCGTTCATCGCCTGACGCTCTCCGGCCTGCCGCACCCGCCAGTTCGAGTCGAGCAGCTCGGGAATCGGCCGGCGACGCCCGAACAGCGTCTCGGTGTATCCACGCTTCCGCGCCTCGGCGACCGTCGCCTCCATGTACGACTTGACATGGGGAAACGCAGCGAAATACGCGTCGAGGATCTCGCTCGCCTCGTCCGTCGGAATGTTCAGTCGCTGCCCGAGTCCGTAGGCCTCCATCCCGTACGCGAGCCCGTACGAGACCATCTTCGCCTTGGAGCGCTGATCGACCGTCACCCGGGACGGGTCGACGCCGAACACTCTCGCCGCCGTCGCGCTGTGTATGTCCTGTCCGGCTCGGAAGGCCTCGATGAGTCCGGGGTCGGACGCCAGGTGGGCGATGCACCGCAACTCGATCTGGTTGTAGTCGGCAACGAGCAACTCGCACCCGGCACGCGGAACGAACGCCGACCGGAACACCCGACCCTCGTCGGAGCGGACCGGGATGTTGTGCAGATTCGGACGGTCGGAACTCAATCGGCCGGTCCGAGCGACGGTCTGGTTGAACGTCGCATGGATTCGCCCGTCAGCCGCGACCTCGTGCAGCAGCCCCTCTCCGTACGTTCCCCTCAGCTTCTCGACTTCGCGATGTCGCAGCAGGGGCTCGATGAAATCCGGCCACTGGTCCCGCAGCTTCTCGAGCGTCTGGGCGTCGGTCGAATACCCCGATTTCGTCTTCTTGACCCCTTGCGGACTCAGCCCACGCTCGTCGAACAGCAGCGCCCTCAGCTGTGTGGGTGAGTTGGGGTTGAGCGACTCGTGCGCCGAAACCCGGCGGAGTTCGGCGACGAGTGACTCGACTTCGCCGGTCAATCGATCGTTGATCGACCGCAACGTTCCGGCGTCGACACCGACACCGACGTGCTCCATGCGTGCCAGCACCCGAACCAGCGGGTTCTCGACCGACCGGTACAGGTCGATCAGTCCCGACTCGGCGAGCGCTGCCTCGACCGGGGCGGACAGGTGGTGCACGGCGAGGGCGTCGCGCCCGGCTCGTCCACGATCGCCGACCGACGATCCATCGAGGTCGAGCCTGCCGCTCGCCGCCGCATCGTTGCTCGGTACCGACCACGAGGTGTATCTCGGGAGCAGTTCGGTCAACTCGTACCGACCCTCCGCCGGCTCGAGGAGATACGCCGCGATCGCCACGTCGAGTACGAGTCCCTTCAGGTCGACCCCGATCCCGAGCAACGAACGCATCAATGACTTCACTTGATGGCCGCGGATGCGCCGGCAGCCGCCGAACGCCGCTGCGACCGCGGGGTCGGTGAGCATCGATGCCGGAATCCAGGCGGCGACTGCAGCTACCGGGTCGCTGACGACGGCGACACCGAGCAGTTCCCCACGACCGGGGTCGGCTGTCCAGGCGCCGGCGAGATCGACGACCTCCAGTCCGGCGAGCAGCGCGATCGCCTCGTCGACCGACGCGACGTCGACGACATCGGCCACGATCTCGCCCGCCGCGCTCCCGCCTCCGTCCGGCGGGTCGATCGACCGGTCACCGAGGACCGTCGTCAACCGGTCACCCAGCGTCTTGAACTCGAGGAAGTCGAACAATCGTCGGAGTTCGGCGGCATCGGGCGTGATTGCGAGATCGTCGAGATCGACCGTGTCGATCGGCGCGTCGTGTCGCAGCAACATCAGGTCGAGATTCCGTCGAACTCGCTCTTCGTGAGCGGTGAGGTTCTCCCTCAACTTCGGCGTCTGCTCCCCGACGTTGGCGAAGATGCCGTCGAGCCCGCCGTACGTGGTGATCAACTTCGCCGCCGTCTTCTCACCGACGCCGGGAACACCGGGCAGGTTGTCGGACGGGTCACCCCGCAGCGCGGCGTACTGCGGATAGAGCGCCGGAGTGACGCCCGTGCGCTCGATGATCCCGGCCTCGTCGTACAGGGCGTAATCGCTGACGCCACGTTTGTTGTAGAGCACCCGGACGTGCGGATCGGCGACCAACTGATAGCTGTCGCGGTCGCCGGTCACGATGATCACGTCGCCACCTCGGGCGACGATGGCGTCGGCGGCCGTGGCGATCAGATCGTCGGCCTCCCACCCGCTCGCCTCGATCTGCTGGATCCCCATCACGTCGAGCACTTGCCGCACGAGGCCGAGTTGCTGGCGAAGGATGTCAGGAGCCTGCTCGCGCTGTGCCTTGTAGGAAGGCTCCGCCTCGTGTCGGAAGGTCGGTTCCGGACGATCGAACGCGACCAGTACCCCGTCGGGGCGGTGCTCCTTCACGACGTTGATCAACATCGAGGTGAACCCGAACACGGCGTTGGTCACCTGACCACTCGCCGTCGCCATGTCGGTGGGCAGGGCGAAGAACGCTCGGTACGTCAGCGAGTTTCCGTCGATGAGGAGAAAGGTGCCCACCGGTACAGGATGCCAGAGCGCCGACGTGGCGGCGTCGCCCGTCAGGGACGGAGCGAGCCGCTGAGAATGCGTTCTGCGACATCGCGCATTTTCGTGCGCTCACTCATCGCCGTGCGCTGGATGTACGAAAAGGCGTCGGCTTCCTTCATGGCGCACTCGTCGATCAGGAGGCCCTTGGCCCGGTCGATCGTCTTGCGGGCCTCGAGTTGCTCACCGAGCGCATCGACTTCGCCGGCGAGATCACGCAGTTCTCGGAACCGGCCGATCGCGACCTCGATCGCCGGGATCAGGTCGCTCTTCTGAAACGGCTTCACGAGGTAGGCGAGCGCCCCGGCATCTCGCGCCTGCTCGACGATCTCGCGCTGACTGAACGCCGTCAGGATCAGCACACCGCACAACTGGTCGGCGGTGATGATGCCCGCCGCCTCCAGACCGTCCATCCCGGGCATCTTGACGTCGAGCACGGCCAGGTCCGGGCGGAGGCTCCGGACCAGCTGCACGGCCTCATCGCCGCGGCCGGTCTCGCCGACCACTTCGTAACCCTCCTCCTGGAGGGTCTCGCGAAGATCCATCCGGATGATGGCTTCGTCCTCTGCGATCACGACCCGCAACGTCATACATCGCAATTCAACCACCTGGCCGCACGACAGCCACACGACGGGACGTCGAGGCGACGACGAGGCGACGACGAGGTCGGCCGTCAGCGCGTCGACGACATCCGGTCGAGCAGTGCGTCCTGGCGGGCCTCGAGCGAACGGATCTTGCCGATCACACGCTCGCGATGACGCGCCATCGCGTCGGCGTGTCGTCGCGAGTCGAGTGCCTCGCGCGAGGTTCCGGGCAGATCCGAGACGATCGCTCGGAGTTCTGAATCCTCGGCGTCGTCACGGAGCGACGCTGCCTGCTCGTCGATCTGCCGGAGTTCCTCGCGCAAGGCGCGCATTCGGCGAGCAGTGCGAGCGAGTCGTCTCGAGAGGAGCCAGGACATGGTCGTTCGGATGGGAGCAGGTCAGGGAGCCGGGATGGCGTGTCGACCGTAGCCGACGTGGCGAGTGTCGGTGGTGGCTCCGCCCCGCAGATCCGGCCACGCACCGTCGGGCGCACGATCACACGTTCAGCTGCAGGTACTGCGACTGTCGTGCCCTGGGTGGGATTCGAACCCACACTGGACGGTGTTTGAGACCGCTGCCTCTGCCGTTGGGCTACCAGGGCGC
>JBMUCX010000144.1:0-6207 GCA_049458915.1 Ilumatobacteraceae bacterium
TAGGTGTTCCCGGTGACCAAGGCCGACAGGCGGACGGTGTTCGTGTGCTGGGCCAACGCCGACAGGAGTGTGTAGCACTCGAACATCGGCTCGTCCGGGGCGCCGAGTCCGGGGAGTTGGTAGAAGTGGTCCATCACCATGACGCGATCGAATCCGGCGTCCTCGGCTGCTCGTGCCTGGGCGACGAGGTTCCCGAAGACCGCATCACCAGTGATGCCGGGGTAGGTGAAGTTCGGGATCTGATAGCCGAGTCGGGTCATGCGTTCGCTCCAGTGTGAGAGTCAGGATCATCAGGCTGACAAATCAAGCCAGAAGTGTCAGCAGCTGCAGACTGACAGATTCGTGTGGATGTGTCAACGTATGTCGGATGGGCACGCAGTTGTCGTCCGACGACCAGAGGGACGAGCGCGGCGGTCCGCAACGTCGTGTCATCCACGCCGCAGCGATCGCCCAGTTCTCCGCGCACGGATTCGCAGCGACGTCGATGGCCGACATCTCCAATGCGGCGGGAATGTCGCGCCCTGCGCTCTACCAGTACTTCCGGAACAAGCGGGACATCTTCGCGTCGGCCTTCGTGGCGATCTTCGACGACCACGTCGACCGTGCCCTCCAGGCACTCGCGGGCGATGGGACCACCGAGCGTCGCCTCGATGGTTTCCTCCAGCGATTCGAAGGTGATCTGTGGGAGTTGATGGCGGCCTCGGAACACTCCGAAGAGATCATGAGCGCGAAGACGGCGGACACCACCGTGGAGATCCAGCGAGTGATCGAGCGACTTCGGAGCGGTGTCGCGGCGTTTCTCGCCGAGGCGCATCCCGGTCGCAGCCAGGCGGCGAGGGACCGACGCGCGGAGTGGGCCGACATCCTCGAGTTCGCACCGAAAGGCTTCAAGTACGACACCCCGAGCGTGGCCGATTTCCGCCGCCGCCTGACGGCGCTCGCCCGGGGAGTCGCTGCTGACATCGATGGGTGACGACTCGTCGCCGCTTCGGGCTCCGCTACAAGTGCGGTGTGCGCATCCTCCCGCCATGTGCACGGGTCGTGGGGGGTACCGGAGCGCACTGGCGGGACCGAACCGACCGAACTCACCTCATGGGGTGTGGTCAGCCGATTCGACGTGACGCTGCCGGGGCCGTCCACACCGCCCTCGGCACCCTGCTCGCCAGAGCGCTCGGGTTCGTGGCCCGTCCACGGAACCCAGGGCTGCCGCAGTGGTGCGCCGTAGCCTCGCTGCGTGCCACCTGTCCGTTCAGCGACCGTCTCGGTGTTCGGCGGCGGACCGGGCGGGCTGATGGCGGCCGAGGTGCTCGCGGCGGGCGGCGCTCACGTCACCGTCTACGAACACATGCGGTCGCCGGGCCGCAAGTTCACCCTCGCCGGTCGCGGCGGTCTGAACCTCACGCACTCCGAGGCGCTCGACGAGTTCGTCCAGCGCTACTCCGGTCCTGCTGCCGGCAACGTGGTGAGCGCGGTGCGCTCGTTCCCGCCCGAGGAGTTCGAGAACTGGTGCGCTGCGCTCGGGGAGCCCACGTTCGTCGGATCCAGCGGCCGGGTGTTCCCTGCCTCCTTCCGAGCGACCCCGCTCCTCAGAGCGTGGCTGACACGGCTGTCGTCCCTCGGTGTGACCGTCCAGACCGGCGCTCGCTGGCTCGGTTGGGCACCTTCGACGGCTGGCTCGACCGGTGCACGGGCGTCGTTGGTCGTCAGCGACGACGGCACGGTGAGCGAGGTGGCGGCCGACGCCACGGTCGTGGCGTTGGGTGGTGCCAGCTGGCCGCGCGTCGGCTCCGACGGCGGCTGGGTCGAGCCGTTCCGGTCGGCCGGGGTGGCGGTGCGCGATCTGCGCCCCTCGAACTGCGGGATGCAGATCGAGTGGACGCCTCGGTTCCTGGACCGCTTCTCGGGCACCCCGGTCAAGAACGTGGCCGTGCGGGTCGGGGCGCAGGGCCATTGGGTGCGTGGGGACGTGATGGTGGTGGATGCCGGCATCGAGGGAGGACCGGTGTACGCCCACGCCGGACCGGCTCGCGACTCGATCGAGCGCACCGGGCGGTGCGACCTGCTCGTCGACCTGCAGCCCGACCTCGATCGCGATGCGCTCGCGAACCGGCTCGCCCGGCGGCGCGAGAAGGACTCCCTCGACAACGTGCTCCGGCGCACCGTCGGCCTCGCGCCCGTCGCCCGGGCACTGATTCGCGAGGCCTTCGGGCCCGAGGTGCCGCGCGACGACGCCGGCTTGGCGAATGCGATCAAGGGTGTGCCGTTCACGGTGACCGCCACGACGGGGATCGACCGGGCCATCTCGTCCGCCGGCGGGATCGACGCGAACGAGGTGGACGAGTCGTTCATGCTGCGCCGTGTTCCCGGCTGTTTCGTGGCCGGCGAGATGCTCGACTGGGAAGCGCCGACCGGCGGCTACCTCTTGCAGGCGACGTTCAGCACTGCCGTCGCCGCTGCCCGTGGTGCGCTCGAGTGGTTGGCAGAGCAGCCACCAGCTGCGCGTCATGACTGATGTCACGGGAGGACGAGTGGGCGAAGGGTTGATCGTTCGGCGCCGCAGCTTCAGTCCGCCACTTCGGCAAACCCGAACCAGAGGACCACATGACCATCATCCGTTCACGCGTCGCCGCTCTCGCTGCGACCTCCGCCCTGTTCGCCATGCTCGCCGCTTGTGGCGGCAGCGACGCGGCCAGCGAGACCTCCGTCGAGACCACGGTGGCCGAGGCCACCGAGACGACCGTCGCTCACTCCGGCGAACTCCCTCACTGGACCTACGAAGGTGAGGAAGGCCCGGAGAACTGGGGCGCCCTCGCCCCCGAGTACGCGGCCTGCGCCGACGGCTCGGCTCAGACACCGATCGACGTCGTCGGTGCCGTCGAGGCCGACCTCGCCGACCCGGAGTTCGACTACGCAGCCCTGTCGGCCACGGTCATCAACAACGGCCACACCATCCAGGCCAACGCCAGCGACGGCAACACCGTCACCGTCGACGGTGCCGTGTCGCCGCTCGAGCAGATCCACTTCCACTCGCCGAGCGAGCACACCATCGACGGTGTGTCGGCGGTCGCCGAGGTGCACTTCGTGCACGTGAACGACGACAGTGTCATCACCGTCGTGGGCGTGATGATCGCCGAGGGCGCCGACGCCAATGCGGCGTGGCAGCCCTACGTCGATGCGCTCACCACCCCTGAGGGTGTCGAGACGCCGGTCGAACTCGACTGGTCGGCGATGCTCCCCGCAGCTCACACCTCCTACCGCTACACGGGCAGCCTCACCACCCCGCCCTGCACCGAGGGCGTCAACTGGCTGCTCATGAGCGAGCCGGTGTCGCTGAGTGCGGACCAGATCGCCGCCTTCGCCGCTGCCCATGAAGGCAACAACCGTCCGGTGCAGCCGCTCAACGGTCGCGAACTCGAGCTCGACTCGACCAACGGCTGACGTCGGCAGCAGTTCCACCACATGTTCGAGGGGGGACGCCGCAAGGCGTCTCCCTCGACGCGTCACCAGTCATCCGCGTCGTGATCCGGCCTGGTCGAGGCCGGTCGACCCGTCGTCGCCGATGTCGATCGCCCGACCGCTGTCGGTCGCCGTCGGCGCGGTCGGGACCCCGTGGGTGACGCCGTCGAGGGTGGACGGCGGCTCGCACCCGAGGTCGTCACCTGGCTCGATTCGCTGACGCAGGCGCGTGTCGGCTGTCGCGTCGACGGTCCCGCATCCACTGTCGTGGGTCGATGGTGGAACTCCCGACGCCCTGCCGCCTCGGGCCTCGATCGATCACGCCGGCGGTCGCTGCCGCTCGAGTTGCTCGAGCAGGACGTCGATGGTCGCGTCGCTCTCTCCGCGAGTACCGACGACGAGCAGGGCGTTGCTGGTCATCGCCATCGCGGCGGACACGGAGGCCTCGGGTCGAACCCTGGCACAGACCGTGTTGCGCAGCACCTCGATCACCATGTCGACACGGGAGACGGGTCGTATCGACGGTGAAGCGGGCGAATAGGTGAGCACAGCGACGAGTGCGACGGAATGGTCGGTGAACGCGCTCACCTGTTCGGCCTCGTCGAGTGGGGTTCGCTCCACGTGGCTCGGTCGGCGAGTCCGTAGCGGCCGCGGCCAGCCTTGGACGGCTCCGCTCGCCGAGTCGACGAGTGCATATTCATCACCGAGCACCAACAGGCCGCGCTGACGAGCAGCACGTGCGAGGGTGCTCTTTCCGGTGTGGGTGGCTCCCGGTAGCACGATGGCGCCGTGGTCGGTCACCAGCACGGCGGCGTGCACCGCGACCCGAGCTGTGAGGTGCTCGGCGGCGAACAGACCGATGGCCGATTCGACCCGGTCCCACCCTCCACCGCCGTCGGCTCCGTCCACGCGGACCGCCCCGGAGCCGTCGATGTCGATGCGGAGCCGGACTTCTGTCCAGTCGGTGATCCTTGCTCGCTCCAGGCCACGCGGTGGCCAACGTTGTTCGAGTTCGGCCACCATGTCGGCGAGATCCGCACCGCTGGCCGTGGTCGAGGTGAGCGTGATGTCGACGAGCGATCCATCCTCGGCTCGCCCGGCACGGCGCGCGAACACGGCCGGGTCGGTGCTGTTCATGGATGACTGGTCCGAGCGGGATCCGGGAGAGCCGCGGTGTCGGTTCCGCTGGTCGTCCCGGACCGACGCTGTCGGCGTGTCGCGTCCGAGCCCGTCAGGGCACCGCCAGGTAACGCACGATCACCACACCATTACGTCCGTCCGATCCCCGTTTCGTCGTGGAACCCACAGCGGCCCCTGCCGACCCGCCGGCCCCGCCGCTCCCCGCGGCCGATGACGCTGGGGGCGTGTCCCCGGTGAACAGGCCGCCGGGCCCGCCCACGGCATAGGTGACCTCCGTACCGACGATGCCGAGTTGCAGTCCGACGCCCGCAGCGCCGGCACCACCGGCACCACCGGCACCACCGGCACCCCCGGCACCCCCGCCACCGCCGCCGTAACCGGACCCACTTTGTCCACCGCCGTACCCTTGATCCGCCTCGGCTGTGCCGCCCGAGGAGGTGCCGCCGGTCCCGCCGCCGGCGCCACCACCCGACCCGCCGGCACGGCCGACGTAGGCGGGAGTTCCCCCGGAGCGATTTCCACCGCCACCGCCACCGCCTCGTGCGGTCGCCACGGTCCCGAGCGAACTGTCCGAGCCGTTGAGGCCCGGTTCGCCATATCCCCGGACGGCACCGGAGCCGATGTCCAAGACCCTGCCGCCTGCTCCGCCGGTGCCCACCGTCACCGCATGGTCGCCGGATGCCAGACCGGTGGGTGACCCGATGTTGTGCTGGAGGCCTCCGGCGCCACCTCCACCCCCGGAACGGTTGCCGGTACCTGCCCCTCCGCCTCCTCCGCCACCACCGGCGACCACCAGGTACTCCACGTCGCGATCGGCGAAGAGGGTGAACGTCCCGTTGGTGGTGAACGTGTGCACCCAGTAGTCGCCGACACGGGTCACCTCGCCACCGGTGCCCACTGGTCCATCGCTGGAGGCTGCTGCCGCGCCGGGCAACGCCAACCACGTCGCACCAGCGATCGCCGCTGCGCCGGTGATCAGCGTACGCCGATCGATACCGCCCTCGGTCGATGCCCGCTCGAGGTCGTCGGCCACCTGCCGTGCGGTCTGGCCATCGAGACGAAGTACTTCGGCGGTATCGGCATCGAGGACCAGCAACTCGTCGTCGACCAGTGTCCACCACAGCCCGTCGTCGGGCTGTGGTGGCTCCAACGCGACGCCATCGTCGGGATCATGCGAGTTCGAAGACATCTGTGAAAACTCCTCGGTGCTCTCGGTACGTCGGTGGGCTCGGTACTTTTTTGAGTACGAGCGTTGACTCATCGAAGACCATACACCGAGCGGCTGTTCTGGTTCCAGGGTTGTCGTCCGATTCGCGCGGCGTGTCCGGAGCGACGCGCTGCGATCGGCGGTGGGTTCCCAGAGCCGGCACCGTTCCAGCGTTTCCCTTCGAGGGCGGAGGCTGGCCGAGAGGTCGATTCGGATCGATGTGCGCGATCACGGCGCCGAGGCCGTTTCGTCGCCAGGACTGTCCGGTGGTCGACTTGTACCCGGCGTTCACCGGCATCGACGAGGTGCGCTGTCGACAGGTCGGGCGTGCTGCGTGCGGCGCGGGCCGGGGGAGAGCTCCCGGGGTGGGTGGAGGTTCGACGATGGCGACGTCGTGGCACATC
>JBMUCX010000145.1:0-6155 GCA_049458915.1 Ilumatobacteraceae bacterium
CACGTACGAAGCGAGTGAGCCGGGAGGACCGCTCAAGCCCCAGTACTGCCTCGAGCAACTCCGCGACGCCGCGCCGGAGGGAACGATCCTGTGCTCGGGTGTCGGTCAGCATCAGATGTGGTCGTCGCTGCACTGGAACTTCGAGCAGCCCTACACCTGGGTCAACTCCGGCGGGCTCGGCACGATGGGCTTCTCGATCCCGGCGGCGATCGGTGCGAAGGCCGGCTGCCCGGACCGCACGGTGTGGGCGGTCGACGGTGACGGGTGCTTCCAGATGACCGCTCAGGAACTCGTCACGGCGACCGTCGAGCGGATCCCGATCAAGGTGGCGCTCCTCAACAACAGCTACCTCGGCATGGTGCGCCAGTGGCAGGAGATGTTCTACGAGGAGCGGTACAGCGAGGTGTATCTGTCGACCGACGTGCCCGACTTCGTCAAGTGGGCCGAGGCGATGGGATGCGTCGGTATCCGGGTCGAGTCGCCCGAGGAGGTCGCCCCGGCGATCGAGAAGGCGAACTCCATCAACGACCGCACCGTCGTCATCGAGTTCCGCACCGACGCCAGCGAGAAGGTGTTCCCGATGGTGCCCGCCGGGGCGTCCAACGACGACCTCCTCGTCCACCCCACGCAGCAATCCATCCGCGAGCGCCTGGCGTGAGGACTCGCGCCTGGCACCACTCCTCATCCGCTCGTCAACCGCTCGTCATCGCCTCGAAGGAACCCACATGACCGCCATCAATCCGTTCGGCTCGTCGCTGAACCATCACATCCTGTCCGTGTTGGTGCAGAACCGCCCCGGTGTGCTCGCCCGGGTGGCGAGCCTGTTCGCCCGCCGCGGCTACAACATCTTCTCGCTGGCCGTCGCCCCGGCCGAGGAGGAGGGGATGAGCCGCATCACGATCGTCGTGGATGTCGAGTCGGCGCCGCTCGAGCAGATCGTCAAGCAACTGTTCAAGTTGATCGACGTGATCAAGATCAGCGAACTCGATCCGCGCCGGTCGGTCGAACGTGAACTGCTGCTCGTGACCGTGAGCGCCGACGCCGAGACCCGGGGACAGATCGTCGAGTTGGCGAACATCTTCGAGGCCAAGATCCTGGCGGTCGGTACCGATGCCTTGACGATCAGCCTCGAGGGCCACCCCGACAAGCTCGACGACTTCCAGGACCTCGTCACCGATTACGGACTGTTGGAACTCCAACGGACCGGTAGGGTCGCGCTGCCGAAACTCGACCGAGGCGCCCGCTTGCGCGCCGTCAACCCCAACATGAAAGGCAAGGTGGGCTGACATGGCCGCCAACGTGTACTACGAAGCCGACGCCGATCCGTCGATCATCCGCGGCCGCAAGGTCGCGATCATCGGGTACGGCTCGCAGGGTCATGCCCACGCGCTCAACCTGAAGGAGTCGGGTGTCGACGTGTGCGTCGGTCTCCGGGAGGGCTCGTCCTCGGTCGCCAAGGCCCAGAACGCCGGCCTCACCGTCAAGTCGATCGACGACGCCGCCGAGTGGGCGGACGTGATCATGATCCTCGCCCCCGACACCGAGCAGAAGCGGATCTTCGACGAGCACATCGCTGCGCACTTGCAGCCGGGCGACGCGATCGCTTTCGCGCACGGGTTCAACGTGCGCTTCGGTCGGATCACCGCCCCCGAGGGTGTCGACTCGATCATGATCGCCCCCAAGGGTCCGGGCCACCTGGTTCGCCGGACCTACACCGAGGGCGGCGGCGTGCCGGCGCTCATCGCCGTCGACCAGGATGCGACCGGCAACGCCAAGGCGCTCGCCCTGTCGTACGCCGAGGCGATCGGCGGCGCCCGCGCCGGTGTGATCGAGACCACCTTCCCCGAGGAGACCGAGACCGACCTGTTCGGTGAGCAGGTCGTGCTGTGCGGTGGCCTCACCAAGCTCGTGCAGTACGGCTTCGAGACCCTGACCGAGGCGGGTTACGCCCCGGAGATGGCGTACTTCGAGTGCCTCCACGAGGTGAAGCTGATCGTCGACCTCATGTACGAAGAGGGCATCGCCGGGATGCGCTACTCGATCTCCGACACCGCCGAGTACGGCGACCTGACCCGTGGTCCTCGCGTCATCACGCCGCAGACCAAGGCGATCATGAAGGAGATCCTCGGTGAGATCCAGAGCGGCCAGTTCGCCGACGAGTGGGTCGCCGAGTCCGAGTCGGGCCGTGCGAACTACCACCGCCTCCAGGAGGAGGGCAAGCAGCATCCGATCGAGATCGTCGGTTCGCAGCTGCGGTCGATGATGCCCTGGATCCGCGCCGGCAAGCAGTCGGTGAAGGACGCCTCCGGCGGCGACAGCTGACCCCACTCGCGCATTTTGTGGCAGCGATGTCGCGTCAGGAGCGCGGTTCTGCTGCCACAGAATTCGCCCGGGATTTTGTGGCAGCGATGTCGCGTCAGGAGTGCAGTTCTGCTGCCACAGAATTCGCCCGGGATTTTGTGGCAGCGATGTCGCGTCAGGAGTGCAGTTCTGCTGCCACAGAATTCGGCGGGGAGCCTGGCTCAGACGACCCTGATCGGTGCCGGCGGCCCGACCGTTGCCGGATCGCTCGGGTGCCCGTCAGCCGACGGCGACGCGGCACGCCAGCCGCATCATGTCGTCGACACCGCGCTTGAGCTCGTCGTCGCTGATGCGCGTCGTGTCCCCCGACTCCTCGAGGAGGTCCGACACGGTCATCATCGCCAGCGCCTCCAGGCCGTGGATCGCGGCGACCGTGTACATCATCGCCGCTTCCATCTCGACGCCGATGTGTCCGGTCCGCTTCCAGCGGGCGAATGCGTTCGGGTCCGGGTCGTAGAAGACGCCGGAGGTGACGATCGGGCCGACGTGCACCCGGGCGCCAGCCTCGCGTGAGAGCCGAACGGCTGCCTCGACCAGGTCATAGCTGGCGGTCGGTGCGTACGACGGCATCTGGGCGATGCGGAGTGGTGTCGTGTCCTCCGCGGTGGCGGCGAGAGCGATGACGGTGTCGCCCATTCGCATGTCGGCGCCGAGGCCACCGCAGGTGCCGACGCGGACGAGTCGGCGGGCTCCGAGCATGACCAGTTCCTCGAAGACGATGCCGGACGACGGGCAACCCATCCCCGTGGTCTGGACGCTGATCGGCGAGCCCTCGAAGGTTCCGGTGAACCCGAGCATGCCCCGCTCGGCGTTCACACAACGGAATCCCGCGTCGAAGAAGGTCTCGGCGATGTACTCGGCTCGGCGGGGGTCGCCGGGGCACAGGACGTTCGGGGCGTAGTCACCGGGTTCGGCGCGGAGGTGGATCGGCATGCCGCCGAGCGTACCCATGGGCACCGGCGCGGGTCGTTTGCGTGAGGATCGGCCCGCCCCTGGCGGGCCGATCCTCACGCAAACGACGAGGGCAGGTGGGTCTCGTAGGCTTCTCGGCGTGCTGCACCTCTACGACACCGCCACCCGGAACGTCCGCGAACTCGCCCTCCGCGAACCCGGCAAGGTGAGCATCTACCTCTGCGGCCCGACCGTCTACGGCCCGCCGCACCTCGGTCACGGCCGGGCGACGCTCGTCTACGACATCCTCCGGCGGTACCTGGAGTGGTGCGGCCTCGAGGTCCGCTTGGTCTCGAACATCACCGACATCGACGACAAGATCATCGACCGGGCCCAGCGCGAGGACCGGCCCTGGCAGGACATCACGACCAAGTGCGAGCGGATCTGGTTCGAGGCGATGGAGGGCATCGACGTCCTCCGCCCGACCGACGTGCCACACGCCACCGAGTACGTCGACCAGATGGTCGAGATGATCGCCGAACTGGTCGATGCCGACAAGGCGTACCCCACCGGCGACGGGGTCTACCTGGCGGTCGAATCGGTCGACGGATACGGTCTCCTCGCTCATCAGTCACTCGACGACATGCGAGCCGGTGGAGGGGACCGCGAGGTGCTCGGCGCTGGTGAGAAGCGGCATCCGGCC
The DNA here is from genome assembly GCA_049458915.1 of Ilumatobacteraceae bacterium. Classification (GTDB taxonomy): domain Bacteria; phylum Actinomycetota; class Acidimicrobiia; order Acidimicrobiales; family Ilumatobacteraceae; genus Ilumatobacter. Next base: position 3,956 of record JBMUCX010000145.1, read on the forward strand.
GATTTCGCGCTGTGGAAGTTCTCCAAGCCCGGCGAACCCGCCTGGCCGTCGCCGTGGGGGGACGGTCGTCCGGGGTGGCACAGCGAGTGCGTGGTGATGAGTCTCGACCTGCTCGGCGAGGGGTTCGATCTCCACTGCGGCGGCCAGGACCTGCGATTCCCGCACCACGAGAACGAGCGGGCACAGGCGGTGGCGCTCGGCAAGCGCTTCGCCAACCACTGGATGCACAACGGGTTCGTCGTCGACGCCGAGGGCGAGAAGATGTCGAAGAGCCTCGGCAACGTCTCGAACCTGCTCGACCTGATCGACCTGTACGACCCCCGGGCGTATCGGATGGTGCTCCTCCAGTCGCACTACCGCAGCCCGGTGAAGATCGGCCAGGAGAACATCGATGCGGCCGTCAAGGCGCTCGCCGGACTCGACTCGTTCGCAGCCCGTACGGCATCGATCGATGCAGGGATCGCATCGCCCGAGGTGCTCACGTCGTTCCGTGCTGCGATGGACGACGACCTCGACACGCCGCGGGCGACGGCGCTGCTGTTCGACACGGTCCGACGGGCCAACTCGGCGCTCGACGCCGGGGACCCGTCGGCGGCGTCGTTGGTCGCTGCCGCCAGGGCGATCCTCCAGGCGTTCGGACTCCCCGTCGGCGACTCCGACGAGGTGCCGGCCGAGGTGACCGAGCGTGCATCGGCGCTCGATGCTGCACGCGCTGCCAAGGACTATGCCGCTGCCGACGCCATCCGCGCCGAACTGCAGGCGGCGGGCTGGACGGTCGAGACGACCAAGGACGGCACCACCGTTCGTCGCTGAAGGTGTCGGCCACCCGCCGTCACCGTCGGAGCGATTCGAACCCGGTGTCGCGATCGACGGCGGTGGTTACCCAGTGGTAACTTGCAGCCCATGGCTGATTTCTCGATGTCGTTGAACGAGGACCAACTCCAGATCCAGAAGTGGGTCCACGGGTTCGCCGAGGACGTGATGCGTCCGAACGCCGAGGAGTGGGACGAGCGTGAGGAGTTCCCGTATCCGATCGTGCAGGAGGCCGCCAAGATCGGTCTCTACGGCTGGGAGTTCATGGCCGAGTCGATGATGAATGATCCGACCGGGCTGACGCTACCCGTGGCGATCGAGGAGATGTTCTGGGGCGACGCCGGCCTCGGCATGGCGATCATGGGGACCGCACTCGCCGCCGCCGGAATCGCATCCTCCGGAACGCCCGAGCAGGTCATGGAGTGGGTGCCGCAGTGCTACGGCACCGCCGACCAGATCGCCCTCGGAGCGTTCGCAGCGAGCGAACCCGACGCGGGTTCGGACGTGAACGGCTACCGGTTGAGCGCCCGTTACGACGAGGCGACCGACGAGTGGGTACTCAACGGCACCAAGGCGTGGATCACCAACGGTGGGATCGCCGACGTGCACGTCGTCGTCGGTGTCGTCGACCCGGCGCTCGGTTCGAAGGGCCATGCCAGCTTCGTCGTCCCGCCGGGGACCAAGGGCTTGTCGATGGGGCAGAAGTACAAAAAGCACGGCATCCGGGCCAGCCACACCGCAGAGGTGGTGCTCGACGACGTGCGCATCCCCGGCCGGATGCTGCTCGGTGGCAAGGAGAAACTCGACGAGCGACTCGCTCGGGTCCGTGAGGGCAAGCCCGGCAACGCCCAGGCGGCGATGCAGACGTTCGAGGCGACCCGGCCGAGCGTCGGCGCCCAGGCGCTCGGGATCGCCCGCGCGGCCTACGAGTACTCACTCGACTACGCCAAGGAGCGCCATGCGTTCGGACGGCCGATCATCATGAACCAGTCGATCGCCTTCATGCTCGCCGACATGGCGACGGAGATCGATGCCACCCGTGGCCTGATCTGGCGTGCCGCATGGCTCGGCAAGCAGCGCAAGTTCCAGAACGCCGAGGGCTCGATGGCCAAGATGAAGGCCGGCCGTGTCGCCACCTGGGTGACCGAGCGGGCGATCCAGATCCTCGGCGGCTACGGCTACACCCGGGAGTACCCGGTCGAGCGTTGGCATCGCGATGCGAAGATCCACGACATTTTCGAAGGCACCGAGCAGATCCAGCAGTTGGTGATCTCCCGGGCGATCTCCGGTCTCCGCATCGAGTGACGCCGCCGGTCGGTCCCGGTAGGTTCGCCGCATGGCGAGTCGGCGTTTGCGTGAGGATCGGACCGGCTACGCCGGTTCGATC
>JBMUCX010000146.1:0-6068 GCA_049458915.1 Ilumatobacteraceae bacterium
CCCCCCCCCCCCCCCCCCCCCCCCCCCCCCCCCCCCCCGGGTGGGGGATCAACTCCTGCAGGAATCCGACGAGGAATGCCGCCGGGTCGGTCCGTCGCGGCAGCGGGACGACGAGTTGGCGCAGATCCTCTTTGTGGATCGCCGCCTTGGCGAGGCGCTTCAGCCGCATCGACTCGGACAGCTTGAGGTCGAGTGGAGCGAGGCGGGCGTCGCTGCTCGTGATCTGCAGGTCGGTGATCCCGAGTCGGTGGCACTCGGCCCGGAGTCGGGCGACCATCAGCAGGGCCTCGGCCGGTGCCGGGAGTGGTCCGTAGCGGTCTTCCCACTCGGTACGGATGTCGTCGACCTGCTCGACCGTCCTGACCTCGGCGAGGCGTCGGTACGCCTCGAGTCGCAGTTCCTCCTTGGCCACGTAGTCGGCGGGCAGATGGGCGTCGCTGGGCACGTCGAGCTTCAACTCGGACGGCGCCGCGATCGGTTCCCCCTTCATCTCGGCGACCGCTTCGGTGACCATCTGGCAGTACAGGTCGTAACCGACGGCCGCGATGTGCCCCGACTGCGACTCGCCGAGCAGGTTGCCGGCGCCGCGGATCTCGAGGTCGCGCATGGCGATCTTGAAGCCCGAGCCGAGTTCGGTCGCCTCACCGATCGTCTTCAGCCGCTCGTACGCCTCCTCGGACAGGACCCGGTCCTTCGGGTGGAACAGGTAGGCGTAGGCCCGGCTCCCCGACCGGCCGACACGGCCACGGAGCTGGTGCATCTGTCCGAGGCCGAGCAGGTCGGAGCGTTCGACGACGAGCGTGTTGACGGTCGGCATGTCGATGCCCGACTCGATGATCGTCGTGCACACGAGGACGTCGAAGTTGCCCTCCCAGAAGTCGACGACGACTTGCTCGAGCGACCCTTCGTCCATCTGTCCGTGAGCGACGGCGATACGCGCTTCGGGCACGAGTTGGCGGAGTCGGGATGCTGCCGTCTCGATCGACTGGACCCGGTTGTGGACCCAGAAGACCTGACCCTCACGGAGGAGTTCACGGCGGATCGCCTCGATCGCCACCCGCTCGTCGTACTCCCCGACGTAGGTGAGGATCGGCTGCCGATCGGCGGGAGGGGTCTGCAGCAGCGACAGGTCGCGGATGCCGACGAGCGACATCTCGAGGGTGCGTGGGATCGGTGTCGCCGACAGCGTGAGTACGTCGACGTTCGTCCGGAGTTGCTTGATCTGCTCCTTGTGCTGGACACCGAATCGTTGCTCTTCGTCGACCACCAGCAGTCCGAGATCCTTGAAGGCGACGTCGTTGGCCAGCAACCGGTGGGTGCCGATCACACAGTCGACCTCGCCATCACGGAGTCCGGCGATCACCCGCTTGGCCTCACCGGCCGTGAGGAAGCGCGAGAGCACCTCGACCCGGACGGGGTAACCGGCGAAGCGGTCGGCGAACGTGTTGCCGTGCTGCGAGGCGAGCAGTGTGGTCGGGGCGAGCACGGCGACCTGCTTGCCGTCCTGGATCGCCTTGAACGCCGCCCGCACCGCCACCTCGGTCTTGCCGAACCCGACGTCACCGCACAGCAGTCGGTCCATCGGGTAGGGGCGTTCCATGTCGGCCTTGATGTCGGTCAGCGCCGTGCGCTGGTCCGGCGTCTCGACGTACGGGAAGGCCTCCTCCATCTCGTGCTGCCACGGGGTGTCCTCGCCGAAGGCGTGGCCGGTGGCGTTGACCCGTTTCTGATAGAGCACGACGAGTTCCTGGGCGATCTCGCGCACGGCGGACTTCACCCGACTCTTCGACTTGGCGAAGTCGCTGCCGCCGAGGCGGTGCAGGGTCGGGGCCTCGCCGCCGACGTACTGCCGCAGGGTGTCGATCTGGTCCGAGGGGACGTACAGCTTGTCGCCGCCCTTGTACGCGACGAGCAGGTAATCGCGCTCGACACCGCCGATGGTCCGCTTGACCATCCCTTCGTACTTGCCGACGCCGTGGGTGTGATGGACGACGTAGTTGCCGGGCTTGAGATCTTCGAACGTGGTGGTGCCGTCGCGGCGCCGCGGGCGGGCCGCCCGGTGCGCCCGGCGACGTCCGGTGAGATCGGCCTCGGCGACGATCGAGACCTTGGCCGACGGGAGCGCGCAGCCGCGATGGAGCGGCGCGACGACGATCGATCCGCCGGGGCGATCGGAGGCGGCGTCGCGGATCGGGAAGTCGAGGCCGCGCTCGAGGAGGATCTCGCGGAGGCGGGTGGCCGAGCCCGGTCCGTCGGCGGCGACGACGACTCGATGGCCCTTGCCGATCAGGTCGACGAGTCGGTCGGACAGCCCGCTGCCATCTCCACCGATCGGCCCCCAGCCGGTGGCCTCGACGAGCGGGGTGTCGGGCGATTCGGGGGTCGAGTCGATGGTCCAGACGGATCGCGAGCCGGCGAGGAGTGAGTCGGGATCGGCGTGGAGGTGCGGGAACTCCTTCGCCGGGTCGCGCGCCCAGGTCGACGCGAGTGCTCGTGCCAGATCGGCTTCCTCGGCGAGCAGGTCGGCGGCCCGATCGCGCATCCGGCGCGGTTCGACGAGCACGACCTTGGCCCGGGCGGGGAGGACGTCGGTGATCAGTGTGTCGGTGTCGGTGAGCCAGGGAACCCACGACTCCATGCCGTCGAACTGGGCGCCCTCGGCGAGTCGTTCCCAGTGTTCCCGGCCCCATGGTTCGGCGCCGACGAGTTCGGCGGCGCGTCGACGGACGGTGTCGTCCAGGGTGAGTTCTCGAGCCGGGAAGATCGTGACCTCGGCGAGGTCGGCGACGGAGCGTTGGTCGTTGACGGCGAACGTGGTCAACCGGTCGACTTCGTCGCCCCAGAGGTCGATCCGGATCGGTGCGTCGGCGGTCGAGGGGTAGACGTCGACGATCGCCCCTCGACGGGCGAACTCGCCGCGGTGCTCGACGAGCTCCTCCCGCCGGTAGCCGTCCGCCACGAGCCGGGCAGCGAGTTCGTCGGGGTCGACGACGTCGTGAGGTCGGATGACGACGGGTTCGACGGTGGTCGCACCGGGGCCGAGTCGTTGGAGGAGGGCCCGGACTCCGGCGACGACGATGCGCGGGCTCCGGGCCGGGTCGCGCAGCCGCCACAGCAGTTCGAGCCGCCGTCCCATCGTCTCGACGGCCGGGCTGACCCGTTCGAACGGCAGGGTCTCCCACGCCGGGTAGAGGGCGACCTGGTCGGCGCCGACGTACTGGGCGAGGTCGTCGGCGAGTTGGCCGGCCATCGACCCGGTCGGACAGGCCACCACGAGCGGGGCGGCGCTGGAGAGGTGGGACAGGGCGGCGATCGAGATCGGCCGGGCGACGTCGACGATCGCGAGTCGGGCGTCGGGTTCGCCGAGCGCTCGGGTGAGGCCGGGCTCGTCGCGCAGGAGTGCCGGGAGATCGACGAGCGGGGGGCTGACGGCCCGGTCGGTGGCGAGATCGGCGGTCATGGTCCGGTCAGCGGCTGTGGAATCGCTGCATCGTGGGTTCGATGCCGTCGGCGATGATCGACTCGACGGCGTCGGCGGCGTCGGCGACGGCGACGTCGAGGAGTTCGCGTTGGCGTTGTGGCACCCTCGTGAGGACGTGGCTGGCCCCCCGGTCCTTGTTCGGTGGTTTGCCGACGCCGATTCTGACCCGCAGGTAGTCCTGGGTGGACAGGTGCTGTGTGATGCTGCGGAGGCCGTTGTGGCCGGCGAGTCCGCCGCCCGCTTTGAGGCGTAGGACGCCGGGTTCGAGGTCGAGTTCGTCGTGGACGACGATGATCTTCTCGGGGTCGTCGATGCCGTAGCGGCGGACGAGGGCGGACACGGCGCGTCCGGACTCGTTCATGAAGGTCAGCGGGAACGCGAGGACGACTCGGTCGGCGTCGGGCCCGGAACCGAATCTGGCCTCGCCGACGAGTGCGTTGTCACGCCCGGCCTTGAGCGGTGCCTGGTGTCGCTCGGCGAGCAGTTGGACGCATTCCTCGCCGACGTTGTGTCGGGTTCGTGCGTACTCCTTGCCGGGGTTGCCCAGTCCGACGACGAGCCATTCGAACGGGGTGCCACGGACGGCGCGCCGGTCGAACAGCCCCATCGAACGGTTCCGGGCTCAGCCGTGCGGTCGGGTGCGCGAGGTCACTCGGCGTCGCTGGACTCGCCGGCGTCGGCGTCGTCGCCGGTGTCGGCTGCCTCGCCGGTGTCGGCTGCCTCGGCCTCGTCATCGGCGGCAGCCGGGGCGGGAGCCCGGGTGGCCAGAACGGACACGACGACCGCATCGGCGTCGGCGGTGGCGGTGACGCCGGCCGGAAGTGGGATCTGTCCGACGGTGACGGTCGAGTCCATGGTGAGGCCGCTGATGTCGATCACGATCTCGTCGGGGATCGACCGAGGCGTGGTCTCGACTTCGATCTCGTTCATCGAGAGGTCGACGAGACCGCCGTTGGAGAGGACCTCGGAGGCCTCACCCTGGAGACGGACGGGCACCGACACCTTGAGTGTCTGGTCGAGATTGACCTGGATGAAGTCGACGTGTTGGACGGTGCGGCGGACCGGGTGCCGCTGGATCTCTTTGACGATCGCCGGGTACACGGAGCCGTCGACGGTCAGGTCGAGCACGGTGTTGGTGCCGGCAGCACCGGACAGAGCGATGCGGAGATCGCGCCGGGCGACGGAGATGGAGATGGGTGACATGCCCTGTCCATAGACGACGGCGGGAATGCGGTCTTCACGGAGCAGGCGGCGCGAATTGGCGCTGCCGGTGGCGCGCCCGGATTCGGCGACGAGAACGGTTGCAGACATGGGGTCCAACTTCGGATGACAGGTGGTTACGGCAACGGGCGAGCCTATCGGGGCGTCGGCCGAACCGACACCGACCACGAGGTGTCAGACACCTCGTGGTCGGGGCGGTCAGGAGAGGTTCTCGCCGTGGAAGATCTCGCTGACGCTGGTGTCGTCGAACACGGCGCTCAGCGCTTCCGCAATGATCTCGGCGACCGACAGGATTTCGACCTGCGGGATCTGCTTCTCCGGCGGGAGTGGCAGGGTGTTGGTGAGGACGAGTTTGGCGAGCGGCGAGTTCTTGAGTCGATCGACCGCCGGGCCGGACAGCACGCCATGGGTCGCCATCGCCCAGACCTCGGTGGCGCCCCGCTCGAGCAGGATCTCGGCCGCCGACACGATGGTGCCGCCGGTGTCGATCATGTCGTCGGTGAGGATGCACAGGCGCCCGGCGACGTCACCGATGACCTCCTTGGCCTCGACGACGTTCGCCTGGCCCTTCGGTCGACGCTTGTAGATGAAGGCGATGTCGGCGTCGCAGTCGTGGAGGTGCTGGGCCATCCGTTCGGCGACCTTGATCCGGCCGGAGTCGGGCGAGACGATGACCGGGGAGTCGGGTGCCTGGCTGCGGATGTACTCCTCGAGCACCGGCGCAGCGGTGAGATGGTCGACCGGGCCGTCGAAGAAGCCCTGGATCTGACCCGAGTGGAGGTCGATCGACACCATGCGCTTGGCGCCGGCGGCTTTGAACATGTCGGCGACGAGCCGTGCCGTGATCGGTTCGCGCCCCTCGGCCTTGCGGTCCTGGCGGGCGTAGCCGTAGAAGGGGCACACGGCCGTGATCCGCTTCGCCGAGGCTCGCGAAGCTGCGTCGATCATGATCAGCTGCTCCATCAGCGAGTCGTTGACCGAGCGACCGTCGACGCCGTAGTGGCTCTGCATGATGAACACGTCGGCCCCACGGATGCTCTCGGAGAACCGCGGCCGGATCTCTCCGTTGGCGAACTCCACGATGTTGGCGTCGCCGAGCGACAGGCCCAGGTGACCGGCGACCTCGGCGGCGAGCGCCGGGTGGGTTCGCCCGGTGAACAGTGCGAGCTTCTTGGTGGTGACTTTCTCCATGAGGCTCTCCCCGTTCGTGGCGGTGCGGTGTGGTGCGCCGGTGTCGTGTCCCGGCTATCGGTCGGGAGTGTAGAACGCGCCGGTCGTCGTCCCCGAAGTCACGTGGCTGCCGGCGGTCAGATGGGCGAACGGCCCGACGACGGCATGGTCGCCGACGGTGGCGTCCGTGCCGACG
>JBMUCX010000147.1:0-5996 GCA_049458915.1 Ilumatobacteraceae bacterium
CTCCGTCGACCTCTCCGTCGACCTATCCGTCAACCTCTCGCGTGGCGCACCTGCGGGCCCCGGTCGACCCCGACCGGGACGAACCGAACGACCTGACGATCGAGTCGGCGACCCGTGCGGCGGCGTCGAGCGCTCCCTCGATGTGACCGGGGTGGCGAGTCGCGGTCTCCGTCGACGACCAGTGGAGTCGGCCGTTCAGAGCGGGCCGTTGGAAGAGGTCGTGCCCGTAGAGCGAGTAGTCGGCGGCTGTCGGCACACGCGCCGACACGGGTCCGGGTGGGACCGTGTACCGCTCGGCGTTCCAGTCCTGGACGAGCAACTGTTCCGGTTGCTTCGCCGGAGCGCCGAAGAGTCGTCCCAACTGCTCGAGGATCTGCGTCTCCGGGTGAGATCCGAGGAACATCGCCGGAGCGAAACCGAACAGCGCTGCAGGCCGTCCCAGCGGACCGGACATGTCGTGGATCTCCCGCATGGGTCCGACCCGGCTGATGCCGGCACCGGCCAACCCGTGGGCCCGCCAGAACGCTCGGTCGTAGACGGCGACGACCTTCGCGGTCTGTCCCATCCACACCGGGGTCGCGGCGGCGACGCCGAGCAGGTCGGTCGGCGTGTCGGCGGGGAATCGGATCGAGGCGGCGGCGAGTGACGGAGGGAGCGCGAGCACGACGTGCCGACATCTCCAGCGTCGGTCGCCCGACACGACGATCAGGGGGTCGCCGTCGTGGTCGATGCCCGAGACGGCGCAGTCGAGTTGCACGCACTCCTCGGGGAGCGATGCAGCGAGGTGGTCGGCGAGTCGAGCCATCCCCCCGACCAGGCGGCGAGCGGGGACGTCGACGAGGTTCCCCGCCAGTCGACGGACGCCGTCGGCGTCTTCGTACATGGTGTCGCCAGCGAGGTGCTGGTCGAACGGCGTGAGTCCGAACCGCTCCACCATGCGGGCGACCCGGTGTTCGCCGTCCCAGTACCACGTCGCTCCGAGGTCGAGACAGGGTGGTGCCGTGAGCAACCGACCACCCGGGCGGGGCCGTGCTTCGAGGACGACCGCCTCGACTCCGGCCGTCGTGAGTCGCTCGGCGACCGCGAGACCGCTGATGCCGGCGCCGATCACGACCACGTCGACCGCTGTGACGTCGATCATCCTGCGGCAGGCTAGTTCCGATGCTCCGAGCCGGGCTCCTTGCGCGAGGCGAAGCCGGCGCATGGCACCAGTGACGAACTGTTGGCCCGGTGGTGGCGAGTCGTTCAGTCGCCGGGCCGGAGATCGGCGATGACGATCTTCGACATCTGCATCATCGCCCGGAACGCGAACTCGCTGTCGAACCCGTCGAGGCCCCGGAGCGCCCGTCCGAGCGACTCGGGGACGATCTGCCAGCTCACACCCCAACGGTCCTTGCACCAACCGCACCGGCTCTCGCTCCCGCCATTCGACACGATGGCCTCCCAGAGGCGGTCGACGTCGTCCTGAGTCTCGCAGCCGACCTGGAAGCTCACGGCTTCGCTGTGCTGGAACTGCGGGCCGCCGTTGAGGCCGGCGAACGGTCGCCCCATGAGGTCGAACTCGACGGTCAGGACCGATCCCTCGGGGCGCTGGGCATCGGCCTGGTAGTGGCTGACACCGGTGATGCGGGAGTCCGGGAAGAGGTCCACGTAGAACGTGGCTGCGTCGAGGGCCTGGTCGTCGAACCAGAGGTACGTCGTCAGGCCAGAGAGCGCCATGCGCGCACCGTAGCGGCGCCGTGGGCCGCCGGAACGAACGGGCGGTTCAGGTAGCGATACCCTCCCGCCATGGCCGAGAAGCGGGAGACGGGTGAGCAGGCGACTCGCGACCGGGCGACGGGTGAGCGGGTCAAGGGTCCTGCTTCGTACTTCCCGTCCATCGAGCGGACCTACGGCGAGCCGATCGAACACTGGTTGTCGATCGTTGCGGCGATGGAGGGCGCCAAGCACTCCGAGATGGTCGCCGTGCTGAAGTCCGAGCACGGCATGGGCCACGGCCATGCCAACGCGATCGTCGCCCACCACCGCGCCGAGCGGGCGCGCTGAAGGAGTCGTCGATGCGCTGCAGCGGAGTGGTGTTCGAGTGGCGGGGTCCGGCGCCGTACCACTTCGTCGCGATCGTCGATGACCGAGCCGACGACATTCGGGAACACGCAGCAGCAGCCACCTACGGGTGGGGCATGGTGCCCGTGGAGTGTCGACTCGGATCGACCGGGTTCACCACGTCGCTGTGGCCGAAGGGTGATGCGTACTACTTGCCGCTCAAGGACGCCGTTCGGCGCAGCGAGTCGGTGGAGATCGGTGACGTCGTCATCGTCGACGTCGAGGTGCGGATGCCGTGAAACGACTCGGTCTGCTCGGTGGCATGTCGTGGGAATCGTCCGTCGAGTACGAACGGGTGATCAACCAAGCCGTGCGGCGGGAGTTGGGCGGGGTGTCGTCGGCCGACCTCGTCGTCCGCTCCTTCGACTTCGCCGAGATCGAGGCGCTGCAGTCGGCGGGTGACTGGGATGCGGCGGGTGACGTCCTCGCCGCAGCGGCTCGGGACCTCGTCCACTGTGGTGCCGAGGTGCTCGTCATCTGTACGAACACGATGCACCTGCTCGCCGATCGCGTCGAGGCCGAAGCCGGTGTGCCACTCGTCCACATCGCCGACGCCACTGCGGCGGCGGTGCAACGTTCGGGGGTGGAACGGGTCGCGCTGTTGGGGACCCGGTACACGATGGAGGCGCCGTTCTACGCGGGTCGCCTTCGCGAGCGCTTCGGTCTCGACGTGCTCGTTCCCGACGAGCCGGATCGGTCGGTCGTCCACGACGTCATCTACGACGAACTGGTGCAGGGCGTGATCTCCGACACCAGTCGCGACGCGTACCGAGGCATCGTCGAGCGACTCGTGGAGCGCGGTGCCGAGGGTGTGATCGCCGGGTGCACCGAGATCGAGTTGCTCCTCACCGATGCCGATGTCCCGGTGCCCTACTTCCCGACCGCCCGACTCCATGCCGAGGCGGCGGCGGCCGCCGCGCTCGGCGCTCGCTGATCCGTCGACGTCCCGACGATCACTCTGGCGTGAGCGGGGCCCGGTCCGGAAGGTGGACCGTTCGAGTCGGGAAGGCGAACTCGACGCCGACCCGCTCGGCCACCCGCATGATGTCGAGGTTCAACTCGTGTCGGGCGCGTAGCTCGGCGTTCCAGTCGGGAGCGCCGATGAAGCAATAGAGCATCACGTCGAGGCTCGACTCTCCGAATCCGACGAACTCCACGATGAAGTAGTCCTGCCGAAAACCGTCTCGCCCCTGGATGAGGTCGCGAACACCCTCGACGAACGCTTCGACCTGGTCGGTGGTGGAGTGATAGCCGATGCCGAGGTTCGTCTTGTATCGGCGCCATTCCCGGCGACCCAGGTTGTCGACACCGGTGTCGACGAGCCGACCGTTCGGCACCGTGACCTGCGAGTTGTAGAACGTCCGGATCCTGGTGGAGCGGAAGCCCACGGCTTCGACGGTGCCCTCGATCCCGTCGACTTCGATCCAGTCGCCGATCTCGAACGGCTTGTCGACGAACACGGTCACTCCACCGAACAGATTCCGTGCGGTGTCCTGGGCAGCGAGCGCGAACGCCAACCCGCCGAGTCCGAGTCCGGTCAGGAGTGACGACACGTCGACGTCGAGATTCTGCAGGGCGAAGATGACACCGACGCCCATCACGAACAGCCGCAGGACCGTGCGCAGCAGCGGCACGAGTCCGTCGTCGAGCTTGCTCTCGGTCAGGTCGGCGCGGCGTTGGAGGACGTCGACGACGACGTCGACCAGTCGGTAGGCGAGGATGATCGCTCCGACGACGGCGACGAACCCGCCCGCTCGGACGATCACGTCGGTCAGATCGGCGTCGACGCCGAGCGCCGGAGTACCGACGACCACGACGATGCCGAGGACGAGGAGCGAGAGCGCGCGGTCGATGCGCTTGCGTTCGGAGTTCCAGAAGGTCAACTCGTCGCCGCTGAATCGTCGCCGGAGAAGGATCCGGATCACGGTCGTGACCACGACCCGGGCCACGACGACGATCGCTGCGAGGGCGACGATCCCGACGAGTTGGCGTGCGGTGAGGCCGGCGATCGACTCGTCGAGTTCGTCCAGCCAGTTCACGGGGAGTGCGGAGCGCATCGGTCCGAACCTAGCGAACCGATCGCTTGCTCGGTACGACCGTCCCGATTTCGGCCGGTGTCGGAATCGTGGATGGGTTCAGCCGGCGTCGAACTCGTCGATGCGCGCCCTGGCGACGTCGGCGAGCAGGTCCGCATCGACGTCCCAGCCGATCGGCACGATGAACGTGTGCTTGCTGACCTTGCCGGAGGGGATCGCGGCGAGCCGATCGCGGAACCGTTCGATCACACTCTTGCTGAACGGATTGAGGGTCAGGTGCCGGTTGGCGGCGGAGCAGCCGATCACGTAGCCGCCCGGGTGGCGGAGCACCGGTTGGTTCCATGCGATCGTGGCGTCGAGCCCGTCGATCCGATCGGTGATCGCGCCGAACAGTGCGCCTGCGGTCTCGGCCGCTTCGGGTGTCTGCTGCCTCATCCAGTCGTCGTGGTCGTCGTATCGCCGGGAGCTGACCGATCCGCGGTGGTACATCACGAGGGCGTTCGCATGGGTGCGGCTGAAGCCGTGGCCCTCCTGGAGCAACGCCATCTGATCGGGATACTTCGCCTCGCCCAGGTCGGCCAGCAGACCGAGCCAGTGGGCGGCCGACAGCCCGTGCTTGCGCTCGATCGCTGCGAAGTGCAGCGTACGGTCGCCACTGTTGGCGCTCATCGCATCAGCTGCGCGACGGCCTGCTCACGTGCGGTACCACGCCCGAAGGCCTGCCGCACGGCGTCATGGTCGGCCTCGGGTCGGTTCTGACTCAGCTTGGCCTTGCCCTCGATCGAGGTGATCGTCATCTCGATACCGACGATGGCGCGCAGTTGCGCGGTGATGAAGTCGGTCGGCGCATCGGACACCGCCCACGGCTCGTCGCGGACTTGCTCGTGGAGATCGGTGAGGTCGCCGACGAGACCGGGCAACTCGCCGTCGCCGACCGGCTGCAGCGTGCCGCGAAGGTGGACGAGTGCGTAGTTCCACGTCGGGACGACCTTGCCGTGTTCGGACTTCGAGGGGTAGAGGCCGGGAGAGACGTAGGCGTCCGGGCCCTGGACGACGACCAGTGCCTCCGCCCCGGGTGCGAGGAGACGGTGATGCGGATTGGCCCGAGCCAGATGGGCTCGCAGAACGAGCCGGCCGTCGACGGTCGCCAGCGTGAACGGGATCATCGTGCTCTCCGGTCGACCGTCGGCGACGGTGATCAGATGACCGACCGCGACCCGCTGTGCGAGTTCGATCGCATCGACGTCGTTCATCTGGAACGCACCCGGTACGTACATGGCGCCGCAGAGTAGTCGCTGACCGGTCGGTGGTCGGTCCGTCAGGAGGTGGTCATGTGCGCGACGAGCTGGTCGAGCGCTGCACCCCAACCATCGTGGAATCCCATCGCAGCGTGTGCCGCACAGGCGGCAGCGGTCGCGTGGATGACGCGCGCACCGTAGAGGGTGGCGTCGTCCCCGGACGGTTCCATCGTGATCACGGCGGTGAAGCCGAACTCGCCGTCGCCGCTCCCGATCTCGTTCGGGCGGCCACCCGGACCGAGGGTGTTGGTCCAGACGAGGAGACGGTGCTCCACCGCGGCCAGGACGCAGCCGGCACCCTCGGACCGCTCGCCGTCGGGTGAGCACATGACCGTGCGGAAGATGCCACCCGGGCGAGCATCGATCTCCGCCTCGGGGGTCGTCCACGGGGCGGGCGTGAACCAGTGAGTGAGGTGCTCGGGGCGGGTCCAGGCCGCCCAGACCTGTTCCGGACGGAGGGGGACCATTCGTTCGAGGACGAGATCGAGTTCAGGATCAGGTTCGGTGATCAGCACGTCGGCGAGGCTACGGCGCCCGTGCGGCGAGTCGTGCCAGGCAC
>JBMUCX010000148.1:0-5827 GCA_049458915.1 Ilumatobacteraceae bacterium
CCCCCCCCCCCCCCCCCCCCCCCCCCCCCCCCCCCCCCCCCCATTCCGGGGTGGGGAGAGGTGACCGGAGTGACAGTTGACGGTGTCGGTACGGTGACCCACCCCATCGAGGTCGTCCTCCGAGATACCGCATCCACACGGAGGACCGATGCGTCACCTGCCACCCGACCTCGCCGACCTGATCGCCCGACGCCACGGCGTCGTCACCCGAGACGAGTTGCTCGACCACGGCTGGTCGCGACACCGCACCGAGCAGGCCGTCCACGACGACGAACTCGTCGTCTGCCACCCCGGGGTCTACCGGCTCCGCACCAGCCCCTCGACCTTCGAGTCCGACTGCGTCGCTGCCTGCCTGGCCGACCCGGCCCTGGTGGTCACCGGGCCCGCAGCGGCCCGACTCTGGGGCTTCCGGCACATTCGTCACGGAGGCCCTCCGATCGTCCTGTCGGATCACGATCGGAACCCGATCTCGGGTGGCGTCGTGGTCCGACGGACGAATGTGCTCGACGACTCCGACCGGATCCGGCGGCCGGACGGGATCGTCGTCGCCAGCCCCGTGCGGACCTGGTTCGACTGTGGGCGAGCAGTCGGTGACGAAACGTTCGAAGCCGTGACCGAATGGGTGCTCGATCGGCACGGAGCAACCGTGCCGGATCTGTGGGCGATGGTCCGACGGATGAGCGCCCGGGGTCGACCCGGTCTCGCCCGGGTCCGCCGAGTGATGTCACAGCGGAGCGACTGGCAACGACCGGCCGGATCGAAGCTCGAACTCCGAGTGCTCAAGGCGCTCCGAGCTGCCGGGCTCCCCGAGTTGGTCCGCCAGCACCCGATCCGCCTGCCGACCGGTGTCGTGATCCACCCTGACGGCGCCCTGCCGAGCATCCGGTGGGCGATCGAGATCGACCACGTGACCTGGCACGGCGGCCGGGCCGACAGTCAACGCGACAAGGGTCGGGATCGGGGTCTCCGGCGGATCGGGTGGCAGGTCGACCGGGTCACCGATCAGGAACTGCGGGTCGACTTCAACCGGACGATCCGAGAGATCGCCGAGTTGTACCAGATTCGAGTCGGGGAAATCGCCGCCTGAACGGCGAATGCGTGAGGGAGGGCCCGGCTCTGCCGGGCCGATCGGCACGCATTCGACCTGGAGGGGGGCAGAGCGAGGCGACGAGCTCCGCCATCAGTTCGCCGGCCTCGGTCGGGTTGAGACCGACCTTCACCCCGGCGGCCACCAAGGCGTCCATCTTGCCCTGGGCCGTTCCCTTGCCACCCGAGACGATGGCGCCGGCATGGCCCATCTTCTTGCCGGGGGGCGCCGTGACGCCGGCGATGTACGCCGACATCGGCTTGGTCACGTTGGCCTGGATGAACTCGGCGGCCTCTTCCTCTGCCGAACCACCGATCTCACCGATCATCATGATGGCGTGGGTCTCGGGGTCGGCCTGGAACTCGCGGAGGCAGTCGATGAAGTTGGTGCCCGGCACCGGGTCACCACCGATGCCGACACAGGTCGACACCCCGATGCCCTTCTGCTTGAGCTCGTACAGCGCCTGGTAGGTCAGGGTGCCGGACCGGCTCACGATGCCGACGTTCGGCCCGCTCGCCGACGGCGCCTGGGCGATCTCACCAGCGGTGATCCCGATGTTGCACTTCCCGGGGCTGATGATGCCCGGGCAGTTCGGGCCGAGCAGACGGGTGTTCGGGAACTCCCGCACGAGCCGGTTGTAGACGACCGCCTCGTCCTGAGCGGGGATGCCCTCGGTGATGCAGACCACGAAGCCGATCCCGGCCTCCGCCGCCTCGATGATCGCCCCGGAGGCGAACTTCGGCGGCACGGCGGCGAACGATGCGTTCGCTCCGGTGGCGGCGACGGCGTCGGCGACCGAATCGAAGATCGGGATGCCCTCGACGTCCTGGCCGCCCTTGCCGGGGGTGACCCCACCGACGACCTGAGTGCCGTACGCCTTGTTGCGCAGACCGTGGTACTTGCCCTGCCCCCCGGTGAGGCCCTGGACGATGACCTTGGTGTTCTCGTCGACGAAAATTGCCATGGTGATCGACCTCTCAGTTCGCCAGCGCGACAGCGGCTCGGGCGGCGTCGAGCATCGTCGGCTCGGAGCGCAGCTTGGACTCGGGGATGCCGGCGTCGGCGAGGATCCGACGGCCCTCTTCGGCGTTGGTGCCGTCGAGGCGGATGACGATCGGAGCCTTCAGGTCGACACGACCGAGCGCCTCGACGATGCCCTTGGCGACCTCTTCGCCGCGGGTGATGCCGCCGAAGATGTTGATGAAGATCGCCTTGACGTTCTCGTCGGAGTTGATCACCTCGAGCGCCCCCGCCATCACGTCGGCGTTGGCGCCGCCGCCGATGTCGAGGAAGTTCGCAGCCGAACCGCCGACCTGGTTCACCACGTCGAGGGTCGACATGGCGAGACCGGCGCCGTTGGCGATGATGCCGACGGTGCCGTCGAGACCGATGTACTGCAGGTCCTTCTCAGCGGCCATCTTCTCCCGCTCGTCCATCTCGGTCAGACCCTTGAAGGCCTCCCATTCGGGATGGCGGAACTCGGCGTTGCCGTCGAGGGTGACCTTGGCGTCGAGGGCGTGCACCTCGCCGGTCGGCTTGAGGATCAGCGGGTTGATCTCGGCGAGGTCGCAGTCACCCTTGGTGAAGCACTCGTAGAGCTTGACCAGGATGTCAGCAGCGCCGTCGAGCGCCCGCTCGGGCAGTTTCGCATCGACCGCGGCCTGGCGAGCGGTGGCGAGGTCGAGACCGTCGACCGGGTCGATGTGGAGCTTGACGATCGCGTCGGGGTTCGACTCGGCGACCGCTTCGATCTCGACGCCGCCCTCGGCCGACAGCATCAGAAGGTGCTTCTTCGCGGCACGATCGAGGGTGAAGCTGGCGTAGTACTCCTCGTCGATGTCGGAGGCGTGCTCGACCCAGAGGCGGCGCACCACGTGGCCCTTGATGTCCATCCCCAAGATGTTCCCGGCATGCTCGCGCACCTCGTCGGCGTTCGATGCGAGCTTGATGCCACCGGCCTTGCCGCGACCGCCGACCTGGACCTGGGCCTTCACCACGACCGGGTACCCGGCGGCCTCAGCCGCGGCGACGGCTTCGTCGACGGTGTCAGCGGCGTCTCCGGCGCTGACCGGAATGCCGAAGCGGGCGAAGTACTGCTTGCCCTGATATTCGAAGAGATCCAACTGATCAATCCTCTCTGGAGTCGAGGGTCGTTTCGAGCCACGAACTGATGGCTCGGAGGGAAGCGCCCGGCTGGAAGATCTCGGCGATCCCCTGTTCCTTGAGCGCACGAACGTCGGCGTCGGGTATGACCCCGCCACCGAACACCAAGATGTCACCGAGGTCTCGTGTGGCGAGTTCCTCGACGACCCTGGGGAACAGCGTCAGGTGGGCACCCGACAGCAGCGACAGGCCGACGGCGTCGGCATCCTCTTGCAGAACGGTCTCGGCGATCTGCTCCGGGGTCTGGTGGAGACCGGTGTAGATCACCTCGAATCCGTGATCTCGCAGCGCCCGGGTGATGGTTTTGGCACCGCGGTCGTGTCCGTCGAGACCCGGCTTGGCGACGACGACCCGGTACTGACGCTTCACAAGTTCCTCACCCTATTCGTCACCACCTCGGATGGACCAACCGACCAGACGGAGGGTCGGGCTCGACGACCCACCCGCCACCGCGACCCGGCAGACTGTCCACGTGGCTCTCCCCCGCCTTCGCTCTCCCCTCGCCCGGGCCGTCGCCCCGGTCATCGGCGGGGTCGTCGTCCTCACTCTGATCGGACTGTTCACCTGGGCGATGGCAGGGGTGATCGCCGACAACAGTGACGGCGCCACCGAGCGTCTCGCACCGAGCACGTTCACGATCGGCGACGTCGAGGTCCTCGCCGAGACGGTGGCCGAGGACGGACCACTGTTGTTCCCCGAACTGGGAACCTCGATCGGGACCAGGTCGATCGTGGTCGACCACACCGGTGACGTGCCCGCCGACGGCTGGCGTGTCTATTGGGCCTACCCGGCGGACCGACCGGCAAGCTGCATCGTCGAGCAGATCGTCGGCACGGCGACGTTCGAGGACTGCGAAGGTCGGATCGTCGACGTGAGTGAGTTGTCGCCGCCCGACTTCGGCGTCTTCCCACGGGTGGACGACCGCACGACGCTGGTGATCGACCTCAGAGGGGCCACGGTCTCCACCGCCCCACCGGGATCCACCAGTCCGCCGGGATCCACCACTCCGCCGGACGGCACATCAGCGCCGACCCTGCCCTGCACCGACTGTCCCACCGGCTGATCGGTCCGGCGCCGCACCGGGCGGGAGGCACGGCGTCACCACGACCAGGTCCGAGCCCGGGAACCAGGGGCCTCGACCCGACTGCGGTCGCCACTCGCCTGTTAGCGTGACGGTGTGCCGAACCCGGAACGGTCCACGTCCGGTTCGGCGCGTGAGGCCATCCTCGCCGAGATGCTTCGTCAGGCGGCGCTCGTCGGTGTCGACAACGTGAAGATCGAGGACGTTCTGAACGCCGCCCGGTCATCGCCGAGTTCGCTCTACCACCACTTCGGGAGTCGCTCCGGGCTTCGGGCTGCGGCACGGTCCGAACGCAAGCGACTCGGCATCCTCGAAGAGGACCAGTCGCTACTGGAGCTTCCGGCGTCGATGTCGACTCCGGAGGAGTTCATCGCATTCATGGCCGGGCAGTTGCGACGCACGGTGACCGACGCACTGGCCGTGGCTCGTCGTCAGGAGCGCCTCGAATCGTTGACGGTCGGACTGCGTGACCCCGACATCGACAAAGAAAACCGTCGACTCCTGGCGTTCATGACGGAGGCCGTCAGCGTCACCATCAGTGGCGCAGTCGAACGAGGGCTGTGCAACCGCCATCTCAATGTTCCTGCCTACGTGAACTTCTACATGTCTCTCTCGATGGGGCAGTTGGCCACATCCACGATGATGGACGTGGAGCGCTGGCTCGAGGTCGCCGTTCCAGCGTTCCTGGCTCCACTGAGGATTCCCGACGATGCCGAACAGTGATCGCGTCGCCGGCTCCGGCGCGCAGCAGCCGACGTCCTCGGCCGACTCCGCCAAGTGGACGATCCTGGCCGAGGCGATCCGTCAGGCCGACGAGTCGGCGGCCGATGTCGAGGGCATCCGGATCGACGCCGTCCTCGCGGCCGCTCACGCATCGTCGAGTTCGTTGTACCACCACTTCGGCAACCGTGCCGGGCTGATCGAGGCGGTCCGGATCGAACGGCAGCGTCGTGGGTTCCTCGCCGAGGATCGGACGCTCCTCGATTCCTTGGAATCCATCACGACGAACGACGAGTTCTGTTCGTTCATGGCGAGCCAGTTGCATCGGATCGCGACCGATCCCGACACGATCGCTCGCCGATGGAAACGTCTCGAGGCGCTCGCACAACCCGGCGCCGATCGACCGATCGATCACCAAATGCGACGCTTGCTCGACAGCACGTCGGCGTTCATGAGCGACGCCATCGCACACGGCGTGTGCAACCCGGACCTCGACGCCGACGCCTATGCCGTCGTCTTCATGTCACTCTCGCTCGGTCAGATCGCAACACGGAACCTGGGTGATGCCGATCGATGGCTGGAACTGGCGACGAGCATGGTGATCGCACCGCTGCGGTTCTGATCACCGGTCATCACGGCGGCGAGGAGGTCCGTGCCCGACGGTGTCGGACAGGCGGGTCAACGAGTGGGCTTCGGGGTGGTGGTCAGGCGACGGTGCGAAGCGAGCACGAGAACGAGTCCGAACAAGATGAACACGAGCGCAGCATCGAACGGGA
>JBMUCX010000149.1:0-5814 GCA_049458915.1 Ilumatobacteraceae bacterium
CCGTCGGCGCCGCGGCCGTCTCGCGTCATCCCGTTCGTTCACACACAGGAGTGGTCCCCTGCGGCAGTTCATCCTGAAGCGAGTCGTCTCCATGGTGGTCACGCTGTGGATGCTGGCGACGATCGTGTTCCTCCTCGTCAACGTGCTGCCCGGCGACGTCGGTCGCAAGGTGCTCGGCCCGACCGCCAACCAGGTCGACGTCGAAGCGTTCAACGAGCGACTCGGGACCGACCGGCCGTTGCTCGCCCAGTACGGTACGTCGCTGCGCCGACTCGTCACCTTCGACTTCGGTGAGTCGTTCCAGACCGGGAACCCGGTGATGGACCTGCTCTTGCCGGCGCTCGGACGTTCGGCCAAGTTGGCTCTGCTCGCCTTCATCATCACGATCCCGATGTCGATCGCCGCCGGCATCTTCGCTGCTCGCCGTCAGGACCGTCTCGCCGACCGAGTCGTGGTCAATGCCGGTCTCGCCTCGTCGTCGCTGCCCGAGTTCGTCACGGCGTCGACGCTCCTGGCGGTGTTCGCCGTGCAGCTCGGTTGGGGTCGGGTCAATGCGAACGTCCCGGACGGCACGAGCATCGTCGGGCAGCTCGAGTTCCTGTTGCTGCCGGCGCTGGCGTTGGTCGTGTCCTACTTCGGCTATCTCGCCCGCATGACCCGGGCGGGCGTGATCACGGCGCTCCATGCCGACTACACCCGGACGGCGACGCTCAAGGGTCTCACGTCCGGCCAGGTGATGCGTCGGCACGTCCTGCGCAACGCGCTCGCCCCGACGATCACCGTCATCAGCGTGCAGATCGGTTATCTGTTCGGTGGCATCGTCGGCGTGGAGAAGGTCTTCAATTATCCGGGCCTCGGCACGATGATGCTCAATGCCGTCGGCAAGAAGGACATCCCCGTCCTCCAGACCGCCGTGCTGATGGTCGGTGTGATCTACATGGTGTCGACGTTGATCGCCGACCTGCTCATCGCACTGCTCAATCCTCGGGTCCGCCTGGGAGGTGGGGAATGACCGCAATCTCGACTCCGGGTGACGGGGCCGTCCCGCCATCGGCCGTCGGTTCCCCGGCACCCGTCAGCGAGCGGCGCCAAGCGCGGCGGGAGAACTGGCGTCTCCTGCGTCGGCGACCGTCGTTCGTCATCGGCGTCACGATCGTCGTGGTCTGGACGCTGTGCGCCCTGTTCCCCGATCTCATCGCTCCGTACGATCCGCTCAACTTCCGAGACGCGCTCAACTCGGGGCCGTCGGGCTCTCACCCGTTCGGGACCGACAAGGGTGGCCGCGACGTCCTGTCGCGAGTGATCGCCGGCGCTCGGGACGTGCTCAAGATCGCTCCCATCGCCGCCGTCATCGGCGTGGTCGCCGGCGTCGTGCTCGGGATGTTCATGGGCTACCTGCGCGGCTGGTTCGACACCGTGGCGAGTCGGATCGTCGAGTCGTTCCTCTCCCTGCCGGTGGTACTGCTCGGTCTGCTCGCCGTGACCACCCTCGGCAACTCCAACTGGGTGGTCATCGGGGTGATCGGCACCCTCTTCACCCCGATCGTGGCCCGGACCGTGCGCTCGGCGGTGCTCGCCGAGACCGAACTCGACTACGTGTCCTCGGCGAAGCTGCGTGGTGAGTCGACGTCGTTCATCATGTTCCGGGAGATCCTCCCGAACGTGACCGGTCCGATCGTCGTCGAACTCACGGTCCGCATCGGCTACGCCGTGTTCACCGTGGCGACCCTGTCGTTCCTCGGCGCCGGTCCGCCGCCACCGTCACCGGACTGGGGCTCACAGGTCAGCGACAACTACAACTCGATCGTGTCGGGATATTGGTGGTCGACCTTCTTCCCGGCGATGGCCATCGCCAGCCTCGTGATCGCCACGAACCTGATCGCCGATGCGGTCCAGTCCGTGATGGAGGGATCATGAGCGACCAGACCATGAGCGGTCAGACCATCAGCGATCCGTTCGCGAGCGGATCGTCGCCGGCGCTCGAGGTCGACGACCTCCATCTCGCGTACAAGGTCCGGGGCGTGCCCCGCGCCGTGTTGCGTGGTGTGTCGTTCTCGGTCCAGCCCGGCGAGGCGTACGGCCTCGTCGGTGAGTCGGGCTGCGGAAAGTCCACGACGGCGTACGCCGCGATGCGGTACCTCCCGGCGAACGCCGTCATCGAAGGAGGTCGGGTACTCGCCGACGGCCGCGACGTCACGGCGATGACGACCGACCAACTCCGTGAGTTCCGTCTCACCTCGGCGTCGATGGTGTACCAGGACCCGGTCCAGGCCATGAACCCGACGCTGAAGGTCGGGCGGCAGGTCGCCGAATGTTTCCGCCTCCTCGGTCAGAACAAGTCCGACGCCGATGCCAGCGCTCGTCAGGCCCTGCGGCGGGTTCAGATCGCCGATCCCGACCGGGTGCTCGACCGGTACCCGCACCAACTCTCGGGCGGGATGCTGCAGCGTGTGGTGATCGCCATGGCGCTCGCCTCGGACCCGAAGCTCCTCGTGCTCGACGAGCCGACCACCGGGCTCGATGCCACCGTCGAGGCCGAGGTCCTCGACCTCGTGCGTGCGCTCCGTACCGAGACGGGTGCGGCCATCTTGCTGATCGCCCACAACATGGGCGTCATCCGCACGATGTGCGATCGCGTCGGTGTGATGTACGCCGGCAAGATCGTCGAGGAGGGCACGGTCGAAGAAGTCTTCGACGGCCCGAGCCACCCGTACACCGTCGGTCTGCTCAACGCGATTCCGCGTCACGGTGTCCGCAAGACCGATCGCGCCCTGTTCACGATCCCGGGCAACCTGCCCCTGATCGGCACGTCGCTGCCCACCTGTGTCTACGTGGACCGCTGCCCGATCGCCGACGAGGCCTGCCGGACCGAAGCACCTCCGGTCGTCGAGCGCTCCGACGGTCACTGGACCCGGTGCCACCACGCGGACGCGGTCGAGCAGATCGCCGCCCCCGAGCACGACAACACCGACTTCTCGGTCGGCACCGAGACGATCGTGAAGCTGACCGGCGTGTCGAAGACCTTCCGCCAGCGCGGTGTCGACGTGCCCGCGCTGGTGAGCATCGACCTCGGATTCAGCGAGGGCGAGACGCTCGGCCTGGTGGGTGAGTCGGGATCGGGCAAGTCGACACTCGCGAAGACCCTCCTCGGTATCCACGCTCCCGACCCGGGCGGCACGATCGAACTCGACGGCCGACAGGTCCGGGCCAAGGCCACCGATCGGCGTGTCGAATCGATCCGGGCGTTCCAGATGGTGTTCCAGAACCCGGACTCGGCACTCAACCGGATGTGGACGGTGCGGCGGATCCTCCGTCGGTCCGTCACGAAGCTGACCGGCCTCAGCGGTGTCGAGGCCGACACGAAGGTGAACGAACTGGCCGAGGCGATGCGGCTGTCGCAGCGTCACCTCGACATGCGTCCACGTCAGTTGTCGGGTGGACTCAAGCAGCGGGTCGCGATCGCCCGGGCGTTCGCCGGTGATCCGCGGATCGTGGTGTGCGACGAGCCGACGAGCGCGCTCGACGTGTCGGTGCAGGCGGCGATCCTGAACCTGCTCGCCAACCTCCAGAACGATGCACGGACCAGTTACCTGTTCATCACGCACGACATCGGCGTGGTCCGGTACCTGTCCGACCGGATCGCCGTGATGTACCTCGGCCGGATCATGGAACTCGGGACCACCGAGCAGATCTTCGCCGGCCCGAACCACCCGTACACCGAGGCGTTGCTCTCGGCGGTGCCGAGCATCGACGGTGACGACCGGGTCCGGATCCCGCTCCAGGGGGAGATCCCGAGTCCGGCGAACCCGCCGTCGGGGTGTGTGTTCCACACCCGGTGCCACCGGGCCGTTCCGGGACTGTGCGACGTCACCGAGCCGGATCCGATCGAGTTGGCGCCCGGACACCTGTCGAAGTGCCACCTCGACGCCGACGTCCTCGCCGTGCCGGTCGAGGTCACGGCGCCGACCGGCGTCGCCTGATCGGTCGTCTCCGGAGGTCCGGTCGTCGCCACGAATGATGGTGGACGCTGGGCCCACGACGGGCTACCGTGCAGGCGACTGTTCCGTAGTGCGGAATCGACCCGTAGCACGGAACGGCGCACGAACCATCCGCCACACGTCTCCTTGGGGGCCGGAAGATGTCATTCCCGACCGATCTCGAAATCGCCCGTGCGGCGCGACCCGCCCCGCTGCCCGAGGTGGCCGCATCGATGGGCATCGCTCCGCATCTCTTGATGCCGTACGGCGATGAACTCGCGAAGATCCGACTCGATGCGATCGACGAACTGAGCGATCGACCTCGCGGCAAGTACGTCGTCGTCACGGCGATCACGCCCACCCCGCTCGGTGAGGGCAAGACCACGACCACGGTCGGCCTCGGTCAGGCGATGAAGCACATCGGCAAGCGCGCCGTGCTGTCGCTCCGGCAGCCGTCGATGGGTCCGACCTTCGGGATCAAGGGTGGTGCCGCCGGAGGCGGGTACAGCCAGGTCATCCCCATGGAGTTGTTGAACCTCCATCTCACCGGTGACTTCCATGCCGTCACCGCTGCCCACAACCTGCTCTCGGCGATGGTCGACAACCATCTCCACCACGGCAACGAACTCGGCCTCGACCTCGACAACATCACCTGGCGGCGGGTGCTCGACGTCAACGACCGGGCGCTGCGCAACATCATCGTCGGCCTCGGCGGGCGGATGGACGGTGTCACCCGACAGACCGGCTTCGACATCACGGCGGCATCGGAAGTGATGGCGATCCTCGCCCTGTCCACCTCGGTCGCCGACATGCGCCAGCGCTTCGGCCGGATCGTCGTCGGGTACACGCGGTCCGGGCAGCCGGTGACCGCCGAGCAGCTCGATGCCGCCGGGTCGATGGCCGTCATCATGCGCGACGCCCTCGCCCCGAACCTGCTCCAGACGATCGAGAACACGCCGGTCATCGTCCACGCCGGCCCGTTCGGCAACATCGCCCACGGCAACTCGTCGGTCGTCGGCGACCTGATCGGGATCCGGTCCGGCGAGTACCTGATCACCGAAGCGGGCTTCGGCGCCGACATGGGCGCCGAGCGGTTCTTCAACATCAAGTGCCGGGCCTCGGGCCTCGTGCCCGACGCTGCCGTGCTCGTCGCGACCGTCCGGGCGCTGAAGGCCCACTCCGGCAAGTACCGGATCGTCGCCGGTCAGCCGCTCCCGCCCGAGTTGCTCGCCGAGAACCCCGACGACGTCGCTGCGGGCGCAGCCAACCTCCGCAAGCAGATCGAGAACGTCAAGGCCCACGGGGTGGCACCGGTGGTCGCCATCAACGGCTTCCCGACCGACCACGATTCCGAGCACGACGTGGTTCGTCGCCTCGCCGAGGAGATGGGCGTCCGCGTGGCGGTCTGCACCCACTTCGCCGACGGTGGGGCCGGAGCGACCACACTCGCCGAGGCGGTCGTCGAGGCGTGCGAGGAGGACAACCGGTTCGCGTTCCTCTACGCCGACACCGACTCGCTGAAGACCAAGATCGAGACCGTCGCCACTCGGATCTACGGAGCCGAGCGGGTCCAGTACACCGCAGCAGCGAACCAGCAACTCCAAACCTACGAGGCGAACGGTTTCGGCCACATGCCCGTGTGCATCGCGAAGACGCACCTGTCGATCTCGGGTGACCCGGCGCTCAAGGGAGCCCCGACCGGCCACACGCTCGAGGTCCGCGAGGCACGAGCCTCGGTGGGCGCCGGGTTCGTCTATCCCATCTGCGGGGCGATGAGCACCATGCCCGGTCTCGCCAAGTCGCCGGCGGCCTCGAGGATCGATTTCGATGCCGACGG
>JBMUCX010000150.1:0-5776 GCA_049458915.1 Ilumatobacteraceae bacterium
CGATTGCCGCCGCTCCTGACCCCGCCAGGCACGAGAGCACCACCGCCGAGACCGCAGCCACCCTTCGTCTCGACGAACCGGCTCTCGACGTACCGGCTTTCGACGAACGACGCTCGTCACTCATCGGACGCTGCACGACATCTCCTCGCTCAGCCGGAGTGCCGCACGCTGCGCCACTCCTCGAGTCGGGCCCTCCAGGGGGCGATCAGACGACGCCGACGGCTGCCAGTCGGGTCCGCAGGTGCAGTACCGATTTGGTGTGGATCTGCGACACGCGACTCTCGGTCACTCCGAGCACGGAGCCGATCTCGGCCAGGGTCAAGCCCTCGTCGTAGTAGAGCGAGAGCACGAGCTTCTCACGATCCGGCAGTCGACGGATCTCGGCACGCATGATGTCGCGGAGTTCGCGATCCTCGATCGCCGCGACCGGATGTTCCAGCCCCACCGAGGGCGACGACTCGGGTTCGTACCCGGCTGCGACCGCCCGATCGAGCGGCCCGATCGTGGTGGCCGCGATCGACGCCAACCACTTCGCCAACTCGTCCTCGTCGATCTGGAGCCGATCGGCGAGTTCTCCGTCGGACGGCGCCCGAGCGTGTTCGTGCTCGAACTGGGCGATCGCGCGTTCGACCTCGCGGGCCCGGCTCCTCACCGAGCGGGGCACCCAGTCGAGCTGTCGGAGCCCGTCGTAGATCGCCCCCCTGATGCGAGGAGCGGCGAACGTCTCGAACTTGACGCCTCGGTCGGGGTCGTATCGGTCGATCGCGTCGATGAGCCCGAACACCCCCGAGCTCACGAGGTCACCCGAATCGACACTCGTCGGCAGGCCGGCACCGATCCGACCGGCGATGAACTTCACCAGCGGCGAGTAGTGCACGATGAGGTGGTCGCGGGAGGACGCACTCTGGCGACGCAGCCAGCGATTCCAGTGCATCGCCAGGTCGGGATCTTCGGGAACGATGCTCATGCGCGGGGATGGCTGGTGCGGTAGGCAGCTCGGAGCCGCTCGCGACTGACGTGAGTGTACCGCTGCGTCGTGGCGACGTCGGCATGACCGAGCAGTTCCTGGACCGCACGCAGGTCGGCACCCCCGTCGAGGAGGTGGGTGGCGAAGGTGTGCCGCAGCGCGTGCGGGTGGGTCGGCCGCGGCGAACGACGGTCGAGGATCCGCCGCACGTCCCGTGGCGTGAGCGCGCGACCGCGCCCGTTGCCGAACACCGAGTCGCCCGCATCGTCGACGACCACTTCGGACCGGACCGCGAGCCACCGGCCGAGTGCGACGACCGCCGGATCGCTGAGCGGGACGCGCCGTTGCTTGGAGCCCTTGCCCCAGACCGTCACCGCCGCCCGATCGAGGTCGAGATCGACGATCCGGAGGCCGCACAGTTCCGCGACGCGGAGACCCGATCCGTAGAGCACCTCGAGCACGGCGTCGTCGCGGCACCGCCGCCACGTCGGCTCGTCGCTCGGGACGGGTCCCTCGAGGAGACCGTCGAGGTCCCGAGCGTCGAGCACCTTCGGGAGACGACCGCGATCCGCACTGACCTGCAGTCCGAGGGTCGGATCCTCGGCAATGCGCCCCTCGACGGCCAGCCAGGCGAAGTACCGACGCAAGGACGCCGCCTTGCGAGCGATGCTCCGACGAGCGAACTCCCTGGTCGACAGATGTGCCACGTACCGGCGGACCATCGTGCGGGTCACCGCTGTCGGATCGGCGACGTGCAATCGACCGATCCAGTCGATGAAGAGCCGGACGTCGGTCACGTAGGCGAGGATCGTGCGATCCGACAGCGACGAGTGCGCGACGGCGAACTCGTCGAGTCGCCACTGCTCCTCGACCGTCATGGTCCCAACGGTATTCGCTCACGTGGCCCTCAGCCGTGACCGGAGCGGCTCGAACCATCCGTCGGCCTCGACCAACCATCCCGACCGTTCGAGCCGAGCGGCAGCCAGGGCGACGACGTGGAGCGGCTGGCCGGTCGCCACCATCAGCCCGTCGAGGTTCGTCGGCTCGAGCATGCACACCTCGAGGATCCGACGTCCGAGAGCATCGGGGAGCGGTCGCGGATCGTGCGGTTCCCCCGTGTCGCGACGGTGGTCGAGTCCGAGCATCATCAGTACGTCGTCGACCGAGGTCACGGGCGCAGCCCCGGCGGCGAGCAGCTGGTTCGTGCCCGATGAAGCCCGACACCGCGGCGAACCCGGAACGACCATCACTTCGACCCCCCGATCGATGGCCATCCCGGCCGTGATCAGACTCCCGCCTCGTTCCCGACTCTCGACCACGACGAGCACCTCGGCCAGGCCGGCGATGATCCGGTTGCGCAACGGGAATCGCCAGCCGGTCGGCTCGGTCGCAGGCGCCCATTCGGACACCAGCAAGCCGTGATCGCCGACCCACGCCCAGAGCGCAGCGTGCTGACGAGGGTACGGACGGTCGAGACCGCAACCGACGACGCCGACCGCCGCGCCGGGCCCGCCGACCGTCCTGACACCGTGGTGAGCGGCGCCGTCGATCCCCCGGGCGAGGCCGGAGATCACGGCGACACCGGCTTCACACAACTGCCGCCCGAGATCCTCGGCCGTCGCCAACCCGGAACGGGTGGCGTTCCGGGTCCCGACGACGGCGACCCGCCTGGCCTCGAGCACCGACCGGTCACCGCGGAGGAACAGGACGACCGGCCGCTCCGGATCAGCCGCCAATGCGACCGGGTAGTCCGGATCGCCGTCGAGGACCACGTCGATCCCGTGCTCGGCGCATCGCTCGGCGATCGACGAGGGGCGGAGGCGATCGGCCGCCGGTCGGAGGTCGGTGAGCGTGTCGGCCGGAATCGAGCGCCGGACCATCGGATGCATCGGAGCCCGGCCCCGCAGGGCGGCCCACGCATCGGCGGGTTCGTGGTGAGCCAGCAGCACGCGGATCCGAGCGGGGCCGAGTCCGGGAAGCGTCGTGAGTGCCGCTGCGATGACCGGATCGGATGCGGTCATGCCGCCTGCCCGACCGACGCGAACCCGATCCGCGAGCGCATCGAGAGCGCGGCCACCACGAACTCCTCGGGGATCGGCCCGTCGACGAGTCCGGCCAGATCGGCGAGCGTCCGACTCACCCGTCGGACCCGGTGGTACCCGCGAGCGGTGAGCCGACCGCGTTCGAGTTGCGACCGGAGGTGATCGGCTGCAGCCGGCTCGAGCGGGGCGAACTCGGCGAGGCGGTCGTCGTCGAGCGCAGCGTTCAAGGAGCCGCACCGTTCGAGCGCCGCCCGACGCGCCGCCGCCACACGCGCACCGACCAGCGCCGACGACTCGCCCTTGTCCTCTCCGACGATGTCGTCGATGTCGGGCCGCTGCACGGCGATCCGGAGATCGAACCGGTCGAGCAGCGGACCGGACAACCGACCGAGATACCGCTGACGAGCCCGGGCGTCGCACTCACACGAGCCGGGAGCACCACCACCGCACGGACACGGGTTCGTCGCACCGATCAACTGGAACCGGGCGGGCATCGGGATCCGAGCCTGCTCCACTCGCCCGACCATGATCTGACCGGTCTCGAGCGCCTCGCGCAGTCCGTCGAGGGCGTTCGGGGCGAACTGACCCATCTCGTCCAAGAACAAGACACCACCGTGCGCGAGCGAGATCTCGCCCGGGCGGTGCTGGTGCCCCCCGCCACCCACCAACGACCCGAGCGAACTCGAGTGGTGCGGCGCCCGGAACGGCGGCCGGACGACCATCCCACTCGGCGGCAGTCGGGTTCCGGCCGCCGAGTGGATCATCGTGGTCTGCAGCGCCGTCTCGGCATCGAGGTCGGGCAGCAAGCCCGGGAGGCGCTCGGCGAGCATCGTTTTGCCCGATCCGGGTGATCCGACGAAGAGCAGGTGGTGCCCACCTGCGGCCGCCACCTCGAGCGCCTGACGGGCGACGGGCTGGCCCCGGACATCGGCCAGGTCGGGCGCCACGTCGAGGGCGTCGGCGACCGGCTCGTCGACCACGTCGGGCCACGGAGCCGCCCCGGTGAGCGCATCGACCAACGATTCGAGGTCTGCGACACCCCGGACGGCACCTCGGGCCGCGACCCGCGCTTCGACCACCGAGCCGGCGGGCACGACCCAGTCCTGATCGGCTCGGACCCCCACCATCGGCGCCACGCCCGGGATCCGCCGGACCGAGCCGTCGAGCCCCAACTCACCTGCGAACGCCAACCCCCGAACCGCCGCCGGATCGATCTCCTCGGCGGCGACGAGGATCCCGATCGCGATCGCGACGTCGAGACCCGAGCCGGTCTTTCGGAACTGGGGCGGCGCCAAGTTGACGACGATCTTGCTGTCGGGCCACCTCAGGCCGGCCGACATGAGCGCCGCGCGGACCCGGTCCCGGGCTTCGCGACACGACTCGTCGGGCAACCCCAGCATCGTGAACGCCGGCAACCCCTTGGACACGTGGACCTCGACCGTCACCTGGTGACCACGGGCCCCCAGGATCGTCGCAGCGTCGATGGATGCGATCATCTCGACCTCCCTGACCGGCGACCGGGCAGACCGGTCGCACGTTTCGTGAGGAGGGAGGAACCGACCCTCGACGGACCCGGACGACCCTACCGATGGGGTGTCACGGTCGACCCGGGGAGGTCACCCCGCCGATGACGCCGACCGACGGCACGACGACCGTGGCACACTCGCGTCGTGTCCGGGCGACGACTCCTCCATCTCGCCGTGGCCGCGCTCGGCCTCGCAGGTACGGCGTTCACCGCCGGCTGCACCAGGAACGACGACGAGGTCGTCAGCGACGTCTCGTCGTTCTGCGCCCAGGCCGTCCAGAACACCACCCTCATCCTGGCTCCACCGATGAGCACCGAGGCCGAACTGCAGGCCTCGATCGAGTTCTATCGACTCATGGGACGCCTCGCCCCGGTGTCGATCGCCGAGGAGTGGGACGTCCTCGTCGCTGCCATGGAGACCGCGTCGACCGTCGTCCCCGGCGACCAGGCGTCCGAACAACTCGCTGCCATGACCGCCTATGCAACCGAACCGAGCGCCTTCCGCGTGAAGGAATGGCTCCTGGCCTACTGCGGCCTCGACCTCCCGATCACCACGATCGCCCCGCAGGACGCGACGGCCGCACGAACGCTCGACCAGGTGACGCCCTGAACCGCGTCAGAGGATCTCGGTCAGAGGATCTCGGTCAGAGGATCTCGCCGCGACGCACGATCACCTTGTCGACGAGGCCGTACTCCTTGGCCTCGTCAGCGGTGAACCAGCGGTCGCGCTCGGAGTCCGCCTGGATCTTCTCGAGCGGCTGACCCGAGTGCTCGGCGATCATCTCGGCCATCCGACGCTTGATGAACCTCAACTGCTCGGCTTGGATCGCGATGTCGGTCGCCTGGCCCCGGAGCCCGGCGAGCGGCTGGTGCATCATGATCCGGGAGTTGGGCAGGGTGTACCGCTTGCCGGCCGCACCGGCGGTGAGCAGGAACTGTCCCATCGACGCCGCGAGGCCCACACACACCGGCGCCACATCACAACCGACGAACTGCATCGTGTCGTAGATCGCCATCCCCGCCGTCACCGATCCACCCGGGCTGTTGATGTACAGCCAGATGTCGGCACTCGGGTCCTCACCCTCGAGGTAGAGCAACTGGGCGCAGATCTGATTCGCGATCTCGTCGTTGACATCCGAACCGAGCATGATCACCCGGTTTTTCAGCAGCCGGTTGAACACGTCACTGCGCGGATCGAAACCGCCCTCGAAGGCCATCGGCTGGACACTCGGTGAGGTCATA
>JBMUCX010000151.1:0-5628 GCA_049458915.1 Ilumatobacteraceae bacterium
GAAGAACTTCGAGAACTTCGGGTCGCCGTGCATGTACCCGATCGCGAACAGGTGGATCAGGAAGGCGATGCCCGTGACGAAGAGCGTCATCGTGATCGACAGCGGATCCGCCAGGAACGCCATGTCGACCTGCAGCGAGCCGACGGGCACCCAGGAGAACAGGGTGTGGGTGTACGAACGGTCGTGCGCGTCCATCGCCAAGAGGTCGAAGTAGGCCCCGACGGCCACCACGAACGAGGCGAGGACCATCGTCGCCGCCACGTAGCCCGAGCGCGGCTCGCCGAGTCGCCGACCGAACGCCAGGATGACGAGGAATCCGAGGAGCGGGAAGGCCGGTATCAGCCAGATGACGTCGAGCACGGGTTATCCCTTCAGTTCCGCCAGGTCGTCGGCGGTCGCACCCGGGCGACGGCGCATGATCGAGATGATGATGCCGAGGCCGACGACGACCTCGGCCGCGGCGACGACCATCACGAAGAACACCGCCGTTTGCCCGTCGATGTCGGCGAAGTGTGATGCGAGTGCGACGAAGGTCAGGTTGACGGCGTTGAGCATCAGTTCGATGCACATGAACATCACGAGAGGATTGCGGCGCACCATGACACCCACGGCGCCGATCGAGAACAGGAGCGCAGCGAGGACCAAGTAGTAGTTGGTCGTCGGCTCCCAGACGGCGAGCACGCTGTTCATTCGGCGACCTCCCCGGTCGGTCGCGGCGCCTTTCGGGTGAGCAGCACGGTGCCGGCGACGGCCACGATCAACAGGACCGAGGTGAACTCGAAGACGAAGACGTGGTCGCCGAACAAACTGCGTGCGAGTTCTCGCACGTTGCCCGCCGCCAGCTCCGACTCGGCCGCGGCCTGCGCCTCCGGGCCCGCCGAGGCCCTGATGGCATCCGCCGACTCACCGAGCGATGCGCTCGCCCGAGTGACCGCGGCGATCACCACGGCGGCGAGTCCGGCGCCGATCACCAGGGCGAGTGGCCGCTGGACCTTCAACGGTTCGATCGACAGGTCCTCGGTCCGATCGACACCGAGCAACATGATGACGAACAAGAACAGCACCACGATCGCCCCCGCGTACACGATCACCTGGACCGCGGCGAGGAAATGAGCATGGAGAGCGACGAAGTGCACGGCGATACCGAACAGCGTCAGGACGAGTGACAGTGCCGCATGCACCGGGTTGGACCGGAGGATGACGCCGAGGGCACCGACGAGGACCATCGCCGACGCCAGCACGAAGACGAGGAGTTCCATCAGGCGTCGGCCTCTGGCTGTGCCGGCTCCGGGGCTCGCTCGCCGTGGCCGAGTTCGTTGCTCCAACCGACGACCCCACGGAACGTGGCGTCACCGGACGGTGCCGTGGCACGCATCCATCCCGACGTGTGCTGGTCCTCGCCGTCGCGCCAGTCCTCCCAGGGCAGCCGCTGCGGAGCGCCGGACTCGTCGACCAGCAGTTCGGACTTGGTGTAGATCGCGTCTCGGCGATCGGTGAAGCTGAACTCGAACAGCTTCGTCTCGGTGATCGCCTCGGTCGGACACGCCTCGACGCACAGATCGCAATGAATGCAACGCAGGTAGTTGATCTCGTAGACGAACCCGAATCGTTCACCGGGTGACGTCGGGTCCTCCGGGTCGTTGTCGGCGCCGCGCACGTAGATGCACTTCGCCGGGCAGACGCCGGCACACAGTTCACAACCGATGCACTTCTCGAGTCCGTCCTCGTACCGGTTGAGGACGTGGCGACCGTGGAGTCGCTCCGGCTTGTCGATCTTGCGGTCGTCGGCGACGTCCGGATCGCTGGAGCGGTTCCGTCGCCGTGCGGCCCGACCGCCCGAGTACTCGGTCGTGACCTGCTTGCCACCGAAGAGCCGGTGTTGGCGAATGGTGACGGCGAATCCGTCGAGGTAGCCCATCAGGATGCTCCTTCCCGGAGTCGTCGGGACGAACCCGGCAGCGTCGACATCAGTACGCCCCTCCATCGCGTTCGCGGTTGCGACGGGCGACGTCGAGCGCCACCGTGAACAGGCCGTACCCGAGGAACAGCACCACAACCGCGGCAGCACCGATGGCGAGGATCGGTGCGAGATCGTCGTATTCGGCTCGCGCCATCTGGAGCACCGCCAGCACGAGGAACCAACCCAAGGCGACCGGGATCAGCAGCTTCCAGCCGAAATCCATGAGTTGGTCGTACCGGAGGCGTGGCAGCGTCGCCCGGAACCAGACGTACACGTACAGGAAGGCGAGCACCTTGACCGTCACCCAGATCGTGCCCGAGAGCCAACCCGCCCATGCGAACACGTCGCCGTCCTCGACGATGCCCCCGAGTTGGACGTCACCGAGACGGAGCGGCTGCGGCCCACCGAGGAACAGCGTGACGAGCACGCCGCTCATCGTGATCACGTTCATGAACTCGGCGAGGAAGAACAGCGCGAAGCGGATGGAGGAGTACTCGGTGTTGAAGCCACCGACGAGTTCCTGTTCCGCCTCGACGAGGTCGAACGGCGGTCGATTCAGCTCGGCGGTCATCGCGATCAGGAACACGACGAACGGGATGAATCCGGTCGACACGATGTGCCACTGGGCGATGCCGTCCTGGCTGGCGACGATCCCCGAGGTCGTCAGCGTCCCGGCCATGAGCAGCACGGCGCCCAGGCTGAGACCGAGGGCGGCCTCGTACGAGATCATCTGGGCCGACGCCCGGACCGACCCGAGGAGCGGATACTTCGATCCGGACGACCACCCGGCGAGCATGATCCCGTAGACGCCGATCGAGCTGAGGGCGAGCACGAGGAGCACGCCGACCGGCGGATCGATCAACTGGATCCGGGTGACGGTGTCACCCCATCGAACGGTGCCGTCCCGACCACCCGAGAAGTCGCCGCCCAGCGGGATGACGGACCAGACGAGGAAAGCCGGCACGAAGGCGAGGAACGGCGCGAGCTTGAACACCCAACGATCGGCCTTCGCCGGGATCAGATCTTCCTTGAAGAACAGCTTGGTGCCATCGGCGAGGGTTTGGAGCAGCCCCTTCGGCCCGGCCTTGTTCGGCCCGATCCGGTTCTGCATGCCGGCGACGACCTTGCGTTCGAACCACACCATGAACATCGTCCCGACGAGGCCGAGGACGAACACGACCAAAACTTTGGCGGCGACGAACACGAGGACTTCGGACCACCAATCGGTGGTGTCGAGCATCGGGTCCTGCGCGAGCAGCGAGACCGCTCCGATCATGACAGCCTCTCGATCCGCACGTCCGTCACTCCGGACGCCGCGTCGATCACGGTCGCCACGTCGCCGGTACCGGGCTGGTTGAACGGTGCCCAGAGCGTGCCGCGGAGCACCACCGGATCGGCGACGAGGGGCAGGACGACGGTGCCGTGGTTGCCGACCAGGGAGACATCGGTGCCGTCCGGAACACCGATCCGGTCGAGATCGAGCGGATGGATGTGGGCACCGGCACCGATGGGGAGGCCGGCGAGTGCGGGCGACTCCGAGGTGCCGACGGCCCGGTCGTACAGCTTGCGGCCGACGACGAGCCGGAAGTCGTAGCTGTTCGCCGGCTGTCCCGAAGGTGTGGCCGCTGGGAGCGGGCCGAACGTCCCGATCGCGAAGCCGCCGTCGACGGTCGCGGCATATGCGGGCACACGCTCGGCGATCATCGCCGTCAGTTCGTCGACGCCGGACACGCCGAGGTCGTGGCCGAGTCGGGCGGCGAGGTCGGCGGCGATCATCCAATCCGGACGGGACGTGCCGTGTGCCGTCACCTTCTGACGGACGGGCGTCACCCGACCTTCGAGGTTGGTGGTCGTGCCGGACTGCTCTCCGAACGCGGCGGCCGGCAGCACGACATCGGCGACGGAGTTCGAGGCGTTCCGGCTGGTGTCGACGGAGACGACCCGACCGGCACCGGCGAGCGCCCGTCGGGCGAGCTCCGCGTCTGGAACGTCGTGGAGTGGATCGGCGCCGACCAGCACGAGGACGTCGATCCGACCATCGGCGGCGGCACGCAGTGTCGCGATCGCTCCGTGATCGGTGTCGGACGGTGCGAGGCCGAGCTGGAGTGCTCCGACCACGTTGCCTCGGCGAAGGGCCGGCAGGACGCTCGCAGTGGGAACCGCGTCGAGCACGGCCCGGAGTTCGGCCGTGGCCTCCGACTCGGACACGGCGAGGTTGCCCCGACCGGCGACGACGACCACGGGTCCGCGACCGAGTTGTTCGACGACCTCCGGATCGGTCAGGACCCGGCCGATCTCGGACACGCCGGCGCCTGGAACGTACTGGACGCTGCGCCACGCCTGCCGGGTGAGCCCGGTCGGTCGAGAGGTGAACTCGATCAGTCGGGTCCGTCCCGACGCTGCGGCATCACGGAGACGGA
Organism: Ilumatobacteraceae bacterium; assembly: GCA_049458915.1. Classification (GTDB taxonomy): domain Bacteria; phylum Actinomycetota; class Acidimicrobiia; order Acidimicrobiales; family Ilumatobacteraceae; genus Ilumatobacter. The sequence continues at coordinate 4,381 of JBMUCX010000151.1, forward strand.
GGTGGAGGACCGGCAGCTCCTCTTTGAGGTCGGGGCCGAGGAGGACGACGGTCGACGCCTCGCAGGTCGATTCGATCGTCGCCCTCGGGAGCCCGAGGACCTCGGCGGGGAGTCCGTCGCCGAGTTGGGCATCGCGATGGGCGATGCCCAGCGCATCGGCGAGCGTCGCCCAGGCGAACGCTCCCTCGTTGGTCGATCGAGCACCGCCGAGCAATCCGATCGTGCCGGCGTCGCGGAGCAGGCCCTCGACCAACGCCATCGCGGCCGACCACGAGGTTTCGACGTGACCGTCGTCGGTTCTGACGAGCGGATGCGCGAGCCGACCTTCGGACTCGATGGCCTGGAAGTTGAAACGGCCTCGGTCACACATCCATCCGTGGTTGACGGAGTCGGTGTGGAGACCACGATCGACTCCCTGGAACCGCACCAGTTCGTCACGGCTGGAGTGCACGGAGATGTCGCAACCGACCGAGCAGGTCGTACACGTCGACTCGACCTGCTCGAGGTCCCAGGGACGGGCCTTGAACCGATACGGCTTCGCCGTGAGCGCACCGACCGGACAGATCTGGACGACATTGCCCGAGAAGTACGACGCGAACGGTTCATCCGGAAAAGTCGCCACCTCGGTGTCGTTACCACGCGAGATGAAGTGGATCAGCTTGTCGCCGGCGACCTCGTCGGCGAACCGGGTGCAGCGGTCGCACAGGATGCAGCGCTCGCGGTCGAGGAGGACGTGATCGCTGATCGGGATCGGCTTCTCGTAGTGCCGCTTCTCCTCGACGTACCGGCTCTCGGCGGGTCCGTGGCTGAACGCTTGGTCCTGGAGCGGACACTCGCCGCCCTTGTCGCACACCGGGCAGTCGAGCGGATGGTTCGCCAGCAGGAGTTCGAGGATCCCCTCCTGAGCCCGCGTCGCGGTCGGCGAGTCGGTCACGACCTGCATGTCGGGGGCGACCGTGACCATGCAGGACGGCTGCAGCATCGGCCCGCGACCGGTGTCGATCTCGACCATGCACTGACGACACATCCCGACCGCCGGCATCCGCTGGTGGTAACAGAAGCGTGGCACGTAGGCACCAGCTCGTTCGGCGGCGTCGATGACCAGGTCGCCTCGCCTGACCGTCACACGGGTCCCGTTGACGGTGATGTCGACCGCGTCGGGGTCGACGACGGGTGCTGCCTCCGCCTCGCTCTCGTCGGTCGTGGTGTCGTCGTCGGTCGTGGTGTCGTCGCTCATGTCAGTCGCCT
>JBMUCX010000152.1:0-5551 GCA_049458915.1 Ilumatobacteraceae bacterium
GCCTCGACCTGGTGGTCGAGGCACTGAGCAGCTGACAGACTGCGGCCGTGGACACCCCGTCGAACCTCACCGAGGTACTCGAACTCGACGTCGAGACGCTGGGGGCACTGCGCTCCCCGGTGATGCTCATCGCGCTGACCGGGTTGTTCGACATCGGCGGGGCGGCCACTGCGGCACTCGACCGATTCGCCCCTGCCGACCATGCGGTCACGGTCGGGACGATCGATCCCGATCCGTTCTACGACTTCACGCAAGAGCGACCGCACGTCGAGTTCGACGAGAGCGGGATCCGAGTCGTCAGATGGCCCGAGAACTCTTTCGACGTCGTGCGTGGCCTCGGGGACCGGGATCTCGTGGTGTTGGTGGGGGTCGAGCCGCACCTGGCGTGGCGAACCTACGCCGACTGCATCGCCCACACGGCACGGGCGCTCGGCTGCGAGGCCGTCGTCACGGTCGGATCCGCCGCCGAGGCGGTCCCGCACACGCGCACTCCCCTGGTGACGGGGAGCACGACCGACGCCGGTTTGGCCACCCGGCTCGGTATCGGCCAGCCGACCTACCAGGGCGTCACCGGGGTGGTCGGAGTGATCCAGAGTCGACTCGCGGCGGACCGGATTCCGTCGGTCTCGCTCCGGGTCGGGATTCCGCACTACCTCATGAACGCCGAGCACCCCGCAGCGATGGCAGCGCTCCAGATGCACCTCGCGCACGTCCTGAGCGTGCCGCCGCCGGAAGATCCCGAGTTGCACTCCGAGATCGAGCGATGGCGAACCCTCCACGACGAGGTCGTCGAAGGTGACACCCAACTCCAGTTCTACGTCCGGATGCTCGAGCACGACCACGACCGCAAGGCCGAGGCGGCGATCCCGAGTGCCGACGACCTCGGTGCGCAGTTCGAGGCGTTCCTGCGAGATCAGCGCACCGAGGACTGACGACCGGGTCAGCTCAGCGCAGCGGCGAATCCCCGGTCGAGGTCGGCGAGGACGTCGGTGATCGATTCGAGACCGACGCTGAGTCGGATCTGCCCCGGTGACACGCCCGCTGCCGCCTGTTCGTCGGCGGTCAACTGGCTGTGCGTGGTGGTCGAGGGTTGGATCACCAGGCTGCGTGCGTCGCCGATGTTGGCGACGTGGCTGTGCAGGCTGAGCCCCTCGACGAACTTCTTGCCCGCCTCGGCGCCACCGGCGATCTCGAACGCCAGGACCGATCCGTAGCCCTTGCCGCCGCCGTACTGCGTCGCCCGATCGTGCCACGGGCTGCTCGGCAGGCCGGCGTAGGAGACCGACTCGACCTGGGGGTGGGCGGCGAGGTACTCACCCACGGCCTGGGCGTTCGACCAGTGCCGCTCCATCCGCAGGCTCAGGGTCTCGAGGCCCTGCAGGATCATGAAGGCGTTGAACGGCGAGATGGCCATGCCGAGGTCTCGCAGGAGTTGGACTCGGGCCTTGAGGATGAAGCAGCCGTGACCGAGGGCCGGCCAGTAGGCGAGGCCGTGGTAGCTCGGGTCCGGCTCGGTGAAGTTCGGGAACCGGCCCGACGCCCCGAAGTCGAACGTCCCCCCGTCGACGATGCACCCGCCGATCGAGGTGCCGTGGCCGCCCATGAACTTGGTCATCGAGTGCACGACGATGTCGGCGCCGTGCTCGATCGGGCGGACCAGGTACGGGGTCGGCACGGTGTTGTCGACGATGAACGGGATGCCGTTGGCGTGGGCCACCCCGGCGATGCCGGAGATGTCGAGGAAGTTGTTGCGCGGATTCGCGAGGACCTCTCCGTAGAACGCCTTCGTGTTGGGCTGGACCGCGGCGGCCCAGGCGTCGAGGTCGTCCGGGTCGTCCACGAAGGTGACCGTGATCCCCATCTTCGGCAGGGTGTAGTGCAAGAGGTTGTACGTGCCGCCGTACAGCGAGGCCGAGGCGACCACGTGGTCGCCGGACTCGCACAGGGTCAGGATCGCCAGCGTCTCAGCAGCCTGGCCGGAGGCCACCGCGAGGGCGCCGGGGATCCCGATCGCCGTGGTGCACCCGCCCTCGAGCGAGGCCAGTCGCGCCTCGAGCGCCCCCTGCGTGGGGTTCATGATGCGGGTGTAGATGTTGCCGACCTCACCGAGCGCGAACAGGTTCGCTGCGTGCTCGGTGTCGCGGAACTCGTACGACGTCGTCTGGTAGATCGGCACCGCTCGGGCGCCGGTGGTCGGGTCGGGCTCGCCGCCGACGTGGATCTGCTTGGTCTCGAAACCCCAGGTGTCACTCATCGGGGTCGGATGTTACGAGGTAAATCCCGACCAAACAAGTCAGATTTGAGCATCGACGTGAACCGAGGCGGAGGAGCCGTCACACGAGGCCGAGTTCGACGACGGCGTCACGTTCGGCCATCAGCTCCGCGGCCGTCGCGTCGATCTTCGCACGGCTGTACTCGTCGATCTCGAGACCCTGGACGATCGACCACTCACCGTTCGAGCAGGTGCACGGAAAGCTCGACATGATGCCCTCCGGCACCCCGTAGCTGCCGTCCGACGGGACGCCCATCGACACCCAGTCGCCGTCCGGGGTACCGAGGACCCAGGAACGAACGTGGTCGACGGCGGCGTTCGCGGCCGAGGCCGCTGACGAGGCACCACGCGCCTTGATGATCGCACCGCCGCGGGTCGCGACCGTCGGGATGTACGTCTGGTCGTACCAGTCGTGATCACCGACGGCCTCGTAGGCGCTGCGGCCGTCGACCTCGCAGTGGAACAGGTCGGGGTATTGCGTGTTCGAGTGGTTCCCCCAGATCGTCATCTTCTTCACTGCGTTGACGCTGACACCGAGCCGAGCGGCGAGCTGGCTGATCGCCCGGTTGTGATCGAGTCGTGTCATCGCGGTGAACTGCTTCGGGGCGAGATCAGCAGCGTTGCTCATGGCGATCAACGCATTGGTGTTGGCCGGGTTACCGACCACGAGCACCTTGACGTCGCGCTTGGCCGATCGGGAAAGGGCCTGGCCCTGGGGTTTGAAGATCCCACCGTTCGCCGAGAGCAGGTCGGAACGATCCATGCCGTCCTTGCGAGGCATCGCGCCGACGAGCAGTGCGACATCGGCATCACCGAACGCCGTGTCGGCGTCGTCGGTGCAGACGACGTCCGCGAGGAGCGGAAACGCGCAGTCGTCGAGTTCCATCCTCACGCCCTCGAGCGCACCGAGCGCCGGGGTGATCTCGAGCAACTGGAGCACGACCGGGGTGTCGGGTCCGAGCATCGAACCCGAGGCGATCCGGAACAGGAGGGAGTAGCCGATCTGGCCAGCGGCACCGGTGACTGCGACACGAACGGGAGACGTCATGACCCCGAGCGTAGGCCCCGGATGGGGCCCCCGCCCAACGCACCGATCCCCGTCAGAGACCGGTCACGTCACCGATCAGGCTGGCGTAGAAGCGCGCTCCCTCCGCCGTCAGGTGGATGCCGTCGGCCGCGAAGCAGTTGCCCGGGCACTCGTCGGATCGAGTCGCCCAGTCGACGAGGATGATGTTGTCGCCGGGTGCATCGCGCTCGGCGAGGATCGCGTTGTTCCGCTCGGTCCACGACCGATTGGCCCGGACGTTCACGAGCACGACGTTCGGCACATCGGCCAGCGGCGCCAGGAGTGCGTCGAGGGTCTCCCGACTGATCGGGCCGTTGGTGCCGAGGTGGATGATCACGGGATCCCCGAAGAGGTCCAACGCACCGAGTTGCTGGAACAGGGGGACCATGTCGATCATCTGACGGTTCTGCTCGGCGTTCACGACGTAGCCGCGACCCGAGAGCACGTTCGCCGCGCCGAGCATGACCGAGTCGCCGATCGCCAGGTAGTCCACCGGACCGGTCGGCAACGCGATGGTCGTGGAAGTGCTGGTCGTGCCGGCCGGATCGATCGGACTCGCAGGATCGAACGGGGTCGTCGGGACGGGCGGGATCGTCGCCGCAGCCGGGGACGACGGATCGGTCACCACCGACACCGTCGGGGTGGTCGCGCCCGGGGTGGGGTCGATCTCCGCCGATGTCGATGGTTCGGTCACTTCCCGTGGATCGACCGTGACCGGGGCGGCCGCGTCGGCGACGGACGCCGGCCTCAAGATCGCGTCGAGCGACGTGATCGAGTCCCGATTGTCGGCGGCCGCCCGCTCGACGTCGTTCGGCCGGACATCGGCGAGGGCGACGAAGAGCGACCCCAGCAACGCCACGACAGCGACGACGACGACGGCGTTGCGCACCACCAGTCGGGACATCGGGTCGAGCGAGCGTGTCCAGGCACGCCAGCGGTCGGCGAACTGGCGGGTCCTGATCGGCATCTCCACGAACCGGAACGACAACTCGGTGACCACGACGGTCGCCAGCATCGCCACGGCGAACTCGCTGAGCGTCAGCACGTTCCCGGCGACCTCGCGGATGACTTGGTAGATCGGCCAGTGGAACAGGTACAGACCATACGACCGGGTCCCGACCCATCGCAGGAGCGGATTTCCGAGCAGGGTCGACATGGCCGTGTAGCGATGGGTCACGGCCGCGATGAGGACGAGTGTTGCGATCCCGGTCAGGAGGAAGCCACCTCGGAACAGCCACGGGTCGGGTCCGAACGGTCCGACGAACTGGAGTCGCCAGTGCAGCAGGGCGAGCGCTGCGAGGCCCGCCACCGCGAGGACGTCGAGCACCCGCGAGGCATTTCGAAGCGGCCCTCGAAGGATGGCGACCGGCCGCCACATGATGGCGAAGGCTGCTCCGAGCAGGAGTCCGCTCGAGCGAGTGATCGTGGAGAGGTAGAGCGCGTTCGCCTTCTCGATGCACCGGTCACCCAGTGTCCAGTAGGCCTCGGGTGTCGCTGCGCACTCTCCGACACGTCCGGACCGGAACAGGACCGCCGTGGCGACCGCGACGACGACAGCGATCACGACGAACACGACGGCGACGCGAGCGAGGCGGCGAGTGCCTCGTCCGCGCAGCGCGAGCGCCATGACGATCGGCCAGACCAGGTAGAACTGCTCCTCCACCGCGAGGCTCCACAAGTGGCGCAGTGGTGCGAAGTCGTTCACGGCCGCATAGCCCTGTCCGACCCAGATCTGGTACCAGTTCGATCCGTAGAAGATCCCGGCGATCAGGTCGCCGCGCAGTTTGCCCAACGTGTCCCAGCGGAAGATCCAGCTGTACGTGAGCAGCAGGAACAGCATCAGGAACAGCGCCGGGAGCAGACGTCGGGCTCGCCGGATCCAGAACTCGACGAGGTTCACCCGTCCGGTCCGTTCGAACTCGGCCATCAGCAGCAGTGTGATGAGGTACCCGCTGATCACGAAGAACACCTCGACGCCGAGAAATCCTCCGCTCAACCAGTCCGGGTCGGCGTGGTACACCATCACGGCGATCACGGCGATGGCGCGCAGGCCGTCCAGGCCGGGCAGGTAGGGGACCTTGCTCAGCGTGGACGAGCCCCGCAGCGGGCGTCTCGGATCGAACGTGACGTCGGTCATCTGCGGCAAGTATCGCCGCCGAACACCTGCTTCGGACGGCATCCCCACCCCGCCGAATGCGGGGGGGGGGGGGGGG
>JBMUCX010000153.1:0-5505 GCA_049458915.1 Ilumatobacteraceae bacterium
AGCCGAAGCAGTTCATCCACATCGACCAGACCGAGTGCATCATGTGCGAGGGCTGCGTCGACATCTGCCCGTGGAAATGCATCCACATGGTCAGTCCCGACGCGATCGTCGAGGCCGACGGCACCGAGCAACCCGGCGAGGATCCGTCCGATCATGTCGTGTTCATCATCGACGACGACATCTGCACGCGGTGCGCCTTGTGCGTCGACCGCTGCCCCACCGGGGTCATCATCCTCGGCAAGGCCGGCCAGCCGACGGCGGCCGGTGATTCCCACGCCCGTACCAACAACCATGGCTACGGCTATGGCATGAGGTTCTGACAAGCTCCGATCGGGAAGAGACATGGCAAAGATCATCGACGACACCCCCAAGCCCACCATCAAGGACCGGGTCCAGCAGACGGTTGACAGCGTCCAGGGCGGCCAGGTCTGGAACAGCGTGTTCCGACCCGGATCGATCTTCCGCAAGGGCTACTCCGACAGCCCGCGAAACCGCAGCTACGTGATCATGAACTCGGTGCTCTACCACCTGCATCCGGTCAAGGTGAAGCGGCACGCCGTCAAAGTCAGCTACACCCTGTGCCTCGGAGGGCTCAGCTTCTTCTTGTTCATCCTGCTGACGGTGACGGGCATCTTCTTGATGTTCTTCTACCGGCCCGAGGCGACGGCGGCGTGGAACGACATCTCGACCCTGCAGACGTCGGTGACCTTCGGACTCCTCGTCCGGAACATGCACCGATGGGGCGCCCACCTGATGGTGCTGTCGGTGTTCTTGCACATGGCCCGCGTCTTCTACCACGGCGCCTACAAGCCACCCCGCGAGTTCAACTGGGTCATCGGGGTCATGCTGCTCAAGTTGACGCTCTTGCTGTCGTTCACCGGCTACCTGCTCCCCTGGGACCAGTTGGCCCTGTGGGCCGTCGCCGTGGGCACCAACATGATGGGGTACACCCCCGTGTTCGGCCAGGACGTCCGCTTCGTGTTGCTCGGTGGAGCCGAGATCGGACCGGAAACCCTGCTGCGGTGGTACGTGCTCCACGTGTTGTTCTTCCCGTTCGTGATCGTGATCTTCATGGCAATCCACTTCTGGCGGGTCCGCAAGGACGGCGGCATCAGTGGACCGCTCTGATCGGAGGCATCAGCGATGACCGAAATCCCCGAACATCTCCTCAAGCGGGCCCAGCAGGCTCGTGAGAAGGCTGCTTCCGAGCAGGCGCCCGCGGCATCATCGGGTGGCGCCGACGAAGCGGCGACCGACTCCCGGATCCCGGCCCACCTGCTCGAACGGAGCAAGGCGGCCAAGCAGAAGACTGCCGAGGCGGAGGGCGGTGGCGGTGTCGCCGTCCAGGAAAAGGTGGCCGCGGTGGTCGCCGCTGGCCCTGCAGCAGGCGGCGTCCCCGTCGGTGCCGGCCCTGGTGGCCACACGCAACGATTGCTGACGGTCGTCAAGTCCGGATCGATCCAGGACGTGAAGGCACAGCCGGTCGACAAGGTCCACACGTGGCCCCACTTGCTGGCGGCCGAGTTCGTGGCGGCTCTCGCCTGCCTGCTGTTCACGTTCCTGTTCTCGATCTGGGTGAATGCGCCGTTGCTGCAGCTCGCCAACCCGAACCAGACACCGAACCCGTCCAAGGCGCCGTGGTACTTCCTCGGCCTGCAGGAACTCCTGACGATGTTCCACCCGATGGTGGCCGGGGTGACGATTCCGGGCGTGGGGTTGATCGTCCTGATCTTCGCCCCGTACATCGACAAGAACCCGTCGAACAAGCCGGAGGACCGCAAGTTCGCCATCTCGCTGATGACCGTGCACCTCATGTTCTGGGCGGTGCTCGTGATGATCGGCTCGTTCTTCCGTGGTCCGGGCTTCAACTTCACCCTGCCATGGCGAGACGGCCTGTTCTTCGAACTGTGATCTGTCGGAAGGAGACGAACCAATGAGTGCAACCGCTGTCATCATCCTCGTCGTCGGAGCGATCGTCGGGCTCGGCGCCGGGGGGTTCATGACGCTCGCCCGACGCTCCGACGTTCGCGGCGCCGGCGCGCTGAGCGCCGAGACGGTGCGCCGAGACTCGACCGCTCGCGCATCGGCCACGACGTCCGAGGCGCGTTCGGCTGCGGTCGCCGAGGCCGAGGGTGTCGCCGCCCGCACCGGCACCGGTTTGGCCACGGTCGACTCCGGGGCCGAACTGGCTCCGTGGTCGCCCCCCGACCCCGAGGCGCTCGGTGTCAGTCGGCGTCAGTTCTTCAACCGGGCGACGATTTCACTGATGGCCGCCGGGATCGGCACCTTCTCCGCGGCGAGTTTCGTCGCCTTCTTGTGGCCGACCAAGACCGGTGGTTTCGGTGGCAAGGTCCCGATCGGTCGGTACGACGACATCGTCTCGGGTATCCGTGCCGGTGACGGCTTCTTCTACGCCCCCGAAGCGCGGGCGTGGGTGACGGAGTACCCGGTCGAGGCGCTCCCGAAGGCCCAGGCCGTCTACAACGCTGCAATGTTGCCCGGCCTCGAGCGTGGTCTCATCGCCCACTGGCAGAAGTGCCCGCACCTCGGGTGTCGAGTGCCGCAGTGCACCTCGAGCCAATGGTTCGAGTGCGGTTGTCACGGGTCGCAGTACAACCGGGTCGGTGAGAAGAAGGGTGGTCCGGCTCCTCGCGGACTCGATCACTTCCCGCTCGAGTTCTCGCCCGCCGGCGACGTCACCATCGACACCGGCAATGTGATCCAGGGACCGCCGATCGGTACGAACACGACCGGCCAGGAAGCCGAAGGTCCGCACTGCGTCGGGGCATCCGACCACTGATGACGTCTCGCTGTCCGTCCCCCGACCCCTTCAGGAAGTTCTCATGATCGCACTCACCACCACGTCGATCGCCTGGCTGCTGTTCACCGTCATTCTCGGTGGCTGGGTCGTCTACGCCTGGCTGAACCTGCGCCAGGCCCGCGACGAGATCGGCTCGGAGATCGAACTCGCCGCCAACCGCAAGACCTACTTCGACGACGAGACGCTCGAAGGACCGCGCCTCACCCGAGTGCTCGGGATCGGCGTGATCCTGCTCGTGATCACCGTCGTGGCCCTGCCGCTCTACTGGATTCTCGAGCCCAGTCGCCAGGCCGGTGCCCAGGCGGCGCAGGAGGAGATCTTCGTCGAGTGGGGATCACGTCTGTACGCCCCGACCGCCGATGGCGGGTTCAACTGCGCCGGCTGCCACGGAGCGAACGGCGGTGGCGGTGTCGCGGCGTACAACATCACCGATCCGGCGACCGGTGCGACCACCGCCGTGAACTGGATCGCTCCCGCACTGAACACGGTCTTCTACCGTTTCGACGAGGACGAGGTCCGCTTCATCCTCGTGTACGGACGCCCGTTCTCGCCGATGTCCCCCTGGGGTCTCGACGGCGGAGGCCCGATGAACGACCAGCAGATCGACACCCTGATCGCCTACATGCGTGACTTCCAGATCGAGCGAGAGGGGTGCGCCGAGGGTGAGGGCGACCCGAAGGCGTGCCCGTCCGGCCATCTGCCGAGCGACCTCCAGGGCGACATCGACACCCGTGCGCAGCAACTCATGGAGCAGAACGACTGGTCCTACGGCGAGGCGTTGTTCAACCTCGATCTGGCGGGTGGGGCGTTCAGTTGCGCTCGGTGCCACACACCGGGGTGGAGTTGGGGAGAGCCCGGAGAGCCCGGCTCGGGCGGCCTCGGTTGGAATCTCACCGGCGGAGCCGTGAACGAGCACTTCCCCCTCGAGTCCGACCTCTACAGCTTCATCGCCAATGGCTCGGTCTACGGGGCGAAGTACGGTGTCCAGGGCCAGGGGAGCGGTCGGATGCCGGGCTTCGGTGCCATGCTGACCGACGAGCAACTTCGTGCCGTCGTCGAATACGTGAGGAGTCTGTGATGTCGGCGTCGCTGCTGGCGATCAACTGGGAGCCCGAACTCCGCGGCATCCTGACCGTGCTGATCGGTACCGCCGTGTGGATGGGATCGGTGTACCTCATCCTCGGAACCAACGTCGGTGCTCGCCTCGGCTTTCTGATCTCGATGGCCGGTCTCGCCGGCTGGATGGCGCTCATGGGCGGGGTGTGGTGGATCTACGGGATCGGCCTGCAGGGCGAACTCGCCTCGTGGCAGCAAGTTCCCGGTCGCACGGTGATCCAGGAGGTCGACCTGCTCTATCAGGCAGGTGTGGTCGACGAGCCGATCGGCTTCACCGAGGACGACGACCCGGCCGAGGCATCGGCGGCCGTCGCCGACAACTTGGCGTCGCAGGGTTGGACCCGAGTCGCGTCGTCGGCGCCCGAATTCGGTCAGGCCGAGGCATCGGCGGCCGTCTTCCTCGAGGAGGAAGGTGCATTCTCCGCCGGCGAGTTCAAGGTCACCAGCGTGTTCGAGGTCGACCCTCCGAAGGAGTCGGCGTGGCCGAAGTTCGGGCCGAATGGAGAGTTCGACCAGTTGGCGTTCTTCAAGAAGCCCTACTACACCCTCGTCGAGGTCGCACCGCTGGTCGAACTCCGCGAGGAGCCGGGGCGTGCCCCGATCGCACCAGAGGTCGATGACAGCCGGCAACGCCAGTACGTCTACATGATCCGCGATCTGGGCTCGCTGCGCGAACCGGCGGCCTACATCACGATCGGTTCCACGATCGTGTTCCTCGGGATGTGTTGGCTGCTGCATCGCCGCGACCGGTTCGTCGCCGAGAACCTGGCCCGCAAAGCGCTCCCGGCCTGATCCATGGGCCAGTACCTGCCGCTCGTGGTGCTGATGCTGCTCGCCGTGGTCTTCGGCGCGCTCAGCTTCGCTGCGTCCAGACTGCTCGCCCCACGTCGTCCGTCGGTCGCCAAGGAGGCGCCCTACGAGTGCGGCATCGTGCCGAGTCGCGAGCCACCCGAGCGGTTCCCGGTGAGCTTCTACATCGTCGCGATGCTGTTCATCATGTTCGACATCGAGATCATCTTCTTGTACCCGTACGCCGTCGAACAGGGTGCCCTGGGTTGGTTCGGATTCTGGGCGATCGCCCTGTTCTCGGCGATCTTCTTCTTGACGTTCGTCTACGAGGTCGCCCGGGGCGGTCTGGAGTGGGGACCGGCACAGCGGTATCGGAATCTCGAAGTGCAAGCGGCGATGGTGTCGTCCAGTCGGAGTTCGACGACCACCATCCGGCGAGTCGGTACCGAGGGTCGCGATGTCGGCCCCGACGGGGAAGCGGCCTGAGGAGGACTCGTGGGAATCGTCGATGACATTCTGAACGACGGCATCGGTGGACTCGGACACAATGCGATCACCGCACGCCTGGAGGACCTCATCAACTGGTCGAGGTCACGCTCGTCGTGGCCGGCATCGTTCGGTCTGGCCTGCTGCGCGATCGAGATGATGGCGACCGGTGCCGCCCACTACGACATCTCCCGCTTCGGCATGGAGGTCTTCCGGGCCTCGCCTCGGCAGGCCGACATCATGATCGTCGCCGGGCGTGTCAGCCAGAAGATGGCACCCGTGCTCCGTCAGGT
>JBMUCX010000154.1:0-5488 GCA_049458915.1 Ilumatobacteraceae bacterium
TGATTCCCCAGGTCAACTCGAGGCCAGCCGCGATGTCGAGTTCTCGACCACTCAACGTGCCCCACTGATCCTCAGCCCAATCCTCAGCCGTGGCGATATTGCTGAGCCCACCGATGAGCCCCATCGCGGCGAACAACCGCAGCCACAAACCCGTCTTCAAGATCTTGACCATGTCCCTTACCTCCGAGGAGTTGTCGTTAGTGAGCGCCGAATGGGAAGTACAACAAGCCGCACGATTCGGACATGCGTGGCGGTGACACTGGCAGCGCCAACTTGTCAATACCTTGCGACGCAGAGACAAACACGTAACCGGCGGGACGCGAGCGAGAGAACGTTGCCGACTGAGTAGGCTCAAATTCTCCGAAGCACTGCTCCAGCGGTTCGTCGGTTCACAGCAACGCGCTACTCGGAGGACGGGCCGAGTCGACGCGGAATTGTCATCACGGAATTCTCAACCCGGGCGGATGCCTCTCGGGGAGTTTCAACTGGTGTCGGAGGGGGGACTTGAACCCCCACGCCCATTAGTAGGGCACTAGCACCTCAAGCTAGCGCGTCTGCCATTCCGCCACTCCGACGTGACTGTGGTGCGAGGCTACAGCCCGAACTCAGGTTCGCACCATGAGGAAACTCAACGCGATCACGGTGAGGATCCAAACGAGTGCGAAGACGAGGGTGATCCGGTTGAGGTTCCGTTCGGCAGCCGTCGAGCCGAGGGCGGCACTCCCACCGCCACCGAACATGTCGGACAGACCGCCGCCACGTCCGCTGTGCATCAAGATGCCAGCGATCAGGGCGATCATCGACACGATGTTGACCACCAACACGATGTACATCACGACGTCACGCACGAATCTGCATGCTAGCGGTCGACGCCGGGATGCGGCCGCCAACGGCGACGTCGATACAACCAGGTCGGCGGGACACGGTCCGACGGGCGCGGCAACATGGACGCCCCGAGATGGACCACTGGGGACGGGCCGGACTCGAGCACTTCCACCAACGCATCGAACTCCGCAGCGCTCTCGCTCCGATCGACGAGCAGGTATCGGCGTCGCCCACGCCGGAGCACCAACCCTCCGTGCTGCAAGGTGCGCTCGAATCGCAGCACCGACGGCCGGACCCTGGTCAATCTGTCGTCGGCTCGCCACTCACTCCGCTGGCGTCGAAGCAGCATCCGGCGCTCGACCCAGCGCTCGGAGAACCTCGTCGCGATCGGTACGTCGACGGCGACGGCGAGCAACGCCACCCAGCCGGCCACTGCGAGCACGACGGGGACCGGCCGGGAACCGACCGCCGCGACGGCGCCCGATCCCGCCGACGCAACCACGCCCGCACCGAGGAAGGACCCGACCACGTGACGCCACGTGGAGTGGAGGGTCACCGACCGCTCGATCGTTGCGTCGTCGAAGGTCACGACCGGACGTCAGGTACCGGCGATGTCGACGGTCCGACCCATCGATGCCACCCGATCGATGAGGCTCTCGCCCCCCACGAGCGGGAAATGGCATGCGACCTGATGCCCATCCGCCACCTGCTGCAACTCCGGCGTCTCGGAAGCACATCGCTCCTGGGCGATCGGACAGCGCGTCCGGAACCGGCAGCCCGATGGCGGATTCGCCGGACTCGGGACGTCACCTTGGAGGATGACCCGGCGCCGGGCACGCTCCCGCCGCGGATCAGCGACCGGAACGGCCGACAGGAGCGACTGGGTGTACGGATGAGCCGGCTGGTCGTAGAGCCCGTTCCGGTCGGCGAGCTCGGCGATACGACCGAGATACATCACCGCCACCCGATCGCTCGCGTGCCGCACCACCGACAGGTCGTGCGCGATGAAGACGTAGCTGAGATCGAACTCGTCCTGGATCTCGTCGAGCAGATTGAGCACCTGGGCCTGGATCGACACGTCGAGCGCCGACACCGGCTCGTCGAGGACGATCACCTTCGGCCGGAGGGCCAACGAGCGAGCGATACCGATTCGCTGCCGTTGCCCGCCCGAGAACTCGTGCGGGTATCGATTGCCGTGCTCGGGCAGGAGTCCAACCCGCTTGAGCAGATCGGCCACCCAGTCACGGGTTTCCGCTTTCGAGAACCCGTGGATCCGCATCGGCTCGCCGATGATGTCCCGCACCGGGATCCGGGGGTTGAGCGACGCATACGGATCCTGGAACACCATCTGCAGATCGCGGCGCAAGTTCCGCAACTGGGACCTCGACGCCGCCGTGACGTCGACCTCTCCGAACATCACCCGACCCGACGTCGGCTCGACGAGGCGGAGCAGCGAACGGCCGAGCGTCGACTTCCCGCAGCCGGACTCACCGACGACGCCCAGCGTCTCGTTCCGATAGAGCTCGAAACTGACGTCGGAGACGGCCTTGACCTGACCGATCTCCCGTCGGAACACGCCGGCTCGGATCGGGAACTCCTTGACGAGGTGCTCGACGCGCAGCAACGGGGCATCGGCGGGCATGTGCTCGGGTACCGCCCCGGAGTCGAACGCCGGATCGTCGACGAGCTCGTTCATGCCTGCACCCCCGCGCTGTGCGGTGTCAACTCCGTCGCCCGGTGGCATCGACTCGCGTGGCCGACCCCGACCGAGACCAGCTCGGGCATCACCTCACGGCACTGGTCGACCGCCTCGCTACAGCGCGGCCGGAACGGACAGCCGATCGGCGGGTTGAGCAGGCTCGGCGGGTTCCCGGGGATCGGGCGCAACTCGTCCTTCAGCCCTTCGAGGTCAGGGATCGAATCGAGCAGCGCTCGTGTGTACGGGTTCCGGGACTCGTAGAAGATCTCGTCGATCGAGCCGGTTTCCATCAGGCGACTGGCGTACATGACCTGCACCCGATCGGCGGACCCGGCGACGAGGCCGAGATCGTGGGTGATGAGCATGATCGCCGATCCCGTCGCCTCCTGGACGTCCCGCAGGACTTCCATGACCTGGGCTTGAACCGTGACGTCGAGCGCCGTGGTGGGCTCATCGGCGATCAAGAGCTTCGGGTCGTTCGAGATCGCCATCGCGATCATCGCCCGCTGGCGCATCCCACCCGAGTACTCGTGCGGGTATTGCGAAGCCCGACGCTTCGGCTCCGGGACACCGACGAGGTCGAGGAGCTCGACCGCCCGGGCCCACGCCTGCTCCTTCGTCGCCGACGAGTGGATGCGGATGGCTTCGACGATCTGTTCTCCGACCGAGAACACCGGGTTCAGCGCCGTCATCGGGTCCTGGAAGATCATCGCGATCTCGCTCCCCCGCATCCGACGCATCTCCTCGTCGCTCAGGGTCAGCACCTCACGCCCGTCGAAGCGAACCGACCCGCTGATGCGTGTGGACTTGGAATGCAGTCGCATGATCGACAGTGCGGTGACGGACTTTCCCGAACCGGATTCGCCGACGACGGCGAGCACCTCGCCGGCACGGAGTTCGAAACTGACGTCGGTGACCGCCTGCACGATCCCGGTCTTGGTCGGGAAGCCGACGCTCAGGCCCTCGACCACGAGCAATGGTTCAGCAGCACTCATGCGTCGCGCTCCACCTTCGAACGGGGGTCGAGCGCATCACGGAGACCGTCACCGAGGAAGTTCACGCACAACACGATCAACACGATCATGATCCCGGGGGTCAGCACCCGGATCGGATCGTTGTCGATGTCGCCCTTGGCGTCGGCGACGAGTCGGCCGAGCGAGGTCTCGGGAGGCTTCACCCCGAGTCCGAGGAACGACAGCGTGGACTCGAGCACGATGGTCGAGCCGATCAGCAGGGTGACCTCGACGGCCACGACACCGATCACGTTCGGCACGATGTGTCGGAAGATGATCCGGGCGTGAGATGCACCCGCCGCTCGGGCCGCCATGATGTACTCCTGCTCCTTCAGGGACATCACCACGCCACGCACCACACGGGCGATTCGAACCCACCCGAGCCCGGCGAGCACGAGAGCGAGTCGCCACCAACTCGACCCGAACTTGAGTGCGAACACGGCGAGCACGATCAGTCCCGGTACGACGAGGAGCAGGTTGATGACCTGGGAGATCACCTGATCGACCGCTCGCCCGAAGTACGCCGCCGTTGCGCCGAGGATCGTGCCGATGATGGTCGATGTCGTCGCCGCCAGCAGGCCGATCCGCATCGAGTACTGGCCGCCCTGCGCCGTCCGGACGAACAGGTCCCGACCGATCTCGTCGGTGCCGAAGGGATGATCCCACGTCGGTCCGGATCGCCGGTTCAGCACGTCGAAGTCGTCGACGGCGTAGTCCGAGAACGTCGGACCGACGAAGAACGCGACCGCGATGAGCACCAGGCCGAACAACCCGACCAATGCGAGTCGGTGGTTGATGAAACGTTCCCAGGCGAGTCGCCCGAAGCTCTTCGGCTTCTCGGACAGGCCCTCGAGGTCGTCGGCTGCAGCGAGGGTCGCAGCGTTGTCGTGGTCAGTGGTGGCGCTCATGTCAGTCGAACCTGATCCTGGGGTCGAGGATGCCGTACAAGATGTCGGCGACGAGGTTGAAGACGATCACGATGACGCCGGTCAGCATCACGTAGCCGAGCAGGAGATCGAGGTCCGGCTTGCCGAGCGCCTGGAGGAACGCCGGGCCGAGGCCGGGCCAGGAGAAGATCGACTCGGTGACCACGGCTCCGCCGAGGAGGCCGGACAGGTTCAACGCCCAGAGCGTCACGAGGGGGATCAGCGCATTGCGGAGACCGTGCTTCCAGACCACTCGCCGCTCCGGCACCCCCTTGGCCCGGGCGGTTCGGATGTAGTCCTGGTTGAGGGTCTCGAGCATCGACGCTCGTCCGAACCGACTGTCGGCGGCGATTCCCAGGATCATCAGCGAGGTCGCCGGAAGCGTGACATCACGCGCCAACTCGAGCAGGTTCTCACCGGTCTTGCGTCCGGTGTTGAACGGCTTGATGCCGAACCAATCCTCCAGTCGGACGCCGAAGATGTGCTGCAACAGGAGTGCCAACACGAACGACGGAAACGCGATCCCGAAGAAGCTCAAACCGGTGAAGAAGTAGTCACCGAAGGTGTACTGGCGCCTGGCGGAGTACACCGACAGCAGCAGAGCGAGGACGGTCCCCACCACGAAGGCCGGGATCGCGATCATCGCCGTGTTGACGCCGCGGTCCCACAGGATCTCGGTGACGGGCTGACCGAACGCTTCCGAGAATCCGAGGTCACCCTGCAGTGCCCGCCCGAACCAGCCGAACGGGCGGATCCAGATGCTCTGGTCGAGGTTGTACTGCTCGGTGATCGCATCGAACCCCTCCTGGCAGCGAGGGAGGCACGTGTAGAACGGTGCCCTCGGGTCGGTCGTCGTCGACACCCCGACATGGACCAGGTACAGCGCGATCAGCAGCAGCGGGATCGTGGCGAGGATGCGACGGGTGACGTAGGCGAACAAGGAGTCGAACCTTAGACCACGACCGTCCCCGGAGGAAGAACTGCGGACGACACCCGGGAAAACGCCGAAGGGGCCCCGGCGACGA